>DAEV01000080.1:0-415 GCA_002509495.1 Methanolinea sp. UBA473 | reverse complement strand
CCCTTCTGTGCTTAAATAATTCTCTATCCCCTTCCCCTCATGGTTCTTTAAGAAGCACAATATATATGCCCCCTGATGTAGAAATATACTAAAAATAACTTCTCCGGTGTCACTTCAATGAAAAAAGCCTTTATAACCGGAATCACTGGCCAGGACGGGTCATACCTTGCTGAGCTTCTCCTTTCCAAGGGTTACGAGGTTCACGGGCTTGTGAGACGGTCCTCCTCCCTGAATACAAGTCGCATTGCCCATATCTTCCCGGAGGCAGAGATCGCCGGCTCGTCCAGTAGTGGAATCGGGCTCTTCCTCCATTACGGGGACCTCTCAGACTCGGAGCAGATCTCCAATATCATGGACAAAGTCCGGCCCGATGAGATCTATAACCTCGCGGCCCAGAGCCACGTCAGGGTCAGCT
>DAEV01000090.1 GCA_002509495.1 Methanolinea sp. UBA473 | reverse complement strand
TGACCGAGGCGATGGGGATGTCCCTGCCCGGGTGCGCCGCCATCCCTGCGGTGGATGCCGCCAAGCTCAGGATCGCCCGGGAATCGGGAGAACGGGCCGTGGGACTTGTAAAGGAGGACTTAAAACCGAGGGAGATCATCACCCGGGGAAGCCTTGAGAATGCGATACGCGTCGACATGGCGCTCGGGGGATCGACCAACACGGTCCTCCACCTCATGGCTCTGGCAACCGAGGCTGCAATTCCCCTCGACCTGGAGACCTTCACCAGGATCGGGACCGAGATCCCCCATCTCTGCAATATGCAGCCTGCCGGGATTCATTCCATGCTGGATCTCCACCGGTCCGGAGGTATCCCCGCTGTCCTGGCAGCCCTCGCACGATCCCTCGACGACACTCCCACTGTCTCGGGCAAGAGCATCCTCTCCCTAGCCGGAAGTGCGAAGATCCCGTCGCCCGGAATCATCCGTACGTTCGAGGACCCCGTGAACGCTGCAGGAGGGCTTCGTATCCTTACCGGGACCCTCGCACCGAGGGGAGGGGTGGTCAAGTCGGCGGCGGTCAAGAAGGAGAACTGGAAGCACGAAGGCCCGGCGAGGGTCTATGACGGGGAGAAGGAGGCGATGGACGCGATCCTGGCCCGGAAGATCCGGGAAGGCGATGTTGTGGTGATCCGGTACGAAGGTCCCAGGGGCGCACCGGGGATGCCGGAGATGCTCTCCCCCACCTCGGCCATCGTGGGCCTCGGGTACACCCGCGTGGCTCTGGTCACCGACGGCCGGTTCTCGGGTGGGACACGGGGATCCTGCATCGGGCATATCGCACCGGAAGCCGCGGTGGGCGGTCCCATTGGCCTGGTTCACGAAGGGGACAGGATCGCGATCGACCTTCACGCACGCACCCTGGATCTTCTCGTAGACCCGGCCGAGATGGACCGGCGCCGAAAGATCTGGAAACCCAGGACCCGCCCGCTATCGGGTGTCCTGGCCCGGTATGCCGGTCTTGTGGGACAGGCCGACAGGGGTGCGGTGCTGGAACTGCGCGGGAATGGCGATCACGACGGGCGAATTTAGGGCAGAATCAGAACCCTTAATCCCCGTAACAAACAACCTTACTCCAAATGGAAACTCCACCGTCGAAGTGCTATGAAAAGGCCCGGTGCAATCACTGCGAGGGGGCCGGATGCATCTACTGCGACAAGACCGGGTACGTGCTGGTGCAGGCACCGGCCTGCAAGTGCAGGCATTGCGAGGGCGACGGGTGCATCTACTGCGGGTTCACCGGATGGGCGGGCCTGAAAGGAAAATACGACGAATAGACAGGCCGGGATCCATTCGAAACTCTCTGGATTACCCTGTATCAAAAAAAATTTAATTCTTTTTTACTGCCTTCTCGATCAGGTCCCCGATAAAGACCCCGACGATGAAGATGATCACGAGGATGATGATCCCGATGAAGATCCCGATCGCTCCGAGGAAACCGACCGCAAGGCCGATGCCGCCCGGGGCGAGGAAGGTTGCGATGATACCGAGGATCACTCCAAGGACAATGCCTATGATCGCCCCGGTCTTCAGGAGGCCCCAGAGATCCTCTTTTCCTTTCTTCAGGAATCCATACGCGATACCGATGATCAGGATTAACAGTTCAAACCACATGATAAGGCTCCATTGAACCATAGACTTGTGAACGAAGCCTTAATATATTTTGGGGATCGGTATTCGAACGGCATTCCGTGAGCGTATCGGAGATCGGAAGTGGATCAGGAGAGGATCAATCGATCATAAAAGGATTTTCAGTTTTCCTGCAGGAACATCAGTGTCCCGGCAATGATGTCGTGGAGACCCTGTTTGTACCGGGTAAAGGCGGGGATGATAAATCCGACGCAGAGCGTAATCCACGAGAGGAACATGGCAAAGAATCGCAGTGTTGCCCGTGCGAACGTGATGCGGTTGCCTTTCATGTCCGTGACCGCGATGCGGACCGCAAGTTTTCCGAGGGTGGCCTGGTTCCGGGAACTCTCAAGATAGGCGAAATAGATCCAGGGGACGATCAGGAAGAGTACGACTGCCGAAAAAAGGAGCTGGTTGGGGACGACCGCGTTGATCACGTTCCCGTACCCGTCCGTGCGGGGGACATGGCGGGAGTACTGGGTGATCTGGAGGAGAGCTTCCGAGAAGGGGCTCGGTCGGAGGAGGATCCCCGAGACGATCGTGACAACTCCCATCAGGATCAGGTCGAAGATGACAAGGAAGATGAGATCGATGAAGGCGGATCCGATCCTCCTTGCAAGTCCGGCATATTTCTCAGTACTGACATCGCCTACCTTCTTCCGGAGTACTGCCTTCGGGGGTGCGGCACGCATGTCGCCGCCGCACCACTGGCAGAATTTCCCTTCGCTCTCAGTTTCCCTTCCGCACCTGGGACAGAACATCCTCGCAACTCCTCGCTGATTTTAAATATTAATCGCAGGGCATCACTTCAATGTATCGAAATTGGGTCGATATCGGAAAAACCGTTCAGAATTGTCAATTTTAATTTCCGGTCCCTGGAATAAAAAAACGGAGGGAAAATAAGTGGGGCTTTGGTACCCCTTACAAAATGGTTTTTTAAAATTACTACCCGGAAAGGCCCTGGGAAGCTATACGCTTTGCGAACCAGTGGGTCGCAGCACCGAGACCCAGGCATAGGAGGGATACTCCCCCCAGGATGATCCACTGCTCCATTCCGGCGACCCCGGTTGCGAGAAGGGCGATGAGGTTCAAGGGATTGTCAGGGAATGCCAGCACAAACAGCATCAGCACGACGATGGCCGTCGAGAAGATGAACTGGGCGGCGGTCCGCTCCCTGTAATACAGGGCGGTGATGGCCCCGATGAGGATGAGCACAAGGGAGAACGAGATCACCTGGATAAGGATCTGGGGGATGTTCTGGATCGGGATCCGGTTTGCAGTGAGTAATACGAGCCATGTCCCTGCCTGGACAGGGACAAGGATCAGGCAGGCCAGGATTTTGCCCCATACGACCTCGGTCATGGTCATCGGGGTCGAGAGCAGGGTCTCGAGCGTGTGGTGCTGGTATTCCTCAGTGATCAGGTCGATGATCAGGGCTGCGGAGATGATCGCGGGCATGAAGAGCAGGAGGGGGATGAGGAGACCGTAGATGAACTCGTAGAAGTCCGACGTCCGGGTGTCTGCGGGGAAGTTCACCTGGACGGGCAGGATGTCCAGCCGTTCAATCCTCAGAGCGCGAAGGTCCTTTTCATACTGGAGCAGTACTTCTTTCAACTTCACCTCCACCACCGCAGCCTGGATATCGTTCTGCAATGTATACATGGTGATTTTGACCGGATCACCCCCCCCGGGGTCGGTGTCCGGCACATAGATCACCGCTGCGAGTTTCCTCTCCCCGAGCGCAGCCACCGCCTGGGAGAGGTCCATCCGGTACACGCGGAATTGACGGTCCTCCCTTAGGAGATCCTCGAGAGGGGAGACCTCTCCCGCGTAAGCGATCCCGTACCTGACGCGGCTGAACTGCGAAAGCGCTCCCGGGTCGTACATGGACGTGAGTCCCACCATCAGGAACGACGAAAACATGGCCACGAAGAGCTGGAGGAGGATGGCGAGGACGATGGTCCGTTCCTTTGAAAGGCCGCGGAGGTCCTTCTTCATGACGAGGGCAAGATTCCTGGCCTTCATGTAAGCCACCCCAGGATAAAGTACGCATTGTACAGGCAGTGCACGAGGGTTGCGAGGAGGATTCCCGGGAGATAGCCTTTCCCGCCTTTCCACCGGACAAAGGATGCTGTGATCAGGACCCCTGCGAAATGAAGCAGGAAGGGAAGAGTGAGGGCACCAAGGGAGAGGAAGAGGATGCTTCCAAAGACAGACTCCGTGATCTGGGTGAGGGTGATCAGGAGGAGCAGCTTCTCCGCGAAGAGGAATGCGGCTGCGGTGACCGCCGAACAGGCCACGACTTTCCACCAGGGGAATTTTAACGGTGAATCCAGCAGAAGCGTGGTGATCGCTACGGATTTGGCGATCTCCTCCACGAACGCTGCAGAGATGAGCAGCAGGATCAGGGAGAGGGGCATCGGGAGGTTAAAAAAGAGGACAAGGAGCATCATCTGCGCCATGAAGACAAAGGGCACGGTGAGCGCATTGAAAGCAAAAAGGGAGAGGTAAGGGTGCCGATAAGAGAGACTGGAGGAGACGAACTCACGGATCCGGGAGACCAGTCCCGAGAGCGAGAAGAGACGCTCCTCCCGGAAGTTCATCACTCCTACGTAGAAGAGGACTGCACTGGTCAGATAAAAGAGGGAGGTCGAGAAGAGGTACTGGCTCAGGGTGTACGCCTCTCCTTCGAGGGTGAGCACGATGAGGGTCAGGGGGGAGACAAGACTGATCACGTGCACGTTTGCAAAGATGCTCGGGAAGAAGAGGTAGGTGGTTGCCACGGTCGAGAAGAAGATCGAGATGAAAGAGAGTTCCTTGAAACTCCGCGAGACCATCCCGATGAGAAGCGCACTCGCGAGGAAGAAGAGGATCACCGGGAAGAGCGGCACAAGGATAAGAAGCGGGGCCTGGACCCACAGGGCGATGCCTGCCGAGATGAGGATCATCCCCGCAAAGTAGGGGAGAGCCTTGCCTGCGATTACGGCCGACGGGCCTGCCGGTGTCGAGAGGAGGACTTCCCCCCTCCGCTCAAGTCGCTCCTGCATGATGCTCATCATGTAGAACTGCGACGTGAAGTACAGGGGGAAGATGAAGAGGAATATGAGGATGATGGAGTCGAAGGGCAGGGGAGGGGAGAGCTGGGAGGGGATCTTGAAGGATCCGAACGGGCTTTCGGTGCCCAGAAGCTCGGTGTACCGGGCAATCTGACTCTCCTGACCCTGTACCTCGGACAGGCCGGCACGAAGTTCCTCGGTGGTGAAGGCGACTCCGGCATCAGGGGTTGGGATAGCCTGGACCGGACCTTCCGGAACGGGAAACCGCAGGGTGGCCGGTGCAATAGAGAGCTTCTGCCCGGACTGGGTCTCCGCAAAATCGAGTTCGCTCTTTACAGGCACAAGGTCAATCCAGAGGGGATATGCGGCAAAGAGGTCCTGTTCCCGGCTGTAGACCGAGTCCCGGTAGTTCTGGTAGTCCCTCGAGAGCGCCGTAAGCGCAGCCCTCCCGCGGTCCGAGTCCCGTGCATGGACCTCTCCCCCTGAGATCACGACATCGAGCGAGTCGCGTCCAGCGTTAAGGGCAGAAGCATCGCCGAGGTAGATCACGAACCGCGGGTCGGACCCAAAGATTTCTGCCACTGCAGGGTTGTCTGTCCCCAGGCGGTACATTCCGTTCTGGAGGTGGAGGCCCTTGTCGGCGGTAAACCCTGTCACTGCGACCAGCAGGATGAAAAGGAGCACCGCGACGGGGAGAACGTTCTTCCCCATGACTCCGAACGATCGGCGAATTTCCCAGCGTGCGATCGTGGAGACTTGGGAGAGAACCTGCATGAGGGGCGCCATGGAGAACTCTTATGCTATCAAACCAGGCAGGCCATGTTCGCACTTCGCTTCGTCGGAATCGCGGATGGAAAACATCTGAATTGTGTACCAGGAATGGTAGGTTCAGCACCTATAATACCTTGCAGGTCAAGGAAATGTGTGCAAATGGACCTCAAATGATAGTCGGACGCGAAATATCCAAGCGATACGGGGAAGTCCCCGCCCTCGACCGGGTCAGCTTCGAATTCGACCGGTCCCAGATCCTGGGGGTCATCGGGCACAACGGGGCGGGGAAGACCACCCTTCTCAAGATCCTGGCCGGGCTTATCCCGCCGACCGGGGGCGAGCTCGAGATCGACGGTATGGACATGACCCGCAACCCTGACGGCATGAAGCAGATGATCGGGTACCTTCCCGAGGAGTCGCGGCTTTACGAGTCCATGAAGGTCGACGAGTACCTCAGGTTCTTCGGGGAGATCTACGGGCTCGGAAAGGGGGAGATCCGGAAGAGGGAACACGAGCTCCTGTCCTGGCTCGCCCTCGAGCCGAACGGGAAGAAGATGGGGGAGTTTTCAAAGGGGATGAAGCGGAAGGCGGCGATCGCCCGCTCACTGATCCACGATCCATCCATCCTGATCTACGACGAAGCTACCTCGGGGCTCGACCCCATGACCTCCCGGCACATCGTGGAGTTCATGCGGGATCTCCGGTCATGCGGAAAAACGATCATCCTCTCGGCCCACAACCTCTACCAGGTGGAGGCGATCTGCGACCGGATCCTGATCCTCCGCAGGGGGCAGAGGGTGGCGTTCGGGACCATGCAGGAGCTCCGGGAGATGTTCGGTTCGGTCAGCTACCGGATCTTCTTCACAGTCCCGGATGTCTCGAAGGTCCAGGCCCTTGCCGACGTGGAGACGGACGGCGGGTATTACAGGGCCCGGGCAGGGAGCATCGAGGAGATGAACGCCCTCACAGGATCGATCGGGAAGGCCGAAGGGGTCGTGCAGCGGATCGAGTCGCACTACCCGAGCCTGGAAGAGATGCTGGTGAAGATCGGGGCTTGAAAGGGGTAAATCCACAGGATAATCCAGTTTCTCTCCTTTTTTCTTCTCCCGGAACCTGAAGAAACCACATGATTCTCATCGAGACA
>DAEV01000005.1 GCA_002509495.1 Methanolinea sp. UBA473 | reverse complement strand
ATCGTCGGACATACCGCCACGTTCCGGCTCTACCTCCGGAAGAGCAAGGCAGGGAAACGAATCGCAAGGCTGGTGGACAGCCCCAACCTGCCCGAGGGAGAGGCGACCTTCATGGTCGAAGAAGCCGGTCTCAAGCCCTGCTGACAGGGCGGACCCTGGCCAACTCTTTTTATTCTGTCTGCACGGACGCACAATGGGGAGAGTCGTCTGCGGGCCTGGATTCGGAAATTCCAGGTATGTATCTGAGGTTCATGGTCTTTTATCAGGGAACGTCCATATAACTATGGAGCGGTAATCACCGCATGACAGATACAACATTTTTGCGTTTCAGGAGCGAGCTCGACAGTTTCTTTCTGCTGACACTGCTGAACGTGGTGTTCGGGGCACTGGCTGTGGCGTTCGCGATTCAGTTCATCGTGACCTCCATCCTTGGCCTGACGGACTGGTCGATCCTGCCACTATCCCGGATCGCTGCCGGGGCCATCTCCATGATATGTTTCGGGCTTGGCCTTTCGTGGCTTATTTCCAGTGTCGAGATCATGGATGGCATCGACGATATCCGTACTGAAATCAAAGGCCGGACATCCCCGATCTCTGATGAGATCCTAATTTCCGGGATTGTCAGGATGATCGCCCATTATCGCGAACATAAAAAGACCATCCGGACGATGATCCTTGTCTGCACGCTCGGCGGGTTCTGTTTCCTTGCCCTGGGAATCCTCAATGGCCTGGAATTTGCATCCATCGGCCTTACCTCCGGAACGTTTACTCTGAACAGCTACCTGCTCATACCCTCGGCACTCCTGGCGCTCGGGATTGCCGCAGCGAGCCTGCTCAGCTCGTATTATTTCAAACGGTTTTCAAGGGCCTGGGACCTTCGCCAGGATGGACTGTCCCTGTCGGAACATGCACTCGCAGAAAAACTGGGACGGGAATGATACAATGAAAACCGAGCGCCGAACCCAGTATGAAATTTACTGGGAGATCCTCGTATTCTGCAGATCCCCGCGATCGTTTACCGCCATTGTTCACCGGTGCGACCTGAACTCGAAGGCCGGACAGGAGTATATCGGGTTTCTCTGTTCGAAAGGATACCTGTCAAGAACGGATGAGGACGAAAAAACCTTATATGTTGCAACCGGGCGTGCCAGCGAATATATTACTCTGTTTTCCGAGCTTTACCAGAAATTATTCGATACGATCCCAGGGTTCAAATTGTGATTTTTTTGGAAAACAGGCTCGAGTAGGTTCACGGATATCCTGCACACTTTCCACGGGAGTATATTCCGGGCCGGGGCCTGAGACCTTCCAGGAATTCTTTAGACGGGTAGGGTTAAGACCCCTCCTTGCACCACCCCGAATTGTGACCTGGTCCGGCCTTGGTATCTACCAATGATTCTCGATAGATGTTGAGGCAGGTCCCCGCCTGGTAGGTTGATCCGCCGCGGGGGCGCCCCGCGGGGGCGGCGGGATTCATCGTGCCGGGAGTGTGGGGTGACAGCCCTCACATCTGTGGCTTTTCTGGGACAATCTTACCGCACACATTCTTAGACGCTCTTGGGGCCTGGTGGCCCCGCCGCTGTGGCATCCCAACATTGCGATGAGTCCCTGTGCTGGGGACCTTGTTTGGATTCTTCCCCGATACAGTGCGTTAGGCCCCCGAATGGTGGCCTGATGTTCGAAGGGGCGGAGCCCCTCGCGGTATCACCCCTCCTTGCACCACCCCGAATTGCGATAGGGTCCTGCCCTGATTCTTTCCCTTTCACAGGTGTAGTTGGCCACCGCAGGTAGCCCAGGGGTGCAAAGGGGACAAAGCCCCTTCGATTGCGAACACATAAGCCTCACGGGAAGAGAATTGTACTTCATACAATGATCACCAGGGATCAATCCGTGCCGAGACTCAGGGGATTGGTCACCGACATTGACGGGACCCTTACCGATCAGAGCAGGCGACTGAATACAGAGGCCATCGACGCAATTCGCGTATTGGTGGACAATGGAGTCCAGGTGGTCCTGGCAAGCGGAAATACCGCATGCTTCATGGACGCCCTGTGCCGGATGATCGGGACCGGGGGGAATTTTATCGGTGAGAACGGAGGGGTATACCGCATCGGATATACCGGGACGATTGTTACAACGGGAGAGGGATCGGGGCCACGGAAAGCATTGGCCGATCTTATCTCCTTCTACAAGGGAAAAGGGATCACTCTCGACCTGTTCAGCTTCCCGTACCGGTTCGTGGACGTGGCATTTGCCCGGACAGTATCCGTCTCCGAGGTGCGAACGGTTCTGAAGGACTATCCGGTCGAGGTCCTGAATACCGGGTTTGCAATTCACCTCCAACCGCCCGGGATCACCAAGGGTGTTGCATTTTCCTCCCTCGTCCGTGAGATAGGCCTTGATACCACGGATTTCCTGGCCGTCGGGGACGCACAGAACGATATCGACCTGCTCTCCCGGGCAGGCGTCGGGGCGGCAGTCGCAAATGCCCACCCGGATCTCCGTCATGAAGCGGACTGGATTTCAGACAAGAAGTACGGGGAAGGGTTTATGGATACGCTAAAAGAGTATTTTCCCGATTATTTTCTCGACAGGTAGCGGTCCACGATGATATAATCCTTAATATCCTTGACCGCCTCGAAGGTGATGAAGAGGCGATCTCCCTCCACACGGTATCCCGATGTGTCGAACGACGGGTCGGCATACACGATCAGGTCCACCACCTGACCGGTCTCAAAATCCACCACGAGATTCTTCAGGGTCCCGATCACCTTCCCCTCGTTGGTCACGATCTTCTTTCTCGACAGGCTGCGGGCCAACACTCTGGTCATGGAAGAGGGTGTGGATCTATTCATATATAAATATGTTTAAAAAGTCGTAATATCCCTTACTTTAAGATAAATGGACAATTATTTGAGAATTTCCGCCGCCATCCTGATGTCATGGCCGGTCACTGTTTTCCGGCCTGCGTGTGCGGACAACTTCCGGGCTTCCCGGGCCAGGACCAGGGCATGCTCTTCCATCAGTTTCGCCAGTTCCGCATCGGCATCGGCCGATATGCGGATCGCACCCGATTTGCGAATAATCCTTCTTGCAGAGGCCAGTGGAATCTCGGTCATACGGTATCTCCACGACAGCTATCTTTTTCATTCTCTCTTCCGGTCAGGCGGGGAAAATTCCAGTCTTATCCGGAAAGATCATGACTCATGTGAGTCCCTGCCTGATCTTATAAAATTATGCTCATGAATATGTTTAAAGGAAAATCAATCGACTGATTAATAACCTTTAATAGATACTATAAATTATTCTCCCAGAATAGGGACGGTAAGAGAAATTATTTTAGGAGGATTTATATTCATCGTTACGATTAATATTCATCGCTGCGATTAATCTTATTCATCGTAATTAATTTTTACTGCTCGATATTATTTTATCTTGATAAGCATGAAAAAATTTTTCCTTATTATTATTGGTAATGTTGATTGTCGGACTTGCAATGCCTTCAAGTGCGACACAATATAATCCGCCGTGGGCACATAATTATGGCTTTAATTATCCGGGAGGTCCTCCTTTTGGGGATCCTTTGGATACGCGTTCTCATGCAGCAATTGCAACGATAAGACAAGCATCCATAGGTTATAATTCTTTTAATCTTCCAAATTCAGGAGCTAATATAGCATTCAATAACATGAAAGACGATGCAATATTCTTTACTATTGGACACGGAGCAAGTGTTCATGGTGAAAATGGGGGAGCATTGTGGTTCTATAATGGAACAAGTTCATTTATAGTCGCAGAATTTAAAGGTGAATATATTCGTGACGCCCAAGGCAATCCAGCTGATCAATATTTCCTATCAAGTTTGTCAACAGAATTAAAGGATGTTTTACTTGCTGTTTATGTCAATTGCTGGTCAGGTAAAACCCATTCCCTTTTCGGCAATTTAGTTGATATGTCAGCGCAAAAAGGCGTTGATAACGTTATTGGATTCAGTGGTGCTATATCATATCCTCATAGTGGATATTGGTCTGACAGATTCTGGTATCGCTGCCAAGTTGGGCCTCTTGGCCAACATCAAACTATTAGAAACAATGCAAATGCTGCAATGATGGATGTCTTATCATACTATGGAGCATTTGGGGGGACAAATACCCTTTATGCGAGATATCGTATTCCGTATAATTATTTAGATCCAGCAAGGTATGGAGTAGTTTGAAGGAGGAAAAAAGGTATGAAATTAGTTTATTTTGTATTGGTTATACTTACATTACTGGCATTATGCATTCCTACTATCAGCCTGTCTTTCGAATCCGTCGAAAAGGATAATGCAATAAATTCAGTACAACAATTTATCGGGACTACAAATGTTGAATTTAATACGTACGATTATGAACTCACACCTCATGCGAAATACATTGTATTAGTAGATAAAAATACAGAATACTGGGTGAATTCCGATAATTATAATGTTGAGCGTTATTCGTCATATAACGATTTAGATAATAGTAAAGAAGAGCCTGTCCAATCAGGGATCTC
>DAEV01000102.1 GCA_002509495.1 Methanolinea sp. UBA473 | reverse complement strand
CAATCAACTAATCCCATAATCATTGTTTTAATTCTTCAAAAATAATATCCATTACTCTGTTCGGCGTTTTGTCCTTACCTCTTCAGCACAACCCACACTGCCCCTATCTCGGCAAACGCCCGCGCGAACCACTCATGTCCTTCCCCCAACATAGAACAGCGCCGGGAAACGCCGTGCTGATATGTGGTTAAAGTCATCAGAGGGAAACCCCACCGCTGCCGGGGAGATTCCACGGGATGCAGCAGCGTTAATCCGGGTCCCGTCAGGTATTTAAAAGAATACCCGGCATTCTCTCTTTTACAGGAATGGAGTTCAAACGCGAGCTCTCGCTCTTCGATCTGACCAACATCGTTGTCGGATCGATCATCGGGGCCGACATCTACATCGCCTCGGCGATCACTGCAGGCATGCTCGGACCGTTTTCCCTGGTCGTCTGGGTGATTGCCGGGATATTTGCCACGGTAATTGCACTGGTCTTCGCCTACTGCAGTTACTATGTCCCAAAAGTCGGGGGCCCGTTCGCCTACGTTTCCGCGGCATTCGACGATTTCTATGGATTTCTTACCGGCTGGAGCATGTGGATCGCCGAATTGATCTCCCTGCCGGTATTTGCCATCGCCTTCGTCCGCTACCTCGAGTATCTCTTGCCGTTGACCTTTCCCCAGGAGATCCTCGTCAAGGGCCTGTTTCTCTTCGGCCTGACCGCGATCAATATCGTCGGGGTGAAACTCGCAGGCAGGGTCAATGACGCTCTCACTCTCATCAAACTGACCCCGTTGCTGCTCCTCATCGGGACAGGCACGGTCTTATTGATCACCCAGCCTGCCATTTTTACCGGAAACTACCACCCCTTTGTTCCCCTTGGGGTATCGTCCCTCGGGACTGCGCTCGTTCTCGTCTTCTGGGCGTATGCCGGGTTCGAGCTCGGGACCCTTCCTGCCGCCGAGGTGAAAGACCCGAAAAGGACGATCCCGAAGGCGATCCTCATCGGGATGTCGATCGTGGCGGTGTTCTACCTTTCGACGAACTTCATCGTCTACGGTGCGGTAAACTGGCAGGACCTCGCCCTCTCCCCGACACCGCTGGTCCTGGTGGGGGGCGTCCTCCTCGGCGCAGCAGGAGCGCTGATCATGACCGTCGGAGCCCTTTTTTCTGTTTCGGGGTCCGATGAATCCGGTATGCTCGGCACGGGCAGGTTGTCCTATGCCATGTCGATCGACGGGCTGTTCCCACGGTTCTTTTCGTCCCTTCACCAGAAGTACGGAACTCCGTATATCGGCCTGCTGATCCAGGGATCTATCGCCTTTCTCCTTTCCATCTACTCGCCCATCACGGGGCTGATCTCGTTTGCGGTATTCAACCTGGCGTTTGCCTTCCTCCTCACCTGTCTATCCCTGATCGTCCTGACCCGCGATACGGAACCGCAGTTGTCCGGCCAGAAGATCCTCCCCTGGATCGGGATCCTGATCTGCCTGTATCTCCTGTACTCGACTTCACTCTTCGATAAAATAGTCGGGATAGTGATGATCGCCGCAGGTGTGCTGATGTACCTCTTTTTCTCCCCAAAACAGGACATCCATCACCTGAAACAGATGTTTCTCTCGGAGGAAGCGATCTTTCTACGAGCGATGGCAAAGAGGGAGCGGTTTCTCGGGAATTTCATGCGAATGATCTACCAGTGGTACCTGCGGCTGATCCAGGGGAGATCCGGGGGACCGGGATAGCGGTTTTACAGGGTATCCGAGGATACCCTGGCAGCGTTCCAGGGTCAAATTGCCCGGAGTTTATGGAGATGAGACCCGTTCAGAGATGGTTTTTTAATCTGCTCCGTGATTGGGGGCATTAGTTTCCCAGAGGATAAGAGATGGGATTCCCGGGAACGTGGTTCCGTACCTTGATGATCCGGAAAAAAATAGGTGTTGTTTCGGGTTATACCCGGACGCCGTTCCGGGTCTCCGAGGAGTTCGCAGGATAATTGATCAGGGGTAACGGACATCCCGGTTCTCCGGGAGCACGTGCTCCCCCTTCTTCTGCTCATCGAAACGACTGCAATCACTAAATGAAAACCGGGTATCTTTTCAATCAGGGCATACATTGAATTTTTTTGTGGGAATGCCCGTATAGGTCTCAACTACGGTAAGATTTCTCGGAATCCCGAATTTTTCATGAATCTAGGCACAAACGGAACTACTTTATAGCCTGCTGTTTTATACCCCTCCGATGAAATTTGGGCTCTTCCTCGTATTGTGGGTCCTCCTGTTCTGCACCATTCTTATTCCAGGGTGTGTGGGGCCGGACGATGGGGGAACTCTCACGCCAGTTCCCACCGCTGTGCCCGCGGGCGGTTCTGAAGATGAGTGGGGATCTCTCTCTCTCGCAACCCTCCAGGCAAAAGAAGAGAGCAGGGAAGCGCTCACCAGGGCTGCGGATGACGTGCAAAAGGGAGATACCGGCTGGCTCGTGGATGCCATGCCCCGGAAGGTACAGGAGCAGTTAGGGGAGAATCCTGCCATTTCCACGGAAGATGCGGATGAAATTGCCCGGGCGCTTTCCGGTGCAAAAGAAGTGGAGATGCATGAGAACCTCATCCTCTACGAGACAACCTATCGGGGGAAAACTCATTCGTTCTACACAGTGAGGGAGTGGATGGTATGGAAAATCGTCGGATTCTAATTGCAGTCATCATCGTGCTGGTTTGTATCCCTTTCCAGGGAACGGCCTATTCGAATTCCAATGTTGGTGGCCATCCCCTGATCAACAAGTTTGCGGTTCTATATTTTGAGGATAAAATTCTCCCCAATGATCCGCTGCTCGCGGGCACTTCGATACGAGGGGAGCCGACATCGGGATATACGTGGGATGAAATCGATGGCAGCGAAGATATCGGTCCCCGGAATACGGTTAGCATGAATCGCAACAAACTGGTTCATCATTGGATCGAAGATGGTGGATATTCCGCGGACGAACCTGAATATACGATGGCGCTCGTCCACTTCTATGACCCGGTGAATCCTTCGAAGCCCTACCTTTCGGATTCCCGGTTCCTGCAGGAGTTCGGTGAATTTCTGGACGCCGACTTCGCGAATCCTCAACGTTCCGCCGTGGACTGGGCGTTTGATCGCGATCTCGGGTACGGGTACTTTATCCAGGATTATTCGTGGAACGATGCCCTTCGCTACTATAAGGATGCACTCGCGTATCCTTCGCGGGTCAATTACAATTATGGACAGGCCTGGAGGGCAGTCGGGGAGACCATGCACCTTGTCTCGGATATGACCGTTCCGGCCCACGTAAGAAACGATGGCCATGCCTGGTCCGATCCTTATGAAGACTCTGTAGGATCCCGCGAAGTATACTTCTACAAGGACGGCCCGTACCTCAACCTCAATTATGACCAGGGCACGCTCCGGGACCTCATGATCCGCATCGCGACCGTTACGAACAGGAATTTCTATTCTGCGGACACCACGCCGATCCACTATACGACGTTGAAGGGGGATGAGTACATCTATCATTTCTATCCGCAGCCATCCCTGGATGGGCTCACTCCCGATGCGAAGGGGTATTACTATTCAGAGGGGGGCAGAGTACTTGCACGGGAGGATAGCACACTGTTTCAGCCATTGCTAACCTCCGGAGTTTTGACGAGTGTGTACCGCCTCGACGAAAAGGTACTCAACGACCAGCGGAGAGTGCTGATCCCAACCGCAATCCGGGCGAGTGCGGAGGTGCTGGACCGGTTCCTGCCCCGCTTCGAAGCGAAGCTATCGATCAAGAAATTTTTACCCGAGGATCCGGAGGACGATCAATATGAAGTGTATACCACGTTGAAGCAGGTGCATACCGAGCCCGATGCCTGGAGCGGGTACGATCTCATCGTGCGAAACGGGGCGTACATGGTGGAGACGCCTCCCGGCGGCACTCCGACTGAAAAGCCGCTTTCACTGACCCCGGTATGGGCGACCCCGCCAGCGGATCCGAATTTCAACAACTGGGCCGACCTCTATAAATTCAAACCCGGGACGAAGGTCCAGATGAAATACGATCTTGGTGGGTATGTGATCAAGTCGAACGAAGTGGTGATTCCAGAACTCCCCACAACCACCCCGACCACAAAGACATCCACGGAGACCTGGACGGTTCCCCCCACCTCATCACCGGTTGCCAGGGCGAGCTGGGGATGCGCGAATACGGCTGCCTGCACGCCGGCTCATCCTGAATTGTGCTGTCCCGGGACGACGTTCGATCATAGTCCCTGTGCAGGGTGCGAGTTATGCTGTGTATGGGTGAACGCCACACACCCCCAAACCGGGCAACTCGGGTACTACGCAATCCGTGCAAACTGCGCATGCGGAACAGGAGAGACTGTTGATTACCGCTCTATCGATACAAATCCCTGGTCTTCATTACCAGGGTAATGACCATGAGGGAGGCAACCGGTTTTTTACAACCACCGCATCCCTTCCCGGTTTTGCTGCCGAGCTCCCCTCCTGGATCGGTCCGGCACCGGAGCATTGTCATTTCCCAGTTAAATCTTATCTTTTTTCCGGAAAACCCGTTTTAGAACTACAATTCCTGCGAACACTAGAACTCCCACGATCACCACGGCTACAAGGAGCAGTCCCAGTCCGACGAAAGGCCCCCACCAGACAAGCCCGGTAAGGGGCTCGACGGAAAAGTCCTGCCGGTCTGCCGGCTCTTCATTCAGGAATAGGTCCAGCGTCCAGGAGCCTACTGCCTCTTCCGATGAGAACAGGCTGAGATCGAGCGTTGCCCGGGCCATACTCTGGCCGGATGCAAGGGTCCGGTTCTCTTGATAGTTCGTCCCATGCGGCCCGGTAAACTCCCATCGGAGAAGATCGCCCTCTTCTGCGGCCGCGAGAGAGACCTCTGAGATCACCCTATCGTCCCTGGTGAATTCAAGGGTCGGCTCTATCCTGAAATCGGTCCCACCGGCACGCCCCAGGACATGTCCTTCCAGGACCACTGCCGATACGGGCGAAGTCCACAACAGGACGAGAACCAGGACAAGGACCGCGAGAAAAAGAGGGTTTGCGGAGAGTGCCCTCCTCCCACCAGATCGTGGAGCAACGACCCGTTCATGATTGCACAATGGCGAACTGCAACACCTGGAATTCATTGATACACCTGATCCCCTTCAATGCTGATTATTCTTGTCTCAACCGGGGGAGATGAGCCTTGGGAATCGCACACCCTCTTAAACCCCGGGATAGCGATCGGAGATCTGCACGAGCATCCGGCAGGCAGTGAGATTCTCATCCACCGGTTCAAGGTTGAAATAGAACTACGGGAAGGGGCCTCCGGCCCGGAAGGTTTCGCGGGGATACCCTCGGGCGTGCTCGTCGAACCAGGGGCGGAATCGTTCCCCGTCACCTCGATCTACGCGATTGTGCAGCCCGGGATCGCTTCCTTTCGCATATTGGTGGTCGTTCCCCGGAACAACAGGTTTCCGTCATTAAGGATCCCCACGGTTTGGTCCCTTATGACAAATCCTGCGGGAATTTCATAGTTGTTGCGAAGAGGAAGATCGATCGGACGGTACTGCATATCAGTGACCAAATCAGGTCAGGGTAGAAGTCTTCCTCATGAGGATGATCGATCAACGGTCCTGCCGGCATTCACTCCGGAAGCATCCTCAAACAAAAAAGGGATCCGGAATTATACCCGGACGCCGTTCCAGAACTCCGTAGAGTTCGCAAGACCTGCAGCGGTGTCGGCCCACTTGCCGGAGAACGAGTTCAAGTCCGCGGACAGCACGAACTCGAACGCTCCGGACACGGTTTCGTTCCCGACGGTCTCCGTCCAGGTCCCGGTAAGCCTGGTCCCTTTAACAGTACCCTTGATCGTATCGGTGCTGTCCACATAGAAACCCGTCACGGATGTACCGTTCTGGACGAGCGTGAGAGGATCGGCAAACGTCTCGTTCTCTTCGGACCAGGTGGTGTTCCAGTTCCCGGACCAGGCCGGGTGCGGGCCGGTGGTGGGGGCTGCCGTTACGGTGGCCGTCGCCGTGGGGGTGGGTGTTGCTGCCGGGGGGGTAGTGGGGGTGGTCGTGCAGCCGGCAACGAGCAATAGGATGCAGGCGAGGCCTGCAAGAAGTAAGACTGTACTGTGTTTCATGAACGAAAATCTCCGAATTTTTCCCTCATATGCTCGACGTCCCGGTTATTAAGCGCTCGGAAATGTGTTTTCCCGGATTCACGCCCGTTCGTCGGTTCACCGGGATAGAATGGAGTGCATAAAGCCACGGAGTGGCAATCACGTATGCGAAATTGCATCGCAGGACCATGGCGGTAAACAGGTTCGAAACCTCCGCCACAGTTCCTGTCCGGAATGAATTGGGCCTGGTTGCGATCTCTCCCGGAAGCCACGCGGGGTTCCCTCCGACTGCCGTCGCATATAGTTATATGTACTTTTACGATCGAAAGAGGAGTGCGATGGGGAGGAATTTACGGGTTCTCTACGTAGATGACGAACCCGCCATGCTCGATGTCGGCAGGATCTTCCTTGAGAGCGGGAATGCCTTTTCCGTCGATACCCTCACTTCTGCCCGCGAGGCCCTGGAGCACTTGAAAACGGAGCAGTATGACGTAATCATCTCCGATTACCAGATGCCGGAGATGAACGGCATCATGTTCCTCAAGCAACTGAAACAAACGGGGAATACCACACCCTTCATCATTTTTACGGGGAGAGGCCGGGAAGAGGTGGTCATCGAGGCACTGAACGAAGGTGCCGACTTCTATCTCCAGAAGGGCGGCGAACCGAGAGCACAGTTCACGGAACTCGCGAATAAGATACGGTACGCCGTCACCCGCAGGCGTGCGGAGGAAGGGCTGCGGGAGAGCGAAGAACGGTACCGGCATGTGGTCGAAGACCAGACGGAGTTCATATGCCGGTTTCTCCCGGATGGGACCCATATCTTCGTGAACGATGCCTACTGCCGCTATTTCGGGCTGGACCGGGAGGAGATCCTTGGCTCTCTCTTCCGCCCGACGATCCACCCGGAGGACCGGAAGGATGTTGCGAGGGTCCTTGCCTCCCTTACCCCGGACCATCCCCTCGACACGATCGACCAGCGGATCCTCATGCCGGACGGGAGCATTCGCTGGCAGCGGTGGGTCGACCGGGCCATCTTCCACGAGGATGGCACCCTGAAGGAGTACCAGTCCGTCGGCAGGGACATCACGGAGTATAAGCAGTCGGAAGAAGCGCTCCGGGATAGCGAGGCGAAGTACCGCACCGTCTTCGAAACTACCGGCACGGCGATGGTCCTCATCGAGGAGGACGCCACGATCAGTCTTGTGAACTCCGAGTTCGAACGGCTGAGCGGATATGCAAAAGAGGAGATCGAGAACAGGAAGAAGTGGACGGAATTCGTGGTACAAGAAGATCTCGATCGGATGCTGGACCAGCACCATCTGAGAAGAAAGGACCGGCAGAGTGCCCTCACGCATTATGAATTCCGGTTCAGGACCCGGTCCGGAGACATCCGGAATATTTTCCTGACGATCGACGTGATCCCCGATACTGCACAGAGTATTGCGTCGCTGCTGGATATTTCCGACCGCAAAATGATCGAAGAGGTTCTCAGGGACAGGCTGGAGACGGAACGGACCCTGATCAACTCGCCTGCCGATATGGCAGTCCTCCTGGACGTAAACGGGATCATTCTGAATATCAACGATCACTATGCAGGGGTGCTGGGAAACACTCCCCGGAACCTCCTCGGGGTATGCCTCTGGGACCTGACGCCTCCCGGGGTGAAAGATTCCCGCAGGAACTATGTCGATCAGGCGATCCGGTCAAAAGATGTCGTCAGGTTCGAGGAATACTGGAAGAACAGGTGGTACGATATCCTCGTGAACCCCATCCTTTCCGACCGGGGAGACGTGATCCGCGTGGCGGTGACCGCCCGCAACATCACCGAGCGAAAACAGGCGGAACAGATGCTCCTGGAGAGCGAGGCAGAGTTCCGGGACTTCTTCCACAACGCCGGCGATGCGATGGTGATCCATGACATGGAGGGCAATTTCCTGGAAGTCAATGAAGTAATCTGCAGGAGGCTTGGATATTCAAGGGAAGAATTGCTGGGAATGAGTGCTGGTAGTGTGGATCATCCCGACTACGGCAAACGGGTCCCTGCCCGCATCCGGGAACTCCAGGAGACCGGGCATATCGTGTTCGAGACCGAGCATTGCGCGAAGGATGGGACCTGTATCCCGACAGAAGTCAGCAGCCGCCTGATTACCTACAAGGGGAAGCCCGCCGTGATCTCGACCGGCCGGGATATCACGGAACGGAAGAGAGCGGAAGTTGCGTTACGGCAGGCCGGCAAGAAGCTGAATCTCCTGTCCGGCATCACCCGCCATGACATCAGGAACCAGCTTCTCGTGCTGAACGGGTTTGTCGAGTTGTTGAACATCGAAGTGCCGGACCCGGCGTTTGATACCTATTTCTCCCGGATTAAGGCTGCCACCGGCCAGATCGAGAGTATGATTCGGTTCACCCAGGAGTACGAAAAGATCGGAATCCGTGCTCCGGCCTGGCAGCATCTTCATACCCTCGTGGAGGAAGCAGGAAAATGTGCTCCGCTCGGGCATGTCACGCTCACAAATGATCTGCCCGCGAACACCGAGATACTCGCCGATCCGCTGATCCAGAAGGTTTTTTTCAACCTGATAGAGAATGCGGTGCGGCATGGAGGAGGAACGATTACGAGGGTCCGGTTCTCATTCGAGACCCGGAACGGCGAGGGGATCGTCGCATGCGAAGACGATGGAGCGGGTATCCCGGCCGAAAAGAAAGAGAAGATCTTCGAACCCGGGTTCGGGGAGAATACGGGTCTCGGTCTGGCCCTCTCCCGCGAGATCCTCGGGATCACCGGGATCACGATCACCGAGGCGGGCGATCCGGGCAGGGGAGCTCGGTTCGAAATCAGGGTGCCCAGGGGAATGTACAGGAAACGTGGCAGGTAACCCGGGATCCACCCTGGATTTAAAAAGCGCCATGACAGGGATACGAACGCCGGTGAAATGATCCGGACGGATACCCTCATCAGGTATTCGGGAGAATCCTTTGTCCGGCATGAATGCAATTGAGGCTGGGTCGCTTCGGAAGTCCTTTGGCCCGGTTACGGCGGTGGATGGTGTCAGCATCGCCATCCCGGAGGGCGGCATCTTCGGGTTCCTCGGCCCGAACGGCGCCGGAAAGACCACCACCATCAAGATGCTTACCACGCTTCTGATCCCTACGTCCGGGAGCGTCTCCGTCCTCGGCCTGGACGCCGTGAAGGATTCCGTCAAGCTCAGGCCGCGCATCAATCTGGTATCCGGCGGGGAGCGCGGGCTTTACTTCCGGCTCACCGGAAGGCAGAACCTTGAATTCTTCTCGGACATGTACCGAGTTCCGAGGGAGGTCAAGAAGAAAAAGATCGAGGACCTGCTGGAGCTGGTCGGTCTGACGGAAGCGGCCGACATCCGGGTGGAGGAATACTCCCGGGGAATGAAGCAGCGTCTGCATTTGGCTCGGGGACTGGTCAACGATCCGGAGGTCCTGTTCCTGGACGAGCCGACGCTGGGACTTGATCCGGAGATATCCCGGGAGACCCGGGCGCTGATCAGGCGTCTCTCGGAGAAAGGCATGACCATCTTGCTCACCACTCACTACATGTTCGAGGCGGACGAGCTGTGCGACCGCCTGGCCATCATCTCCGACGGACGGATAAAGGCCATGGGCTCGCCGTACTCCATGAAGGAGTCGG
>DAEV01000058.1 GCA_002509495.1 Methanolinea sp. UBA473 | reverse complement strand
TGAAATGTTTGGATGAGTTAATATCCACAGACCCTTTCGGTACAATCATGCGGTATTTTCCCCAAACCCCCGCAATGCGTACAAAGATTGAATCCACCGGTTCCACGACCTTTATTCCCCTTTCCATTACAATGGGGACAGGTGATGTCCTTTCCGCATTTTGGGCATATTTTCCGTGGTATTCTGTTTCCCCCCCCTGATGATCATTCATGAAGGGATGAAACCCGCGTCCAACATTCCACCATTTTTCCTTACCCGACCCCGTACCACCTGCGGAACAGCTGGATATCGTCCTCGTGGAATGGCGTATAACGTTCGGGATGCCACATGATCCCGAGAAGAGTCCCCTGGGCGACGGCCTCCACCGATCCGTCCTCTGCGGTGGCAACGACCTCGAAGGGTTCGCAGGAACGGCCGACGATGCCATAGGTGTGGTAGCTGTTCTTGACAAACTGCCTGCCGTCGGAGAACCGGACGAGGTGCCCCGGCCCGATATGCGCCTGGTTCATGAGGGTGAGGGTGACCCCGGACCGGACCAGGAGGCATTCCATCCCCCGGCAGACACCGATCAGGGGGAGCCCCTGGTTCCGGGCGACATCGATGCACATGTAATCGACCAGGTCCCTGTCCTTGTTGGTCCCGTCGTACTCGACTGGGGTCTCCCCCCCGGTCAGTAGGAACCCGTCGATGCCTGCCCCCCAGATGATCTCTTCGGCGAGAACGGCGTTATTGGGGAGGGGGATGGGAAGGAGGCCTGCTTCCAGGAAGAACTCGGACCATTTCCGGTCCAGTGCGTCATGGGGGGATCCGTAAAACGAAAGGGTCCGCTGGGTGACGGCGATCTTTTTTTTGCCGTCCGGGGTCCTATTGCTGGGCACGAACGATCACTCTCTTTCTCCTTCTTCCGGGCGGGTATTGAAGGTATGGAATGCGCCTTACATGACCGGGGGGATGAGATCTCCAATTATCACCGTGACTGCCTGGCCGGATAGATCCACCCTGGACCCCCGGACCGCCACTCTCACGATCCCTCCCCTCCGGGAGGCCTGGTAGCCCGTCATCCGGTCCAGTTTTAGTTTTTCTCCCCAGTAGGGAGCGAGGCAGCAGTGAGCCGATCCGGTAACCTGGTCTTCGGGGATACCCACTGCGGGTGCAAAGAAACGGGAGACGAAATCGTATCCGGTGCCCTGACTTCCGGCAGTTACTATGATGCCCCGTGCAGGGAGGCGGGCGAGCTCCGGCAGGTTGGGGGTGAGGCCTGAGACGATCTTTGCAGATTCCAGTTCCACGAGGTAATCGAACCGGTTCTTTCCGACGAACACGGGGGTTGCACCGAGAGCTTCGGCAAGACCCGGGGGGATCCCGGTCTCAACTGCGGGCTCTGCCGGGAAGTCCATCGTGATCCAGTCTTCATCGAACGTTGCGGAAAGAAGCCCGCTTCTCGTGAAGAACCTGGCCGGCTCATAGAGCGGAAGGTACCCCTGCTCCCAGAGGATATGCGAGGCTGCGAGGGTCGCGTGGCCGCAGAGGTCCACCTCGGTAAGCGGGGTGAACCAGCGGAGAACGTAGTGTTCGCCCTGGGGAAAGAGGAACGCGGTCTCCGCGACATTCAGCTCAGCAGCCGCCTGCTGCATCCACGAGTCCTCTCCGGGACCCTCCATCACGCAGACCCCCGCCGGATTTCCGGAAAAAGCCTTCGAGGTGAAGGCATCCACAAGGTAGAGGCGTGTCATCAGGGTTGGATTCTACTCCCCGGACAAAAGAGTTTTGCTGATCGAGGGGCTTTGCCCCCTCGACCCCCGGGCCACCAGAGGTGGCCAAACACTCTGTTCCGGGAGATAACCGGTCAATGAGGGACTGAATGGAAGGGCTTCGCCCCCTCAACCCCCGGGCCACATCCAGTAGCCTGACAAACCTATTCCGGGAGATACCAAGTCAGAAAGGGGAAAAATCAATTATTGCAGAGGAGGATTCACTCCTGCTGTTCCGGTTCTCCGGGCATCCGCGGTTACCCGGACGCGGATCTGTCCCCCGGAGGGGTTCTGTCGGGTTGAACCCTGCGATGGAACTGGTACGTGTGCCAGATCTTGCATGCCCCTTCGTGACTGACCATGCAGGGCCCGACCGGAGTCCGGGGGGTGCAGACCTTGCCGAACAGCTTGCAGTCCGTAGGCTCCGCGATCCCCCGTAGAACTTTATCGCAGATGCAGGCCGAATGCTTACCCACGCGCCGGAAGACGATCCCGTACTTTTTCTGGGCATCGTACTGCTCGAACTCAGGCTTCAGCCGGAGACCCGACGCCGGGATGACCGGGAATCCCCTCCATTCCACGTCAGAGGGTTCGAACACATCCCACATCAGTTTCTGGGCTTTTTCGTTCCCCTCGCGGGTCACCGCCCTCGGGTAGGCATTCTCGACTCGGGCGGACCCGGAACGCACCTGTTCAATCAGCATCAGGAGCCCGAGCAGGATATCCTCCGGCTCGAACCCTGCCACGACCTGGGGGACAGGGAACACTTCATACTCGCGATATCCCATGATGGTGCAGACATGTCCCGGCAGGAGGAACCCGTCCAGTTTCGCCTCACCCTGGGAGAGGAGCCATTTCATCGCCGGCGGGACCAGCCTGTGGCAGGACAGGATACTGAAATTCCCGGGCGGGCGGGAGAGGATCGTGGCCGCAACGGTGGGGGCTGTCGTCTCGAACCCGACCGAGATGA
>DAEV01000029.1:26528-35510 GCA_002509495.1 Methanolinea sp. UBA473 | reverse complement strand
GAAAATTAAGTTAGCGCTTATGGGGGGCACCCCCCCGTTCCCGGCGAGGACAGATCTGAGGGTCCTGCTGCCATTGGGGCAATAGGGCAGTTTTCCTTCTTTATCGGGAAAGATGACCCTCCCCCTTTTTGGAAAGAAGAGGATTCCTGGGAATCAAGAGGGGGGTCCGGTCCACGATTATCGTCGATAATCTTCCTGATTCGGAATGTTTTTGACGATCCGGTGAGATAATCCATGCAAGTGAGCGATGCTGTCCACTGCATACCCTCCCTCGAATCCCACCTCCCCGTGTGAATTGGAGAGCATCCTATCCATATGCAGGCAGATGGAGGCGTCCCGGACGAAGGTGGATCTCGGGACTTATATCGCCGCCGAGTTATCCAGATATTCAGTTTTTGATCTCCAGGTGATCATGGGAAAGGCACGGTATGAGGTGGATCGTCTGCCCACAGGATACCGCCAGGCGGTAAGACCTTATCTCCTTGACCATATGGTCGGGCAGCACCACCGGATCCTTTCCATCCGCACGACAGGGAGGTTTCCAGGTGCCCGCGAATCGATCTCAGACCCGGAAACATTCTCCTCGTTCTGCAGGATGGTCCCGGAGGGATGCAGCGCTGACCATGGAGAGGGAACCTATCTGCCCTATTACAGGAGCCCGAATCACCGTCTCTTCTACTATCTGCTCTCTGCCTTCGAGATGTTCGTACTGGAGCGCCCGGGTCACCCCGTGGGTATGCCCTTCCCCGGTGGGCTCAGGGTAGCAGAACGGGGGGGGTGCTATCTCTGCCCGATCCGGGACAAGGAGAAAGAGGTCACGTTCTCCATCTGTAATTTCTGCCCTGCAAAGCAATCCCCTTAGTATCCCTGATCACCCCCCTGCATTCGATACCATTTTCCTTCCGGAGTACATCCACAGGTACGGGCGGGTTGATCCATATGTCTGTTCCCCCCATTTCAATGGTGAATCTCGATCAGGAGAAACGCATAAAGAGAGCCTTCTCCTGCTGCTGTGAATGGTGCGGGAAGAGATCCCGGGAATCCGGGCTGGAACTGCATCTCCTGCCGCCAAGACCCTCGGGACAGAATTCTCCTGACCCCCAGAAGCGCCTCCTCCTTCTCTGCATTCCCTGCCATCGCGACCTGCACGCCCTTTCCCTGCCCTATCCCCTTCAGATCTACCTTGTACGGTTCCGCCCGTCGTTCCTTCGACTCGAAATCAGGAAGATACTCGAATACACCCCGGCACCCTATACTGCACCAGGTGAATTTGACATTCCCCAGATCTACGAAGACTGTTTCTCACTCCGGTCGCTCGATCTCTTTCGTGCAGGGGGATGAGGAGCGGGGTCCGGGACCGCTTTGCATCAGGTGCGGTGAGTCGGGAAGGGGATTCCCTGGCTCCCACAACAGGTTCCCCTGCCGGAGATACCTTCATAGGGCCGGGGATTGGATGAGTAATTGTATGCTGAACATGGAAGGACTCAGTTCGGAAGCAAAGATCGGAAAAATTCTCATCCTCGTGGCCATCATCCTCGGGATCCTGATCATGCTGGTCCTCTCGGCAATCGGGGTGGCGATCTATTATGCCGGCGGCAGCATTTCCGCGCTGAATATGATGCTTGCCATCCCCCTGTTTTTTATCGCACCGGTTCTGCTGGTCAAACTCGTTGGCCTTGTGCTGGGATTCCTGGCCCTGCATTCTACAGAACAGCGTGATTACAACAGGGCGGGGATCCTTGCCATCATCGCAAGCGTCCTTCCGCCACTGGATCTCGTAATGCTGATTGGAGGGATCTTCTGCCTGATTTCAAAAGAGGCAAACGAGGCCAAAGCGACTTCACTACCTCCCTCACCCCCGGGATAACCGCGATTCTGGGCCACTCCTGGTAGAAATCAGCCCCCAATTTTAAGGGAACGATCCATTTTTCCCGGGCGTCCGCAGTATCAGGAATCCAGGATAGAAAGATTTTTCGCAAGGTACAGGACGGCTCCTGTAAAACAGAAGCATGCCCCGATGATCATGATGTTGCTGATGCAGCCCGAAAGCAGAGTCTCTGGGGCTTCTTCCACCGCTCCAAAATAGCCACCTGCATGCATCTGCAACGAGAGGAGGATCCCTGCAAGTGAAACCCCGATTGTCATCCCGAGATTCCGGATCGTGGCACTCACGCTGGAGGCAAGTCCCGCTTTCTCAACAGGGAGTGCCCTCATGATCTCCGTGTTGCTGGGGCTTTGGAATAAGGCGCTTCCCAGCGAAAGCGGGATGAAGAGCAGGACGATAAGGGACAATTCCATGGATAGAGCGCCGTACGCGAGAAGGAGCATCGATATCCCGGTGAGGGTGATGCCGATCACGGGAAGGTAGTTCCACTGCCACCGATCGTACAGCCATCCCGTCGCCGGCGATGCGACCACCATGATGACAGGCATGATCAGGAAGACGAGTCCCACCTGTGAGGGCTTCATATCCATGACTCCCTCGAAGTAGAACGGGCCTACCAGGTTGACCATGAAGAAAGCGCAGAATATGCAGAGCAGGGCGGCATTGGGCAGTGTGAACTTCAAATTCCGGAAAACGGACAGATCCAGGAGTGGATGACTGCTCCTCCTCTCAACCGCCAGGAAGAGGATGAAAGAGAGGGAGAAGACCAGCAGGTAGATCAGGAGGAGCGGAGAGAAGATACGTCCCCCGGAGATCTCGTTCAGGAGAAGGACGAGAGAGACAATGGACACCACCATGCTCACCGATCCGGGCCAGTCCATCCGGAGGGTCCCGGTTTTTTGTTCGGGAAACCGGATGTATCTCGCTGCAAGGATGAGGACCACGACACCGATCGGGACGTTAATCAGGAAAATATATTCCCATCCGAGGGTATCCGTGATGAATCCCCCGAAAATTGGTGCCGCGATGCCGGCGACCGCAACCGTCGCCCCGACATATCCCATCGCTCTTCCCTGTTCTCCTCTGGGGGATACCTCGAACATGATTGCTGCGCTGATAGAGAAGATCATTGCCGCACCGCTCGCCTGGAGCACACGGTAGAGGACGAGATCATAAAGCCCCGACGAGAGCCCGCACGCCAGGGAACTTGCGGTAAAGAGAATAAACCCGGCAAGGAAAAGCCTTCTTTTTCCGGTAAAGTCAGAAATTCTTCCGAATACCAGCAGGAGGCTTGTCTCCGTGACGAGATAGGCCGAGATGATCCATTGGGACTGGGCGATCCCTGTCGAAAAGGCCCGGGTGATTGTCGGGAGCGCGATGCTCACCACTATTCCGTCGATCACAGCCATTGCCGTTGCGATCAGGACGATCGCACGAATGATGCCCCTGTGGGGATTCAGTACCTCATGCGCGATTTCCGTCTCTGCGGCCATTCCTGATGTCCACTATTGTTGTCCCGGGAGATTCTAACCTTTCCCCCCGGGAACGGTTCCCGTGGCGTGGGGGATTTCCTGTCAGGAACGCGCGGTCATTGAAATTCCTGGTAGTTCGGATCATCAATCCTGATTCCGGTTCAATAGGCCCGGGAAAGTTTACTGAGAGCGTCCCTTGCTGCTTCCTGGGTGGCTTCTGCCTTACACTTCCCCTTTCCCCTACCCAGGACGTGTCCCCCCACGAGAACCTCGAATGTGAAGAGGGGAAGGTGATCGAGCCCCTCTTTCCCGGATAGGCGGTACGCCGGGATGGTATGGTCCTCCTGCTGTATCTTTTCCTGAAGGATTTTTTTATAGTTGCGGTCCGGGTTGAATGACAGGATCTCTTCGCCGATCAGATCCCAGACAACGGTTTTTGTTTTCATCATTCCCGCGTCGAGATAAAGAGCTCCTACGAATGCCTCGAATGCACCCGCCAGGATCCGTGAATTCTTCACCTGGTTCCTGCCAACTCTCACCAGATCCTCGAATCCAATCCCGAGAGCGGGAACTATGGCTCCCAGGTGCTGGTTCTTCACGGCTTCCATCCGGGAGGTCATGGTTCCCTCTGTTTCACGGCCATCCCGGAAGAGATGTTCGGCCACGATAAGGTTCAACACCCGGTCCCCGAGGAATTCCAGACGTTCGTAATCGGTCTCATCGGCATCGGACTCCTCCCCGTTTTCCCTGACAAAAGATCTGTGGGTCAGCGCGGCATTGTACCTGTCCAGGGCCTCTGGAGTGGGATGAGTCCTTCCGATCTCATGTCTTGCCAGGAATAAGGCAAGCACCTC
Organism: Methanolinea sp. UBA473; assembly: GCA_002509495.1. Lineage (GTDB taxonomy): Archaea > Halobacteriota > Methanomicrobia > Methanomicrobiales > Methanospirillaceae > Methanolinea_A. The sequence continues at coordinate 31,299 of DAEV01000029.1, read as the reverse complement.
GCGGCGAGGGGGTGCTCGGCGATCGCCTCCGATCGAAACGTCTCTTTTCTCTCCCGGATTCATGCCATCTCCTACATCTTCGCTGCCTGATCCTATCCTGCCAGTTTCCCTGGCACACTAATAAAGGCGGATTGTTCCGGATCGAGAACTCACTGGATTAAATGGGAGGACACATCATAGAATGATCGAGAGCATAGACGGAGTGAGTGGGTCCATGACTCCCGATCCATTAATCCTTGCCTGTATCATCCTTATCGCCCGTATTGGAGAGACCAGCTTAAAGACGGTACGACAGCTGTACGTGAACAGGGGATATAAATACCTGGCTGCCGGCCTCGGAACCGGGGAGATGGCTGTCTGGCTCCTGTCCACCGGGCTCGTTATCACGAATCTCTCCAATATTCCCGGCATTATCGCATATATCGCCGGGTATGCAATCGGAACAATCCTGGGGCTCGACATCGAAGACCGGCTCAAGGTGGGGAATGCCATCGTCCGCATCATCGTCCGGGAAGATCCTGAATCCCTGATCCAGCAGCTCAGGGAGCACGGATACGGTGTTACCCGCCTGGAAGGGTCCGGCTCCTTTGGTACCCCGGTCTCGGTTCTCCTGGTTCTGGTTCCAAGGCGGGTGATGGACGATCTCGTCCTGATCCTGAAAAACGATTATCCTGAAGCGATCTTCTCAATCGAAGATATTCGTTCCGTGGGAGAAGATCGTCCCCTGTTTTTCAGGGCGCAGGACTCATTTTTCCGCCGGTTGGTGGGGAGGTAAAAAAAGGAGACAGGGACCCCTCCCTCGATCTCTCCTTGGTTAGATCCATGGAGGGAGAATGTGACCCGTTTTCAGGGGGATTCGGACGGGAGAAGGGTTCCCCAGAATCCGAGGGAATTGGAGATCATATATATCATCCCAGCACGATGAGATGAGTATGCATAAGGCGATTCTCCTTATCGTTCTCCTGTTCGCAGCCATCCTGGCCGCCGCATGCACCGGGTATCCCTCGACTATCCCCGCTACCCAGACACCGGTATCCCCTACTCCGGTTCCGACGCCTTCGTTCTCCCTCGTTCCGGAACCTACCGATGTCATCCCGGCAGTGTACTCGGTGAGTGTTCAGGTGACCAAGAACACGATCGCGACCGATCCATCGATCACGGTGACGTTCCGCGGGGGACAGGGCCTGGCATTCGTGGAGACGATGCAGGCAGTTGTCATCCGTTCAGATGGAAAAGAGGTGTCAGGATCGGTGGATACTCCCCAGATCGGGTCGGAGATCGTTCTTCCAGGCACCACGAGGACCGACCGGGTAATGGTATACGTGACAATCGACAATGGGGTCCGATATAAGGTGATCGACCAGGATATGCCCTTCCAGCCGATCAACCCGACGCGCTGAACAACGATCGCTGCAACAGGGATGGAGAGTAGGTTTTCAGGGCTTCTTCTCCCCCTCCTCTTTGCCGGGGATTCCGCCGCCCTCTTTGGCGGTTTCCTGCTCATTTTCCAGAACTTCCCGAATTGCGGCATCGATCTGGGCACCTGCCAGGTCGATCTTCTTCTGGATGTGCGCCCTTCCTTCGGGTGTTGCGATCAGGTCCCTGGCAAGACCCACCAGCTGGGAGAGGGAGGTCGAGACCTGGGATGTGACCAGCTCGATCCGCTTTTCCATCGGTTCTTCTTCCTTCGTTTCCTGGACAGGGGGAACTTTCTCCTCAACCCATACTCCTTTCACAAACTTGCCGCTCTTCTGCTCCATGGCAATCACCGCCAGGATATCCGTCCGACAAACAGACGGGACACCGGTCTGATGGATCCTGGTACGCGATCGTACATTAAATACTGCGTGGATTCTGACCAATCCCGGTCAAGGTGAACAGAGAAGAAGAGTTATTGAGGTCTCCCGCCAGAAAAAAGTGAAAGGAGGGTTTCACGTTGAATGAGGATCAGGAGACGCTGACCCGGAGGCACCTGGCCGGTCTTGTTCTCAATCCGGCAATTTTTTTTCTGGTTCTGCCTCTTACTCTTTCCCTGCTTCTCGGGGTTCCGGCCCCGTCTGCCCTTGTCCTGATCGGGGCCGCATTTGTCATCGAATACGGGGCGATCGCTCCTGCCTTGGCGATGGGCCTGGATCTCCTTTTCTCCATGGCAGTGATCAGCCTCGTTTGCCTGGGAGTCCTCCTTACTTCGTATGAGATCTTCGATCTGCTTTCCTTCAGGTCGGAGAAGATCCGGGCATTTCTGGCACGCGTGGAAGGTATCCGGATTACCCGCGGGCTCAGGAGATATGGAATCCTCGCCCTCGTGCCTGGCATGGCCGTTGCCGGGTTCTATGTCTGCCCGGCCGCAGCATGGATTATCGGATGGAGAAAAGGGGAAGCGATCGTGGTCATGTTTGCCGGATTCCTGGCATCAGCAATTATCGTTGCTCTTATCACCCTCAACCTCATCCCTGGGGTATTCGGTCCGGTCTAGCCCGTTTTCGGGAGAAGGCACTCCAGGGGATCCTTGTCCGGCCTGATCCGCACGAACCGCGGAGCCCGGAGACTCCCCGCAGGAGTGATCTCCTGGGCCCGCACTTCGACGACAAGGGTGGGTTTCACCCAGGTTACCCCGGCATTTCCAGGAGAACCTGCAAAGGGGGTATCCGGTCTCCTTTCCAGGCTTGTCACGATGGTCGATTGGACATCCTCCGAAAATCCGGACCCTACCTTTGTTACGTAGACAAACTGTCCGCCTGGATTGTATCCGCCCAGTAAAAGGGCGCCGAACGTGGAACCTCTCGCCCCGCTCCCATGCGTGAAGCCTCCGACCACAAGATCAACGGTAAGGATCTTTGTGCATTTCACCCAGTCCGGGCTCCTTATTCCGGGCCTGTAGAGGGAGTCCATCCGCTTGCCCACTACCCCTTCAAATCCGAGCGCGATCGAAGCTTTGTAATAATCTTCCCCCTTTGTAGGGATGTAATCGGTGACATATACCCCGGATCCCTGTGCAATCAAGCCGGAAAGGATCTCCTTTCGTTCCGCCAGAGGCCTCTCCTCCAGCGGTTTTCCCTCCAGGCAGAGGATATCGAACAGGATAAAGGAGGCAGGCAGTGACCGGGCGAGGAGCCCGATTTTGAACCGGTCGTCCTGCGATTCCCTCGACTGGAGCGCAGAGATGAGCGGCTTACCTCCCCGGAATATCACGAGCTCCCCATCAAGAATGCAGTCTGCCGGGGCGGCAACCCGGAGACCGTTCACGATCTCGGGATACTTTACCGTGATATCGGACAGGCGACGGTTTTGCAGGAACGTCCTGCCGCGGTGCCTGTGGGCAATACACCTGATGCCGTCAAATTTCGGCTCAAATATCCAGTCTTTACGGGAAAATGGCTGGCCGGTCACCGCCAGCATGGGACGAATGAAATCCATTGGATATGGATGTGTAATCGGGGGAGTACGTGAAAACAATTCCGGTATCATGCTCCTCGCGGACGGGATCGTCCTTCCTGATTGCCGGGAAAAGGCGAGATATTGAGCGACCAGGGTCCTGCCCTGGAGAAAAAACGGTATTTATTTCCTCTTATCTGCACAACGGAAGAATACATGGTCATGGAGGAATACTCGGTCACCTGCGGCTGCGGGATCACCCATTACACGATCTCCATGGAGTTGGACCCCGAGGACAGCAAGATCCCAAGGAAGATCACTGTCCGGTGCAACCGGTGTGGAAGAATACGGTACCTGATGGAAGACCGCGGGGAAGACCTGTGGTATATCTACGATCGGAGTCCCTTTACCTGATTCCCGGGGATCCTGTACAGGGGTTTCCCGCCCCTTTCCTATCCTTTCGCTCCTGATCCTGCTTTTTCATGCATGCCTGAGGGAAATCTCCCGGCGAATCGTAATATCCTTTGAAAGAAGGCTCCTCATGCCCGAAAAAGGTCATCCGATACCCTTCCCAGTATTCATAAGCCGGGGCGTCGGAGGCTGCAGGGATGGACAAATCCCGTCAATTCCGGAGGAATTCCGGGGATGCCCGGTGATGAGACAACCGTCGATAACCAGGGGCCCATGGAACATCCTGCATACATGATCCTCTCATCCGCCGGGAAACGCAGGATCACGATCCTACGGACGAGAATGCCTGCAGGGTTCCTGATCGAGGAAAATGAAATCAGATTGTGACGGAAAACCTCAACTCTCCTTCTGATCTCACCCCATATCCGGTAACATCCGAACGGGGCAGGAACCTGCCATCCTTGCGGAATGCAGGTATGATCATTCAGGAATCCGGTTCGAAGCCCCGGGCAAAGCCCCTCCGATACAGATCCTCGTTATTCCGGAGCCATTCCGCCGCGTGGATATAGCCGTTGTCATCTGCCTTCCGAATCACCTGGGAGAAGTCCAGCGTGTAGTGGATTTCCCGGTTGATCGCGACCAGTTCCTTGTACACCTTAGCGGGCACTCTCACTTTTTCAGTCATACGGTTCGTTAGAGAAAGTACTGGTTGTTCCCTGCACATAAAATCTCCCTAAAACGACTTGAAACTCTTAAACAAAGCCATATTCATCTGCATTTATAAGACGGATGAGAGGCAATCTATAAATATTGAGCAGGATAAGGCTATATCATTGGAGGAAATTATGAGGAAGATCTGTTATCTCGTGATCGGGATGTTTGTGCTCCTGCTCCTTGTCTCGTCCGCTTCTGCGAGTTATGAAAACCTTACCCCCTCATTCGGGAAGACTTACGACGGGGTATTCACCATGCCCACGACGAAACC
>DAEV01000029.1:0-26471 GCA_002509495.1 Methanolinea sp. UBA473 | reverse complement strand
CGACGCGATATTCACCATGCCCACGGTGAAACCCCTTGGGTTCAAGACGTACGACGCTGCCTTTAAAATCCCGTGAAATCATGATAGATGCCTGATACGGCATTCTCTCTTTTTTTTGTGGATTTTTTCCGAACGCAGGACACACCCTGCTGGGGCAGAGGATATCACTCTGAAGACCGGCCCCCTGTTTGGGTGCACCGATAAGAAGTCCGACACGCTATCCGGAACACCCGGTATCCGACTACACGGAGGGTATCCTGAACACACCCTTTGGCAGGAGGATTTCAAACCGTGCTCCCTTCCCAGCCTCTCCGGTCTCTTTAATCATGATCCCGGTTATTCCAAGGATTTCCCTTGCCAGAAACAATCCGAGGCCGGTATGATTCCCAACCCCGCATTCAAATATCTTCTCTTTATCCTCGTAGGGGATGCCGGTTCCATTGTCTTCGAGAATGATGATCAGTCCATCGGGGTCCATGCGGGTCTTTACTGTGATCTCGGTCACGGTCCCTCCATGACGGAGCGAGTTGTCCAGCAGGTTGTGGAACACTTTCTCCAGCATCAGGTCTGCATAGATCTCCAGGTTTCCCAGTTCATTCTTCAGTACGACGGTTCCCGGAATCTGAATCGCGGACACGAGAGTCGCAGGCTTCTGCCACCCGGGCTTCCTGGTGCCCAGAGCCTGGTAGATACGGGTGAACTCGATCTGCGACTTGATGGCGCTTGTCGCGGACTCGATCTTTCCCAGGATTGCAGGATAATCCTGGTCCGGGCCTCGTTTTTTCGCAACCGCCAGGTATCCCTGGATGACAGAGATCTTGTTCAACACATCGTGCCTCGTGATATTGGAGAGCAGGTTGAGCTGCTTGTTTGTCCGGAGGATTGCATCCTCCATCCGCTTCCGCGAGGTCGTATCCCGCAGTGAGATCAGGACTGCTGGAGAATTGTGAAAGAGGATCCTTTTCCCGATACACTCAACCCAGATCTTACGGCCGGTGACAGTAGTGAACTGGTAATTCATCAGGTATACATCGATCCCATTCAGGATCTCGCTGAAATCGTTGAGAAAAGAGTCCCGCGATTCGGGAGCGATATACTCCCGCACGTTATTGGAATCGACCACCCGGTCGATCATACTTTCGGCATCAACGATTTTTCCTGCTGCCCGGTTCATGAACAGGATCGTGCCTGTCATGTCCAGGATCAGGATGCCGTCCAGGGAATGCTCCACGAGTGCGCGGAATTTCTCCTCGCTCTCCCTGATCTCGAGTTCCATCCGGGATCGATCGATCTCCGCAGCTGCCTTCACTGCAATTACGTCCATAATCTCCCGGATTGCGGGTGAAGGCTGAATGGGGTTCCTGGAAAGAACACAGAGAATGCCAATAACCTCTCCATCGGTTTTTCGCAACGGTGTCCCTATGTATCCCCGGATGTTCAACTCCGCGAGATCCTTGCTCCCGGGAAAGAGCTGGACGACGTTGTCCGGATACATGCAGAATCCCCTATGGGCTATGTCGTCGCAGGGAGTCCCTTTCAGGGTATAGGAAAAGTCTGGGATCTCCTTCCCGTCAAGGATCATGGACACGACCTTGACGTTCGTGGTGTCAGGCTGGATCATCCCGATCATGACGCACTCGGCTCCGAGCCAGGAACTGATATTCCTCGTAATGTTTGCAAGAGAATCAAAGCCGGTCGTCCCAACCATGCTCCGTACCATAGCCTGGAATGCGATGTCGGAATTCTTTCGCTCGGTGATATCTTCTATCGTGGATAGTACATGCGGTTTACCGCTCATCGTGATGATACCCGCGGAGAAGAGGCATGTGCGAATCTCTCCGGATTTTATACGAAAACGCACTTCCGTACTGTATATGGTCTTGTTTTCCCTCAGTGAGGCGATGATCCGTTCATGCCCATCCCGGTTCACGAAGAGCGCCAGATCCGTGGCTGTATTCCCTATCACCTCTTCCCGGGCATAGCCTGTTTTTTTAAGGAATACATCATTCACATCGATAAAAGTCCCATCCGCTGCCCGTGCGAGGGTAAGCGCGACCGGACTGCTCCGGAAGACTGTCGCAAATTTATTTTCAGATTCCCGTAATTCGTCTTCTGCATGCTTGCGCTCGGTAATATCCGTAAAAAGGACGGCAAACCGGCGTTCACCCACCGGATATGCGAACACATCGTAATGACGTTTGAGCGGGGGCGAATAATGATCGAAATGGTCCGGTCTGCCGGATGACACAACTTTTCCGTACCGTTCCACCCATATCGGGTCATCCCCCGGAAGAATCTCTGTCACCAGCTCTCCAAGGATATCCTCTCGTTTAAGCCCCGTCAATCGCTCAAAGGCCGGGTTGATGTCGAGGAACCGGTAGTCGATCGCTCCTCCGCTCCCATCGCACACAATCTCGTGGAGGGCAAACCCTTCCGCCATTTTCTCGAAGAGGTTCCTGAACTTCTCCTCGCTCTCCGCGAGAATACACTGGGAATGCTGCCGTTCGGTAATATCGCGGAGAATGATCATGAAACCGTCGGGATGGCCGTTCGCATCGGGAATGATCCCATAGCTCGTCTCGATAAAGAAAAGTTCTCCGTCCCTGCGCCTGACCCGGTACGTGTTCATGCTCTGCTCTTTCCCGAGGAGCAGCCTGGCGATTGCCTCCCTGGCCTGTTCATGGTATTCCGGGTCAAGCCAGTCGAAGATCATTGTCCCTGTCGCTTCATCCGGGGAAGGGACACGGAACATCTTCTGGGCTGCCGGGGATGCAAAGTGGATCCTGCCTTCAAGGTCGGTAAGGACGATCCCGTCCGGGGAGATCTCAAAGAGCGTCCGGAACCGGGCCTCGCTCTCTTTTAATGCGTTCTCGGCCTTTATCCGGTCGGTAATGTCCTGGTTTGCCCCGTACGTCCTGGCGATCTTCCCGGACGGACCCATGATACCCGCGATGCGGACAACGATATGCCGGACTTCTCCGTCCCTCCGGACAATCCTGTGTTCGAGCTGGGAACTGAAACGGGGATCCTTCGACTCCAGTGCGGATTTGACTTCTTCCGCAACAAAGTGTGCATCGTCCGGATGTACGAAGGTCCGGGCATACGTCCCTGACGACATCTGGTAGCCTCCTTCCCGCGAAGCCGTCGTCCCGTACAGTGCATAAAATCTGTCGTTGAAGGTGAACAGGTCGGATGCAATGTCGTACTCCCACTTGACCAGGTGTGCGAGGTCCATGGCGTTGGTGAGCTGGAGCTGGTTCTCCAGGAGGGAGGACTCGGCAGCCTTCCGATCCGTGATGTCGATTGCCTGGGAGAATAACAGGTCCTGACCGGCAATCTCGATCCGCTCCCCCGAGAAGCTCATGATCCGAATCTCTCCGGACCGCGTCCGGATTTTTGCCTCAACATCCTGGACCGTTTCGTTCGTCAACAGGGCGTCCGCCATCCGCTCCCTGGCGTCACTGTCCAGGAAAAACCCCAGGTCGCGTGCGGACCTCCCTATTATTTCTTCGCGGGCATATCCTGTCGTTTTCACGAATTTGTCGTTCACTTCGAGGAAGACACCCGTCCTGAACTCGGAGATTGCCTCAAGGCTGGGGCTCGCATAAAAAACCCTGGAAAATTTGTCTTCCGATTGGGAATGCCTCAATTCCGCACGCCTGCCCCGGACAGCCTGCCGGACCTTGTGGGCGAGCTCTGCAAACTGTGCTTCGGGTTCCCCTCCCTTCTGCAGGTAAAAATCGGCACCGGCATTCAGGGCCTCGATTACCACCTCTTCCCGCCCTCTCCCGGTAAACAGGATGAACGGGAGATCTCCGAACCGGGACCGGATCACGTTCAGGAGGTCGATTCCGTCCATCCCGGGGAGATGGGAATCCGCGATCACGGCATCGTAGGGTTTTTGTTCCAGGAGCAGGAGCCCTTCATCCGCAGAAACTGCTACATCGATGGAGAAGTCACCTGCCGATTCGAGGTAATCTTTCACGATATCGAGGAGATCCGGTTCGTCATCGATATAGAGTACTGAAAACATGGTTCCTGCCGGAGGGGATGGTTACTTCTGAATCTGCAGGTTACTACTTAAATGGTTATGGAACTACAATTGGATTGAATGTGGCGACTGCCAGGTATTTTCAAATTCTGGGCGGAAGTGCCTGTCTGCTTAAATGGACTTTGATTCGGGACCTGGATTTTTCGGGAATCCAGCTGTATGTTTTTTTGGACCATCCCCTATATCATCCGATGAATTTTATTTAGTTCTACGTCAGATGATCATTTCTGTGATATCTGCCTGGACTATCGTTGAATCGGAATCGTTGAATCCCCTGGAATTGACAATCCTGCGATCATGCGCATCCTTCTGAAGTTAGCTGCGAAAAAAGACCAGAAAGACATTTCGCTTGAGTATCATAAGCTGCAGGGATTTGTATACCGGCTCATGATGGAGAGCGGGTTCCCCCTGCTGCACGATAAAAAAGGCTACAAACCATTCTGTTTCTCGAATATTTTTCCGTATGGGGACATGAAAACCGGAGATTCGCGATCGTTTCTCATCGCGACACCGAGCGAAGCGATTGCGAAAGGTATTGTCCAGAAACTTCCCCTGCTCAAGGACACCCCATTTCATATTGGCGATTGTTCTTTCTCCCTTGAACGTTGGAGCACCATTGCGGTATCCCTGAAAGAGACACCGGTTCGTCTTACCTGCGGGACGCCAATCCTGCTCCGGATACCGGAAAAGAATTATGACCTCTATGGAGTGCCCCAGGAGGAACGGAGAGACCGGTATGTGTACTGGCGACCGCAGATTGCGTTCGAGGCGTTCATCAAGCAGCTCACCGAAAACCTGGTTAAAAAATACAACCAGTTTTACGGCACCGAAATCCGAAGCATCCCCCTGTTCCAGGAATTCCTCTTCCGGAAAACGGTGCACACCCGGTATATCATCGACGGAAAGAGCTATGGGGCTGCAGGCAGCATGTGGGAGTTCCAGTGGAGTTATTTAAGCGATGTCCAGCGCAGGATCCTTGAGTTCGGGCTGGACTCCGGGTTCGGGGAGCGGAACAGCATGGGGTTCGGATTTGTCAATATTGTTCGTGGAAAATAAAATTATGTTTATTTCGACACGGTTGTCTCGTGTAATGCGGCTTGGTGATAAGAAAGGTCTCATTATTCTTCAATCAACTGCTTGGAATGTAAATTTAAACGTGTATTTTTTCAATTGAAGGTTAGGAACTGCCCGCGATGCAAATATTACACGAGGAGAAAAATCTCCAGCCACTAAAATACCACGAATGTTCTTATGATTCCTTTCAGCTAAAGCACCCATATAAGATAGTATTTGAGCAATACAATCTGGATTAGCAGAGCCGGCTTTTAGTTCAATAATGACAAGATCACCTTGTTGATCTTGGGCAGTGATGTCAATCCTACCAGCTTTTGTCGTTTGCTCCTTTCCTTCGTCAATTATCACGAGCCCTTGTTCAAGCTGGTGAATGTTGAAACGAAGGGCAGTCTGAAGATCGCGTTCAAGTCCAAAAGTTGTTTCCATCGCGTCGATGACTTCTTCAGCTTCGGAAGGTTCGGTATAAGTACCCATCGTGATATGAGCTTTGATTGCGCTGACTACTCCTGGAGACACCCCGGTCTTGTCTGCTATTTGTTCTCTGTTTAATTTATTTTCCTGTAGTAATTGGATTATTTCCGATTTTTGACTGTCAGGTATTTGGCTCAATTATCTCCCCTCGGCGTCTGTAGATAATGATATTCACGTGATTACTTCTTTTTTGATATCCATTTTTTGCTAATATATCTGTTGATAACTTTGTGTTTACGTCATTCCTTGTTCTCCAGAGTCCTCACAGAGCAATCAGCCACGCGTGAATGAACCAGATATGACCACAGGAATGTAATTTGGAAAAAATACGCGTATCAAGAGAAAGATTGAGAGATATAGAGGACGATTGACGTTGTGATGAGGACATGGAACCCCGAACTGCGGAATTTATTGTGTAACAGATCATTCAAGACAGATGAGGTGATTCATGGTCGAACAGGTAATCAACGGTCTTAGATACGATACGGAGAAGTCCACGCTGATCGCATCGTCCAAAGATGGGGCAAAACATCTTTACCAGACAAAGAACAAACGGTTTTTCCTGTATTTCGAACGTCCGGCCCAGAGTACCATTTCACCGTATCTGGAAGCAGTATCTCCTTCGAGGGCCAGGAAGGAATACGGGTCAATGCCGAAACAGGTCGTGCCATGGAACAAGGTGTTCGGCAGCAAAGTCGAGGATGCATGATGGTTGGAAAATCATATATTCTTTCCCTGGAATGTGTAAGGCCCGCGCAATATCCGTCAACTGCATGAACCGTTATCTGTCATTAAAGAGTGGTGTAACAGCCGGAGAGCTTCCGGCAGTGTCGAGCCATGGCTGAAGAGGATACGATTGATCCATTTCTGGAACTCGACTTGATGGATCTTCAAGAATGGGCCGGAGAAAAGGCCCTTTCTCGCGGGGGTAAGTACCAGCGCCAGGGACGGGTGCATGACCTGGTGCGAAAGGGGGAGAAGACTATTATTGCCTGGGTCGATGGAACCAGACAGTATACAACTGCGGTGATCCTCGATAACGAGATCAGCTTCATCTGTACCTGCCCGGTAGGCTCTGCCTGCAAGCATGCAGTTGCCGTCATCCTTGAATACCTCGCGTTCCGGAAAGAGAACAAACCCGTCGGGGAAATCAGGACAGGTGATCGGAGACTGTCCCTGCTGGGAAACAGGCTGGATTCGGGTTCAGCGTTGGAACCGGCAGTTCACCAGGCTATCCTTGTATCGGACAGCGAACAGGAGATGCAGCATGGAGCACACAAGGGATCCCCGGGGAAGCCTATCTCGCTTCGCCAGTACCTCGAAGGCCTTCAGAAGGAGGACCTTCTCAGTCTCATTGAGGATCTCATCCGTAGGTATCCGCTGGTAGAGCAGGATCTCATCGATCGGAAATCCGTTGCCAGTGCGGATCCCCATCCTGTTCTCACTGCCCTGCTCTCCGATATCGACCTTATAACTGCAGAATACGGTTGGAGCAACTCCTGGAGCGGGGAATCCCAGATCTCCGATTACTCGCCCATCAGGAAACGGATGGAAATCCTGCTCTCAATGGGTTTTCCCGATGCGGTGCTCAGGGCCGGCCGCATCCTCTTGGAAAAGGGGGTTGCGCAGGTCGAACGGAGCCACGATGAAGGCGAGACTGCTAACGAGATCGCCTCGTGCATGAAGGTCGTGTTCCAAGCGCTCGCCCAATCGTCCCTCCCTGCCCACGAACGGATCATCTTTGCCATCCATGCGGACCTGGATGATGAGTATGACGTCTGTGCCGGTGCTGAAAATTTCTGGAAAGAACAATTTCCGGAACGTGACTGGTGTCTTGTCGCAGACAGACTGCTTCTTCGACTGGAGGGGGAACGGTACAATCCGGAATGTAGGAAGTCCGGATCGCGATATAAAAGGGATAAACTTGTCAACTGGATCATGACTGCGCTGGACAATGCAGGACGGGAAGACGAGGCAACGGACCTCTGCATTGCCGAAGTTGAAAGGACTGACAGCTATATCCGGCTCGTACGCCGGCTCCTCCGTCTGGAACGTGTTGATGAAGCCCGGGAATGGATCGCCAGGGGAATTGCCATTACCGGAACATCACTCCCAGGTATTGCAGCCGATTTGCGGACCATCCAGCGCGAACTCTGGGAAAAGGAAGGTGACTGGCTTCGTGCTGCCGCTATACGTGCAGGAGATTTCCTCGACAGGCCTTCATTTCCGAACTACCGCCAGCTAGAAGAGTCCGCACGGAAAGCCGGTGTAGGGGATATCGTGAAAGGCCCCCTTATGCAATATCTCGAAACGGGAAAATTGACCGAAAAGAAACAAAAAGGTCTGAACAGTGCCAGGAAACTTTTTGGTGCCTTTCCTGATACCGGCCTCTTTCCAGGTGAGGCCGGGAGAGAGCGGGGATCTCCGTTCTTCGACATTCTTATCGACATCGCGATTGCCGAGAAGAGACCGGAGGACGTCATTACGTGGTATGACCGGTATCAAACGCATTCCCCGACCCGCGGACAGTGGTATATCTCCGATGATAAAGTCGCGGATGCAATTGCATGGAAATTTCCGGACCGCGCTCTCGATATCTGGAAACACATGGCGGAAAGGCTGATCGCAGAGGCCCGTCCAAAGTCGTACGAATCCGCGATCTTTTACCTCGGCAAGATAATGAACCTCATGAAACGCCAGGAACGGATGGAAGAATGGGAAAGATACATCGTACAGGTCCGGACCGGAAATGTGAGAAAGAGGCGTTTTCTCGGGATGCTGGACGTGCTTGAGAAGAAGAAAATCCTGAAGCAATGATTTTTGTGGTTACGTCATCCCTTGTTCTCCAGAGTCCTAACAGTCCAAGCAGCCACGGATAAATGAATCAGAAAGGCGCAAGAATACTATGTGAAAAAAATACACTCATCAAGAATAAGATTGAGCAGATCTTCTCCTTAAGGCAGTATTACAGGTACGGATCTGGATAGCATGCCAGGACCGCTTCAATCGAACAGAAGATCTGGTAAAGATCGGAACCACTGCGTGATCATCGGAGATTCCTGAAGTTCTCCAGGATACCGCGTTCAATCAGAATGGTAACATATTCTTTGAATGTAAGCGGGCACCGAATAAACGATTCGAGCTCTTTTGCAGAAAGGTGCAACTGGCTTTTCATTTTTGCCAGCAGGGGATCGTCATACTCCCTGATTCCGTGGCTCATGAATGTGTGGATGCCGGTGATTTTCCCGTTAATACGAAGATAGAATAGGGTGTGATGCGCGGTTTTTTTCACGAATCCTTTTTTTACGAGGGCTGTCTCGATATCCCGGGCCTTGCAGGGCTTCACGTGTCGGCCCCTGCAGGGATGAGGGACTGGAGGCTGGAACGGAGCCTGATTGCATCAGGGGTCAGGTTTTCTATGTTCTCATCGACATAGACTTCAAAGAGCGTATCGATCTCATCGGAGATCCCGGCGATCCCTTCCTCAAGGGTCGGAGCGGATACAATGAGCCCGAACTTTTCATTGGAGAGGATCAGGCAGTCATCCCCCGACTCCACTGTAATCTCCAGGCCCTGCGCGAGCCGGCGGACACGGCCTTTGATCTTGATCCGGTCGAGTATGATTTTCTGTTCGGCCAGTTTCAGCATATGCACGTAAGAGATGTCCCCGGGATCTTATCAGGTTTTCTTCCCCGGCTCATACGAGCGCATCGCCGTGGTCCGGCTCATCGACAAGAAGCCCCAGTTCCGGATCGTACCGTGCATTCACGATAAGGCCGTACTCGGTCTGGGAAATCCGGTTCAGGCCTTTCAGCCTGTGATACTGCCCGAGGGACAGTGAGAGGACATATTGCATCGCGTCGTAAATCCTTCCATCAATGTGAAATTGCCGGTACGGATCTGCATAGCATGCCGGGACTGCCTCGATCGAGCGGAAGATCCGGTAAAAATCGGAATCTTTCCGGCTGGTTGAATGGTACGGCATGAGGTCTTCGATCAGTTTCGAGAAGCGATCTTTTGTATCCTGGAATTTCTCCCTGTCCGCACCGAACCCGTTCTCGTAGACTTTATCAGTGATCTCCTGGAGTCGGTCCTCCTGGAGGAGCTGAGTATCTGAGAGCAACCGTACTGTTTGATCGACTAGAGCCGGGTCATAGATGTATTGATCGAATTCCGATCCTTTGGTGAACACGAAGACATCGCAGATTCCTTTGAGAGGCATCCCATCCGGACCTTTCCGCCGATTGACCCGCCCGAACCGCTGGATAAGGGCATCGACAGGGGCCGGTTCGGAGAAGCACACATCGTAATCGATGTCGAGGGAGACTTCGATGGTTTGGGTACCGACGAGGAGGGATTTTGAGGCGAGGGAGCGCTCGGTTGTTTCGCGGTCACGGAGGATGAACCGGCCGTGCAACAGAGCACGTTCGGTTGTTTCATCTCTGAGAACCGAATATATTTCCTGGGCTCGCTTGACGGTATTGCATACGACAAGTACTTTTTTCTTTTCCCGGATTTTTTTCCTGATGAGATCAATGTGATCGCATATTGAACCATCAAGGATCGTGCAGCGGTGGCGGAGATATTTGCCGAGTTCCGGCTCGACCATCCGGATTTCATGTGTAATATCAAGAGTATTAACAAAGATTTTTTTTACAAATGACGGGAGGGTTGCTGACATGATCAGGACTCTAGCATCAAGTTCTTTAGTGAGATACTCGGTCATGGCAAGGATGAGCCCGGTATTGTTTGCATCATAGGCATGAATCTCATCAAAAATGAAGAGCCCCCGGTACATTTCCAGAAGCCCCATTTCGTATCCTTTGAGAGAGAAGAAGTGTTTGATTGCCTGAAATGGGGTCATGACCTTATACGGGCTGTAAATTCTTCGGGATAGTGATTTGACTTCCCCGAATTTTTCCTGCTCGTAAAGAAGATAAAGATAATACGATGCTTTCCCGTGCAGAAGGGAAACGCAGATTTCGTCAGGATAATATGGAGAAAACGCCTGGTTCAGCCGAATGTACATCGCATTGATGCTTGCAGTATAGGGAAGTGTATAGAAAATCCGGTTACCATCCGCTTTGTCGAGGTTGTATGTTGCCCATAACAGAGCGGCTTCGGTCTTTCCTGATCCAGTTGGAGATATAATTATTGTATTTCCTTTCGTTGCCGCTGCTTCTTTCTGGATACTATTCAATGCAGGAAACGAAAAGACCTGATGGATATCCGGAAGCGGCTTCAATACCGTTTGAACTCCGGCTGATGCCAGATAATCGCAGCTGTTGACCAGTCCTTTTCCAAAAATTCCTCTTAACCGGGTG
Source organism: Methanolinea sp. UBA473 (assembly GCA_002509495.1). GTDB lineage: Archaea > Halobacteriota > Methanomicrobia > Methanomicrobiales > Methanospirillaceae > Methanolinea_A. Next base: position 15,551 of record DAEV01000029.1, on the reverse strand, counting down.
TATTCCGCTGTCGGGCTTCTTTGATTCTTATTGATTTTTTTATAGAGATCTTCCCAGATTTCTTTCTGGAAATTCAGAATCTTTACAGAAGATGGGCGATCCTTTACCTGAAAAAAAGGAGAACATAATCTTCCATATTCATCAATAAGGGCATTAAGATACGGGAGAGCATCGGAAATTTCAGAAAGCCGCTCGGCGAAACTTGCATCTAACGAGTCTTCGCATTCAACATAATCCCCCAGTTCATCGAGAGTTTTATGGTGAGTCAGGACGAGCTCTTTGATGAAATCAGTATCTTTTCTGATAAGTGAATCGATAAACGGAACTGAAAGGATTTCATGGCGGTATTTCCATCTTTTTCCATACAAGTATAATTGTTCCTGAAACCCTTTCGCTGCCTTTCCAAAATCATGATAAAAAAGAGCCCGAGCTACATCACTATAAAATTCGGGATACCCGGTTTTTTTATCAAGATAGGGGAAGATTTCCCTGAATTTTGCATACAGGGCTAGACAATTTTCTGTATGTTCCCGGAGTGTCTCACCGTTCTGTTTTGCCAGCACTGGTGAAATCATGAATATAGACTCCCGTTCCTGTATCTGTATCGAAATAACCATTGGAAATACACTGCGGTGTTGTGATGATTGTGTACGCCTTTACCTGGAGTGGTTTTCTTTCTGCAGTATCAGTAAAATCGGAAGGGAGTGAAATGACCTGTCCGGGAATTTCACCGGTAAATGGAATCATGGTATGGTTTATTACGACATCGTCTCTCTTTTCAAGATTGACGGATTCGATCTTTTTTACATACGCTAAATCCGGCTGGCGCCCAAGGAGCAGAGAATATGCAGGATTCATAAAATACTTGCCAAACCTCACATCAGAAAGGTACATGGTCAGGGTACAATCATACAGAAATTCCCGTTGGACAATATTTGTTCCCAGACGGTGAACAGGTTTTTTTGTTGCATCTCCAATCCCGTATTCATAAATACGTTCAAGATCTGTACCTTTTCCTCTTGATTCGAATATGTAGCCGATTTTAATTTCATCAAGATGGACTTTTGATCCTTTCACTGCGGACAGGAGGCCATACATTGTTGATACCGGGGGAACCGGGTAGGTTGGCTGGTAGGAAACAACGAACATGGGATACCGGAATGATGCGGTCATTGCCGATATCTCCACGCGCAGAAATTCCATACTTACGCACCAAAGAGTTTCTCATTACCTGATATTTCCTTCACAAAGCCATCAATGGCCTGTACGGGTGTTGTTTTAATGAGGGTAACCCCGTTCGGTGCCTGGAACGAATCGAGTTCACGGTCTTTGTCCGTGCCGAATCCGGCCATCTTGCCAATATAAACTTTGGACAAGAAATCACCCTTGTAATCGTTGAGCACTTCAGCAAGTGCATCAAGATTGATGAGTCCTTCTTCATAGTTCCGATGAGGAAAAATGTCCATGAAGATATTGTTGCCTCCGTTCAGAACTGCAAGAATAATCACTTTTGGCGTTACATCGGTATGATGGAGCGTCTGCATGGCTCCGCCGTTAAGATATTTCAACGCAGATATTGTATCGGCAATTCGTTTTTTCTTATCATCAGGCAGCAGGTTATAGGTATTTTCATCATTCTTTGATTTTAAGCCCATTTTTTCATATTTTTGCTTGAGCGTCGGCGATAAATTCATTGAGCCAGCTTTATCATGAATGGTAAACCTGCCGGCAGTGTCCAGATCAAGAGCAAAAATGCCTTTCAGGATATTGCTGTAAAACTGGTGAGTGTATAAAACCGGATCGCCCTCTTCGTGACGGTTCATAACCCCGAAGTCCGATCTCGGAGGAAGCGGGAGGCCGATTAAAGGAGAGCATTTGAGCGGGGAAACCCGCGTAACGGTGACGTCCTGCATTTTCGGTTTTCCCTTTTTATCTACCTCGCCGGTCTCAATTTTCCGGGCACTCATATATCCGAAAATGTCATCATCGTTATATTCGACAGGGTCTGCGTCAGTCACTGCCTGGTTCTTGTCAAGTTTTGTTACCGGTGAGCACTTCCATCCATACTTGGTTTTCAATACATTTCTCCACCAGTACCGTAATGCCTGGCCGGATACGTAAGGGCGAATGCCTTCCGGGGATTTTATGGTCTTTGTCGCAATTTCGTTTTCATTTGCTGCCCTCGGATCGATCCCGCTGTTGTTAAGCGCCGAGAAGGGGGTATCGATAAGGTATGCACCAATAATTGTTTTCATGTATCATCACCTTCTTTCGTTTCATCCTGTTCATCACTTGCCGATTCTCTAGCGAGCATGTGATGGAGTTTTTCATACAGTCGAATCACAATGAGATCACGGACTTCCGTCCACCCGGTATAGTCTCCCGGTATTACGACCTCGATGTAATCATCAAATGAGGTTAAAGGGCCACTTTGTCCCTGTTTTTGCCAGTCCCGGAGAATCAATCGCAGTTGGTTCCTGAATGAAACAAGGTCTTTTGCAGATTGCAGAGCCATAACCCGCTTTTTATCCCCGCTTTTTTCAATGCATTCCGCTATTCTGTCCGCCAGATTTTTGATCTTTTCAATCCTTTGCTTGTTCATACCTCTCACCAGTCCCATATATCGTTCAATAACAACGAATGGAATTGTCAGTGTTCTGGTTTCATCATCCCTGAAAGCCCAGAGGATGCTCTGGTTATTCAGCAGCTGGTTATGAATCAGGTTTAACGATGCCTTCCAGAAAGGAAGATCATCAGATTCTTTTTTAAATTTCGTATAATGCCGTGCCAGTAATCTGAACCAAGATTCCCGGTACTCCGGACTGCTCATGACCAGTGCAACAAAACGGAAAACGGAGTTCGGGAGGTTATAAATTGAAACACCTTTCGGATTCTGGTTATAATTATCAACATGATAGATGGTGATCTCCTCATTCTCACCGGCAATTCCTTTGTTCCGGTAGCTCCTCGTGATTTTGTAAGCGAGATGGAACAGGGCATTCTGCGGAGATCGGAATTTCTCATCGTATATTCCGGAAATTTCTTTGGACTGATACACCCCGAGCACTCTCTGTTCATTTATGTAATGAAGTGCCTCTCTTCCCAGTTCTTTGAGTATCTCGGGATTGTTGCATGATATGACGCAGGGTTTTCCCCCGGCTCTGTACGACACGAGTGGGGCAAACTGGAAGGCAAGTGCACACCGGGCACAGATACTGATGCCATTCTGGAACGACGGGAAAAAATTGGTAAAACTGGATGATCCGACAAGAGGGATTTGGGTTTTTACAAATGCTGAATTATCTTTTCGATTAAACGCCTTCGCGCCACAAAAAATACAATTATTGGAATGTTTTTGCGAAATTCCGAGCCCCTCGATCAGGTCAAAGAGAAATTCGCACGATTTTTCTTTTTTATTGTAATTCCGGGCAGTCTGGATATACGTACTGTTTGGGAAAATTGAGATAAGATCTTTTGACCATGCAGGTGTGAGGTAGAGCGTAACAAGATCGTTTGCAGCTTTTTTGAACTCAGGTTCTGTTATTTCGCACCAGAGTTTTCCGGTAACAAGTTCAATCGCAGTGATGCCGGCGTCGACAAAGGGATCCCCGGTTAATCGGGAGTTCTGCTGGATATCAGCGACCTCTTGCTGGATTTCAATCGGGCTGCCTGAAAAGTTCATAGCGACACTAATAGCGACATTGATTTGGGAAACGTTAAAAGTAACGCCGCTTTTGAATTTTGGTCTATTCCGGATTGGGAATTGTCATCTCCACAACCTGCCCTATGGACCATGAAGGAGTATGGGTGGCCACAACGACCGCTCCGAGCTTAGGATCATAGAAAGCAATCGCTCCGGCAGGTGAGCCATGCAGTCGGTGCAAAGCCATTCCGTAGCGCCAGATGGGTGCACGTCCCTCTACCACCACAAGAGAGCCTCGGGGAATTTCTGGCAGAGGCGGCAAGGGCTCGGATGGCGTTATAGGCTGGGAGACGCCGATGGAATAAATGACAAATGGCGCGGTCAGCTGCCATTCCCCCGATTAAGCTTGAATTCGCTGACAATCAGTTCTATCAGCTCAGAACTGCTTGGATCTTCAAGCTGCTTCTTTGCGATTCTTTGAAGCTGCTCACCGGTAATAATGTGATAATTATAAAGGGCGGCCCGACTCGCCAAGCCTTCATTAATTTTACCCGTATTTACATCAATCACATTTTCAGAAGTAGTTGCAAGCCAAGTATTCACTTTCAAAGCGCGAAATTGCTTCTTGATAGCTTCGACTTTATAGAGTGTCTCAATACCTTTTTTATCTTGTTTCTGTTCGCCGGTCTTGCATTCTATAAAACAAAGAGATTGATTCTGCATGAATGTGACATCCAATTCGTTCTGAATCGGTTTACTGATATGGAGACCCAAACGAACGTCCCAGATCCCAAGCGTATCCAAATGTCGGGAAAGCAGAATCCAAACGAAGACTTCAAGCCATCCTCCTGTCAGGAAACAGACCTCAGGAGCTGATAATTTTCCGGATATCAAATTCCCGTTTGATTTCAATGAAGGGAAGATTTCAAGATGGTGTTCAAGAAAGCCTCGGTCCTCTAATTTCAATTTGTCGGCAGCTTGAATATCCAAACCATTTTTTCGCCCGTTTCTATTATCTTTTCTTGAAAGCGTTGAAATATTTTTTAGGAAATCCTTTATTTTTTGATTATGGTAATTCGATACGAGGTATACTGATGAATCATACCACTGCTCACTCACCATTCCTTCTGTTATTTCAGATCCTTCATTGAACGAGAAACCGTATCCCGCTAGAAATTCTTTGGCCGTTACTTTGTGATTTAATTTCCGTGGACTTCCACCGGAAAAATTCAAGGCTTCCCGGTTATTCAGCGGAACATAATAAATTACGGCATCTTTCCGACTCCTGAAAAAGTCAAAGGCAGCGATGCTCATCGGTTTTGTACCGCCAGTGATGTTAACAATCCACTGAGCATCAGGATACTGTGAGGTGACATTCTGAAATACCTCGATGGCAGCAGGAATTGAATTCTCATCATCCAGAGACAGTATCCTGTGTCGGTCCTCTGCCTGAAAATGAGTCAAACCTCCAATTTCTAGCGCCTTCAGTAAATTTTCAGCAGCATTTTTCTTCTTCATACCCTTTGTCTCGATCAGGATAAGAAAATCCGGCTTAACCGCGTGCACTGTGAGAAGGTTTGGCACGTGCTGGTCACTGATGAGACAGATCATATTTTTCATCGTCTCTGATCACCTTGCCTCTTTACCTGGGAAGGAGGGATTGAATCAAGAACAGCGAATGCATACCCTTCAGGAGGCTGGACGCCGGTAATTTTCAATCGGGTGGATTGCCCAATCTTTACGCGAGAGAGTTCTTCTGATCTCACTGTTCCGCCGAATCCATCCTCATCTACGAAATAGAGACGATTCCTGCCTTTTGGATCTTCAACCCGCGTGACATCGATGATCTCACCTTTCCTGTGTCGTGGTTCTCTGGGTCTCTGAGCGGCCCTTGGCCTGGCAGGAGCAATTCCCGCAGTGGTCATCTCTTGCTCTCTTTCCATCCTGCCGTATCCGGAGCTGGTCTTTCCACCGATCCCCCATTCTTTCAGTGCTTCGGAGAGCAGTTCAAATACACGATCAGCCCACGCTTGTCCTTGTTCCCCGGAAACATCACAGGAAACCATGATATGGAAATCTCCAACGATTGAGAGAAATGTAACAGGGATGGGTTTATCGAAATCTGTAGGAGGGATATCATTATTCGATGAATAGTAATCACTATGATGGGGTGTCATTACATCATCATGGAGCGAGTTTGCCATGGTTTCAGGAGTTATCCATGCATCATGGAAAATGATGTGCCCTGAGTCTTCTGAAGTTCCAAAGATGACTGTGTGATGTTGCTTATTTTTCTTGTAATCAGAATCTTTTTCACCCCAGACTTGATCGCAATAGTGGGAAGCCAGTCCTTTCAGGGCGCTTCCGGGGATAATGGGTGTCCCATAAATACGATGAAGAGTCAGCCCGGTTTCAAGGACATTCTCATTCCCGAGGCCGATTACCATCCGGTTGATCGTCCTGAAATTGCCTCCTGCCTTGGACTCTCCGATGGATGATTTGTTCCGCTCAAACGCATTTTTATAGGCATAGGTTGAGAGGTGCAGCGCTTGCCGCATCGCATTGTAAAGTCTCGTCCGTGCCTCTGAATGTGATTGCGTATCATCTTTCACAGCAACATTCAGATATCTGTCTTTGATGAGTGTCGCGTTGCTGGCCCCAAGCAGGTTGACTTCCCATAGTTCCGAGATTTTCTCTCTGCATGCGTCCGGCATGGTCAATCTTTCTCCTCTTTCTCCAGAAGAGCTTCGGCATAGCGCTTGATCCATGTTGCGGACTCAATTGCTTCACGGGAGAAGTGCTGATATTCCAATAACTTGGCGTTCCGGCTTTTCTCCCCGAGATCAATGTCTTGTCCCATCACTTTGGTGAGGTGATTGAGATACGATTTCCCGTTCTCTTTCTCCTTTGCCTGAACGAAGGCAACGGCCTGCGCAAGGCCGCAGGTATGTACCAGGGCCGGGAACTTTTTGGCAAGTTGGACGTAATCGTTATTACTTTTCTTCAGGAGTTGAGAAACACAATCATACGCTACTTGCGCTCTTTTCTGCTTCCTTGTCTGGACCATGATCTCAACCCTTCGTAAACAGGCACTTTACCCGGCCTTTTCCCACTGTTGCCTTGCCGCCGATCTGCACGTTCAGGCCGGAATTATTGCAAAAAGTTTCGATTATTTTCTCTTGATTTATTCCATTCCCGCCAAACACCCTATCGCACCAGGCTATCCCTGCCAAAATAGTTTCAGCAGGAAGAGATTCCTCGTACCATAACGCACCCTTGTCAACGATCTTCTTCTCGGGTTTAATCCTGATCCGAGCTGCTATCTCCGTCCCCGTTTCCGCAAGGAAATTAAACGAGTCATCAGAGAGGATTGCAAAACGCTCCTTGAAAATACTCTTCCATTTCGTATCCGTTGAAAATAAAATCCCTGCCAGCGTGTCAGCCCATTTGTTCGTATTATCATCTGATTTTGCAATGAAATCGAGATCTTCAAAGAAGATTCTTTTATCATAGACTATCTTGTCTGTTGTGTGAAATACCTCTGTATTTTCTGGAGATGGCGCTGGTGGAAGATTATTATACCCCGCTGCTTCAAGGTCTCTCTTCAATCGCTCCAGAACCAAATGGCTGGTTGTATAGGCAAACGTCCCGTAAAGGCTGCGCACCGGCAGGCAGACGACATGGGCATCAGTAAGAACCAGAGAACCGGCGTTGGATGTATCATCAGAGACCAGCTTTCCAAAGGCGATTTCTATCAATTTTTTTTGTTCGTCAGATGCATTCTGCGTAAAATGATCTCTGATCACACCCTTGACTGCCGAACCCGGCACCAGCGGCCAGTTCGTGACCTTCTCGCGCATGATTGGCAAGTCGATAAACCCGACACCCTTCCCTGCGCCTACATGTAGCGGCGTTATTGCCTGAATCCAGTACATCCTCGTGAAATTTGTCATGTTCCAGTCCCCTTTTTCTGTTCCTTCAATTTTCCATCATCCGTATTGTCCCAGATTCCCCACATTGCCAGTCCGAATCCATCGTTTCGGTCTTGTTCGTCATCGCTCACTGGTTTGAGCCAGAGTTTTTTGGCCAGCATCTCTGCATTACCGGCAACTTCAAAGAAGTAAACCGCACCTGCCGGCACGAGCCTTCGAATTGCTTTGGGGCCGGGTTTTCGGATTGCTTTGGGCTCGGGTTTTCGGAATCCCTCCTTATCTTTTTCAAGACTCCAGCCGGAGATTGGTTTCCACCGTTCAATGCATGCCGATACCAGTTTGAGATTCAGGCCTTCGGGTGCACCGGGAGGGGTTCCTTCAATTGAATTTCCTTTGCTGTGAAGCCAGCCTGGCAGCCAGCCTCCGGCGAAGATAGCCGGCGTTGCCAGAATCATTCGGACTCTCGTTTTGCCGGATAACTCTTTCGTAATCTTTTCCGGACAATCCCACCCAATTTGACTTTCATATGCCTTCCAATGGGCGAGACGCCGCTCGCCCCCGATACTATTGAATGAATCAATTTGAGATAACAGGACACTAAAAGCGTCATCAGCTTCGACCTTTGCGGCAATCTGGAACTCCTCTTTCCGCCCTTTTACCGAAAAGTCCAGCCCGATAGTCTCGAAAAGCATTCCTTCTTCGGATGTTCCCAGTCCGGGTTCGATCTTGACATGCATCCTTGGATCTTTTTCTGGCAGATTCAGGAAGCCGGTTTCCCCGCCTTCAACTTCGTTTGGTGCCGGTGGAGTGCCGAACGAATTACCGTCAGGACTGGTCAGCCATTCTGTCATCTTCTCCAATGACCAGAGCGGAGCGATTTTGGCAGGTTTGAACTCTTCAACACTGTCAGGCAGCATTGCCGGGAGAAGGCTGGGATGTGGCAGATCGCATCCTTCACCATTGTTCATCTTTCCCGGTCGGATTGCATACGAATGTCGCTTGTTACCCTCTTCTTTGACTAAGATATCCTTCGGTGCATGCAGGAAGAGGCTGCCATTCCACATTGGCAGAGGCCCGGAGATGGAGATGCGTTTCAGCGCTTCAACAGTCTTCTGATCAAAGCTGCCGCCTTTCATTTTGCCGAGCATCGTACGCAGAGTCCCGGCTAAAACCGAAGGATAAGGCCAGTCCAGCGACTTCATGCGGATGCCAAGACCAAAGGGCCGACCATCCCTTGCGATGAGGGGATCATGGGGGGTTATAGACAGGTATGCGGTCTTCATAATGCACCTCCAGTCTGGACTGTTTCTTCTGATTGCCTCATCGCACCCGCTAGTTTCCGTGCTAGGATCAGCTGATCCGCCAATCCGCGAATCGTTTCGTAAGAATCCACACAATTCAGCAAGCCATCGATCTGGTCTTGTGTGAGAGACTTACCATCTCCTCCTGCTTTTTTGCGTCTAAGAAGCCTCTTGGCATCGGCAGCAATGAGCTTACCGAGTTCCTTCCCGGTGATCCCTTTCCACCCTCTGTAATCCTTTGCCAATTCACGTATATCGTAGGCAGCCTTGTCTGGTAGCTTTTCCTCGTAGTGCATTCTGGCCCAATTTGAGAGACGCTCGTCCAATCCCTCTTTCCCCTCGGATTCCCACTGCTCCCGAACCCGGATCGGATCTCCTCCGCTTCTAGTGTGATAATGTACCGCAAGGCCATTCCTATCAAGATTTTTCGCCGCTCGCTCTGCCGCTCTCCCATATCCCAGCAGATCTTCCAAGGGCTCCTGAGAGTGCCCGATGGCTATTCCAACAGAAAGGGTTGGCGAATGTCCGTTATTGTCAGGGAAATTCTCCAGCAGATTCCCGAAAACATCATGAAGATCTCTGGCTGCCTCAAGGCATGTGTCTACAGGAAGAAAAGCGAGGGCATCATCACCCCCTGAATAGATCAGGCAGCCATGGTGATTATTCTCAACAATTCTTCTGGCTTTCCCGGCGAACGCAGCTAGTCTTGCAGAGAATTCCCTGTGGTCCTCCAGAGACTTTCTGGCTGATATGATCCTGCCCATACGATCACCGTCTGCCACGAGAATCGCAAGATAGGGATCCGGCTCGCCCAGTCCAAATCGTGTATTTCCATTCTTATCTTTTCCACTCTTTTGCAAACTCTCCGTAAGTCCCATAATCTTCGATAAGGCATCTCGATCACTATCGGAAAGCTTTCTTTCCCATGAATTTTTTTGATTATCGCGAGTCTTATCCGGAATCTTCATCATTTTACCCAGCTGAGAGGGGAACAATACGTCGCAATCATACGGGAAGTCCCGATAAAGATTACCGGAATATTGTGAAGCAATATTTGGATTCCCTTTACAGATGCCAGATATTTCCTTAAGGATTTTAACCGGTTCTTCTTCCGATGCAAATATGCCCCGAATCCACGGATCTGCCGCCACGCGGACAACGGAGGGGAAAACATTCTCTCCCCCAAGTCTCTTGGTCAATCCAACGGCGCAAAGCTGCTCATTATTGGCAAGCCTCATCCGTATGATCAGTTCTTCCGGAAGATCCTTTTTCAGGACACTCTCCCGTGCACCATCCAGCGACGACTTGGGAACACCTGCACGGCCCGGGGGCTGGACGAAGTTCCGAATAGATTTACTGCCATTGAGAAGACGCATGACTCTCTTCCATGATGCGGAATAGTCATTGCCTAAGGGAACCCAAGCTGAATAAAAGTCAATGACATCATCGACCTGTTCATTCCAGATCTCTCCCCAAACGGCCATTCCCGCATTATGTTTTGCCTCGTTTGCGTAATCCTTCCATCTCTTCGTCGCTGCTTTCTGCGCTTTGTTATTCACCAATGAAGGATCGGATCCTTCGGGCAGCCGGGCCAGAATCACATTTGCCACGTTGAAGGTCTCCGACTTATCGGATGGATTAAGATTTTCATCTCCCGCATTTAGAGCTGGAAAGATGAGGAGTCCCTCGGAATCAGCGATTTCTTTGGCGGCAGCCTTGCTTACTTCGGAGAGGAGATGCGAGCCGAACCAGAGATCGCGGGTAGTTCTTGCTGCCTTTATAAAATCCTGTACCGGACCGATGGAGAGGACGTAGAGATATCCGGTCATTGGGGAACCTCCACAAAACCATTTTCCTTGGCAAAGGAGATGAACGCTTCAAGGGCAGAACCTGATGGTGAGCGAGAAGGACTGCCGTTTTTTGGAATGCCCAGCGGGGAATTCTGATATTTGGCCAGTTGGGGATTCCGTATGTTTGTGAAGTGCGGATTATGAGGAGCTTTATTCAGGACGACTTCTTCAACGGATGGTGATTTTAATCGCAGGATCATCTGCACCATTTCGCCATTCGCACAGATCACAGGCCTGAGAATCAAGGAGCTTGCCATTCTTGTTTTTTCTTCTCCATTAACCACCGGATATAGTTCGGTATCGTTAGGATCATCGCGATCTTTAAAATGAAAAACGATAGGAAGACCGAATTCTGCTCTCGGAAAAGCATCATCTGGAATTGCATGCAATCTCGAGTGTTGTGAGGATCGCCTTGATGAGGTTTGCCGAATGGTTTCAGGCTCAGGCCATCTGGAACGCCCGGGACGACGGTCATGGCCCGGATTCCTTCCAATAAAGCCTTGTCTGAAATCATGCATCAGGCCAATAACCTCAGACCAGATTTTCAGCGGGTCATTATCTCCATCATTATGCTTAACAAGAATCTTTTCTGGGAGCAGTGGCCACTTCGGTTTTTGGTTTTTTTTATCGCGTGCAAAGTAGGACTTATACCAAGAACCAACACTCTCTCCATCAGGTGGTGCCAGATCTTTACAATAGAGAGCTCCGCACCCTCGTCGGGTTCTCGCTCCGATCCCGCCGAAATTGACCCATGCCTTTATCGCCGGACTTATTTCTCCTTCAAGGGATTCTGGACAGATCGTTATCAGATCAAATATCAAACCGGAAATACATTGAGCGGGATTTTTATTTTTATCTCCCTGAAAAGGAAAAAGAGCGTACGGTGGATGATTATTTTCAAATTTAAGAATCCTGCCACGAGTTGTTGCACAAGGATATTCTTTCCCTCGATCAACGATTACGACCTCGATAATAACCGGACTTGGATTCTCCGTTGATCCCCAAATCTTACTTTCCTGCCGTCGGAGTTGCGCGGTATCGAAACCCGCCCCTCTCGTCGCTCTCCACCAGAACCTGAGATGTCCCCGGATGCTGGACGGCCGTATGGGCATGTCAGTATCAACCTCGCCTGCTTTTACGCCTCCGCCAAAGAGAGGAGTGATTACCTGAATGCTGTATTTTTTTTCAACGGAACCCGGGTGAGGATCAATGCTCTTGGGCCTTGGTGGACATTCTGGAATCTTGCGTGTAATAGAATCATCCCCTTGATTTCTCCTTTATACGTTCAATTGTATAGTCTCCTGAAATAACTTCTCATCAATCGCTGTGTCAATGAAAATGCCAAGGACATTTAATGCCAATAGATATGTCGTGAGCGGAACTTCCATTCTTGCTATCCAAATAACCCCACCATAACCATATTAACTTGCCAAGTTAACCACACTACATTGTGGATAACGAGTACCTGATCCGGCTCATCTACGAATACAATCCCCACCTGTCAGGCCGCACCATCGAAGTCCCGGAGTTCCGGCGCGATCTGTACGCAGAACTCCAGCCATGGCTTCCAAAGAAACAGGCAATCGCAATCGTGGGCCTGCGCCGTACCGGCAAGACGACCCTGATGCGCCAGCTCATGGCCGAAACGATCGGGAAGAATAAAACACTCTTCTTCTCTTTCGACGAGGAGGAGACCCAGAAGAAGGATGTCCTGGTCTTTGTCCTCGATTATGCGATCAATACGATCGGAGCTACCGCCATCTTTCTCGATGAGATCCATTACGTTGGCGACTGGGAAGGGACGCTCAAGCGTTATTATGACCAGAAAGGGATCAAGTTCATCCTCTCCGGTTCGGAATCGCTGGAGATCTCGAAGGCAAAGGCAACGCTTGCTGGCCGGCTGGTTACGTTCCAGTTAAGCCCCCTGGCGTTCCGGGAATACCTCGCGATGAAGGGGACGATTGTCGAACCGGCCGATGCGGCGCCCGATGATTTTGCCGCGATGCACCGGTTGTACCTGCAGTGCATCACGAAGAAAGAATACTTCGAACACGAGTTCCTCGAATATCTCTACAAAGGTGCGTTCCCCGAGCTCGTGCACGAAGAAGACGCCTCCCTGATCCGGAAATACATCTACGATCTGGTCGTGAAGAAGATCATCTACCAGGACATCCCGGCAATATTCGACATAAGACGGCGCGATATCCTCCACGATCTCTTCCGGTACGCCTGCGAAACCTCCTCGAACCTCTTCGATATCCAGAACCTGTCACGGATGTTCAGCGTCCATTACGAGACCACGACAAGTTATCTCTTCTTCCTTAGGACATCATTTCTTATCAGGGTCGCCGAATCCTACACCGGGAGCCCGGCAAAACGGGCACGGAAAAACAAGAAGCTGTACGTGATCCACCCGGCAATAGCCTGTGCAGTTCTCGGCTACGACCGGGCCCATCTCATCGAAAAGGTTCTCGGCCAGTACGTCGAGACGCTTTTTGCCGGGGACTATTTCTGGCGTGACACAAAAAAACGCGAAGTGGATGTAATACGGAAACGGAATAATTCGCTGATCCCAATTGAAGTGAAATACCAGGGCCGGATAAGCCCGTCCGATACCAAGAGCCTCCTGACCTTCATGAATGCGCAGAATCTCCCCCTCGGCATCATCATCACAAAAGACAGGATGGACCGGAAATCAATTGACGGAAAGGAAATCCTGTACATCCCCGCGTGGCTCGCCCTTCTCGCACAAACCTTTTAACCCCGCGCGCCCACGCTCTGCCCGTGGAACTCTCAGCGCCCGACCTCTTCACCGGCACACAGGTCAACTACTACTTCATTTGCAAAACGAAACTCTGGCTCTTCTCGCACCGCATCACGATGGAGCAGTCCTCCGATCTTGTCGGGATGGGCCGGTTCATCCACGACACCAGTTATGCGCGGGAGAAGAAGGACGTGATCATCGACGACCGGATCGGGATCGACTTCATCAAAAAAGGGGATACAATTACCGTCTACGAGGTGAAGAAGTCAAGGAAACTGGAGAAGGCGCACAAGTACCAGCTGTACTACTATCTCTATTACCTGACAGAGATCAAGGGCGTCAAGGCAACTGAAGGCGTGCTCGATTACCCGATGAGCCGGGAGCGGGTGACACTGACGCTTACGGATGCCGTGAAACAGGAGATCGCAGGGATTCTGGAGAACATCAGGGCGCTCGTCTCGCGCGATGAGCCTCCCGAAGCCGAGAAGAAATCCTACTGCCGGTCCTGCGCGTATTTTGAATTCTGCTGGGTGTGAACATGAAGAAGAACCTGTACCTGATCAAAAACGGGAAGATTATCCGGAAACAGAACACGCTGTACTTTGTCAGTAAGAAGGAAGGTGGCGGGCCGCCCGCCCCGCCCGGCGGACCGGCAACTGAGGGGTCTCCGGGATACCTCGCGGATGAGGATGACGAACGCACCGAGCTTCCTGATGATATCTCCGACAAGCCGGAGTTCGAGAAGCGTCCGCTTGCCGTGGAGCAGGTCGATGCGATCCTCTGCTACGGCAGGATCTCTTTGACGTCCGGCGTCATCTCGTTCCTCTCGAAATATAACATCCCCGTCCACTTCTTCGGGTACTATGGTCACTACGAGAGCACGCTGTTCCCGAAGGAGGCCCTGCTCTCCGGCGAGATGCACGTCCGGCAGGCATCCCATTATCTCGATAAGACCAAGCGCCTCGCCCTCGCGCGAAAGTTTGTCATCGGATCGGCTGCAAATATCAAGCGGAACCTGGAATACTACCAGAACCAGGAGAAACCGCTCGCAGGTGTGCTCAATGAGATCGATGTGCTGGCGGAATCTGTTGCATTATGCGGAAACATCGGGCAGCTGTTGGCGCTGGAAGGCAACATCCGGAGCACCTATTATTCGGCATTTGATACGATGTTGAAACCAGGGTTCTCGTTCGGGAGCCGGAGCCGGCAGCCTCCCGCGAATCCGATCAACGCGATGATCAGCTTCGGGAACTCGCTCGTGTATGGGCAGGCGATCAATGCGATCTACAGGACCCAGCTCGACCAGACGATCTCATTCCTGCACGAACCCTCGGAGCGACGCTTCTCGCTCGCGCTTGACGTCGCCGAGATCTTCAAACCCCTGCTTGTCGATCGAGTTATCTTCAAGCTGATCAACAAGGATATGATCTCCCCCCAGGATTTCACAACCGAACTCGGATCGTGCCTGCTCAGTGACAAGGGACGCCGGCTGTTCCTTACAGAGTTCAACGAGAAGATGGAAACGACCATCAAGCACCGGGATCTTGGCCGGAATGTATCGTATGGCCGGCTGATCTATCTTGAGTGCATCAAGCTCGGGAAGCACGTGATGGGAATCAAGGACTACAAGCCGTTTACGATCTGGTGGTAAGGAGATAACAGGATGTATGTGATTATCGTCTATGATATCAATGTCGACCGGGTTTCCAGGGTATGTAATTTTCTGCGCCGATATCTGACTCGGGTCCAGAATTCCGTCTTCGAGGGAGAGATTACCGATAAACAATATGCAGAGATTGAATACGGCCTGAAGCAGATTATGAAAAAGGACGAAGATTCAATCCGGTGGTACTCGTTCAGGACACAGGATCAGGTGAAGGTATTCAATATGGGTGTGGAAAAGGCTGACCTCTGCAATATTATCTGACGGGATCGTGGATCTTTATTAATTGGGAACATTATTATCCATCCCAGATCCATTCTTTTTTGGGGTGCATTATACGCCTCCCGCAGGGGAAAAAAGCCTAATTTTGGGGCGTGTTCCAAACGGACTAAAATAGG
>DAEV01000018.1 GCA_002509495.1 Methanolinea sp. UBA473 | reverse complement strand
ACAACTGGCGCAAGCAGGAGATCCTGGACTGGATGACCCCAGCTTCAGTTTACAACAACGAAATCAATTTCAATAAAAACAGAAAATGTCTATCAAGCGGACAAAAACTCTGTCAACAAAACGGACATTAATTGTGGCACTCTACAGTTAGGCATCCCTGACAGGTCCCCCTTTACATCTGCCATGAACACGGGGACGCCTGCCCGGGAGAACTGCTCGGCCAGGACACGCAGGCTCACGGTCTTTCCAGTCCCGGTCGCCCCGGCGATCAGGCCGTGCCGGTTGGCCATTCCCGGGAAGAGCCCGATGGGATTCGTCCCGCGGGCGACAATGAGAGGTTCCATCTGTTGCGGCATAGGTCAGGTCACTTTGATCCATAATGAGGGGAGGGATGGCAATAATCGTTTCTTGATGGAAGATCCGAAGGACGTCCGATTGCAGGAGAAGGTGCAGAAGGGTGTTTTCCCGGAACCAGGATGATTCCGGAATCCGAAAGGAACCCCGGTCAGGTCGTGACCTGCTGCGCGGAACCGGAACCTCCGTAGTCCACTACGCGGTCCACGAAGGCAGACAACTGGGAGAGGATCACCGGGTCGAGCCCTTTCTCCACTGATAGGAATACCCCTGATGATCAGTACCAGTATTTTGAATATGCAATCGATCAGGATAATTCCCATAATTGCCAAAATTATCGCACCTTACCAATTATTTATCACCTTTTATGGAAATCATGTGATATGATTCGCCCTGTTGTCCTCTTCAGCGGTCTTCTCGTGCTGTTGCTGGTCTGCTCGGGATGCCTCACCACCCCGTGGGAGGCAAATTCTGTCGGAGAAGGGAGTAAAGCCGTCGCACAGTGGGACAGGGCCACAGAATCTTCCGCTGGGTATTCGGGGGCCGTTTCCGGTTCCTCCGCCCCGCTCCCTGCTGCCACTCCAGCAGGGTATTCTTCCTGGGAACCTGCGGCCGACCAGAAGATCATCAGAACTTCCCAGATCAACCTCGAGGTGCAGAACGTTACTTCAACACTGGAACCTCTGAAACAAATCGCTACTATCCATGGGGGATATATCGGTTCCCTGTCGGTGAACACACGGGGTGGGGACCGCCTGTACGCTGTCCTGACGATGCGGGTTCCCGCCCGGGAATTCGATGCCGCTAACGCCGCGATCAAGGCGCTGGGTACTCTTAAATCAGAATCGCTCAGTGCGGATGACGTGACCGAGGAGTATGTCGACCTCCAGGCGCAGCGATCCGCACTTGCCAACCAGCTGGCCCAGTACAACCGGATCATGGAGAAGGCGGAGAACGTTTCCGACATCCTGGAAGTGCAGGTCCAGATCGAGCGGGTCCAGGTCCAGATCGACCGGATCGACGGCCGCCTGAAATACCTCGACAGCAGGGTGGACTATTCCACGATCACCGTGACCCTGGAAGAGCCCGAGCTCGTTGGGGGAAGGGATGATTTCTCCGTCGTCTCGGTCATCAACGAGAGTATCGCAGGATTCCTGGCAGTCGCTGCCGGACTGGTCATCCTCATCATATCGGGAATTCCGCTCCTCATCCTCGGTGTCGTCCTATACCTGATCTACCGGTTGTGGAAAGGGCGGAGGAGGAAGGAACAAAAAGGGCCGGGAGAGAAAGTAAAACAAACAGAAGAGCGCCCACCGGGGCAGTGACGAGAGCTGCACAACAGGGGATCATCCCATGTATCGACGTGGGCAGGGATCTCGATAAGGGCCGTGGGGACAGGAGCGGATGCCGGGGATCTCCTGGTGATGGAAGCATGATGCGATCCTCTCCGAATATGTGCTGCCCAGAAAGGACGGGATTGCACTGCTGCGGACAAGAAAAAGGATGCAGGAGGTTTCATCACTTCTGGGAAGGCGGAGGTGCCCCGCCCGGTGGCATCCCTTCCGGGAGCGTCCTGTTCTCCATCATTCCAGCCGGAGGCATACCCCCTGGCATTACGCCCTAGGGAGGGGTTCCATTCGGTGCCACGCCACCCGGACTCATTTCTCCGGAGGGGGATCTGGTGGTAGCAGGAGTGATATCCGCTGTGGTCGGGATAGTCGGGGAAGTAGAGGATGTGTCAGTACAGCCTGTGAAACAGACGAGACTGCAGAGGATTGCAGTCGCTGCAACCACGTATAAGAGCATGTGAGCCTTCGTCATAGATGGCTATTAGGTCCTCCATCATGTAATATATATTTAACTATTTGTCTGATTTATATGACTTTTATAGCCCAGGGAATCCATAGACCCTGCTCCCGATCACAAATGTTTCCATTGAAAGCGGGATCGCGTCCGACACGGGACAATGATTTTTAAGAGATTCAACCGCAGTCCGGTATCATTGATAGGTTCTGTGGGAACCTCATGCACTCTGCAGGATCCTTTCGCAAACTTAAAAACGGCAAAACGGGGGGATCTCATCAGGGAAACGGGATGAAAATGCCCGCCTCATCAATCCTTCCGGGCTCTAACTCAACATTAGAGAATAGCGAATAACCAGCAA
>DAEV01000088.1 GCA_002509495.1 Methanolinea sp. UBA473 | reverse complement strand
TTATGTGCTGGATCTTCGCTATTACCCCGGAGGATTCTTTCTTTTCCTTCTGACGGATTATCCATCGTATCTTCTTCTTGGTCAACTTCATCGTTGAACTTGTCTTCGGCTCAACGTCAGTTATAGGAAATACTTTAGGGACTGTACAATAGAAGTCTTTGTCATCTCTCTGCATTCAGGGCATATTCACCATATGTATGGGCAACTGGTAACCGTCTCCCCGCTCTCCCTGGGGAGGGTGTCCATCGACCCCGCACACTGTATCTCCTGCGGCATGTGCATGAGAAAATGCCCGTCAGGGGCCATATGCGTTGTCAGGGATGAGAAGACCTGGAGGATCGACCGCCTGAACTGCGTGGTGTGCAACTGCTGCGTGGAGGTATGCCCCGTCCATTGCCTGACCATGGAGACGGGATACTCTCCCAGCATGACCCTGCCTGCACCAGGGTGTCGATGTGATCCAGATCACCTACGTAAAACCCGAGAAACCTCCCAGGAAGGAAGGCCCCCAGGATTCGTCTGAAGTCTGATCGGACGGGAAACCCGGGTCATTCCAGTCCAAGATCTTCCTTCCTTTCTTTGATTGCAAAAAGAGCGAGCGAGAAGAATTCCGGAAGTTCCATCAAGGAAGAGATCTCCCTGATCTTTTCCCTCCGGCAGCCCGCGGCAAATTTTTTTTCTTTGAACTTCTTCCGAAGCGTGGATTCCGAGACCTCCGAGATCCTTCCGCCCTTCACCGCAGCTGCCGCGATGACGAGTCCGGAGATATTATCGGAAGCCTGGAGAGCCACATCCACCGCCTCCTCCGATTGCCCGCCGCTGAGGAGATCGTTGTGCCTCCGGACAGCCCCTGCGATCTTTTCATCCAGGCCGTATGACCGGATAATCCGGCTTCCCTCCTCACCATGCCGTTGCATATCCCCATTGACGAGCTCATAATCGATATCGTGCAGGATCCCGATCATCTCCCACGCATCGGGCTCTCCCCCCATTTTCGGGGCGAGCGCACGCATGATAGCGGCAACGGCGATGCAGTGCCTCCTAAGGCCCTCGTTTTTTACATAAGAATAAAGGAGCTGCCGTGATCCCTCGACGTCCATGCCACGTTAGTCTATGCGTGGGATCATAAGGATGATCTCAATCCTTCAATTCACACCTGGCCAGGAACTCCCTTGCATGTCGATCCGCAATGAGGAGGGGTTCGGGGAAACGTCCGTTCAGGGTGCATTCCAGGACAACGCGTTCCGCAATTGACAGGGTGGTACGGTGCCCGGCAGACACGTAGACCGGACGTGACCCGACTCTTGTCCGGATTGCTGTACCACCACCTCGCCGTCCATGTAGATCGCGCTACGCGAACCCCTGGTCCTGCCGGGAACTTCCGAGTCCATGCCGCGAAGGAGATTCCCGGCCACACCGATGGTGGGGACGCCCAGTATCGCACCCAGGTGGGTTGCCATCCCCACACGTCTGGGATGGGCGTACACGTGGCCGTGTGCGATCAGGAGGTCCGGGATGGGCCGGACGAGATGGAAGACCTCGCAGGGGGGAGGGGCTTCCCGGAGTGCAAAAAGACCCGGGATGTAGGGAAACCGGGACGGGGAGGATGCCTCGGCCCTCATCACTATTCCGGGGCGGTTGCACTCCATGACCACAACGGCAGAATATGCAAAAGACCGTCCGTATGCGTTCGTCCCCACCAGCGATCCGGGAGATCTTCGGGAGGGGCGGATCTGTCTCCATCAGGAGCTGTCGTATCTGATTCTGCTGGTCTTCCGCTTCTGCCCGGTTGCGTGGAAGGTTGAGTTGGTCTTTTCCTCCCATCCGGAAAAGATTGGTGATGATGGGCCTTTTGAAATTTCCTGATCCCCCCAGGCCCGAATCCTCCCGGGGCGCTCCGGAGAAAAAGGCGAACCGTTTCTCTCATCTCTCTTTTTTGAATTTCCGGGGGTTTTTTGGTTTTCCAGGATTCAGAATATTTTTGATGGGTGAAGGTTACTGTATATAGAGGAGGATCTTGGGATGACCGGGAACCCGGATGATATGGCACGGACTGTTGTACTTGACGAAGTCCCGGATTATTTTAGTGAGCTCTCGGAGTACCTCGAAGTGCTCTCCAACAGTCAGCGTCTTAAAATCCTCAAGATCCTTGAGAAGAAGCCGCGGGATGTCCGGATGATCGCGGCCGAGATCCAGACAAGCTACGAGAATACCAAGAAGCATCTTGACCGCCTCATGAGCATGGGACTGATCAGGAAGGAGGTCGGGCTGGGTCAGCAGACATCCAAGGGGGTTCATCCCGTATGGAAATATTCCCTGGTTCCCGGAGCCATGGAGGCCGTGGTGAGGAATCTCGGGATCTTTTCGAACATGCGCATCCAACTCGCGGATAGCGACCTGAAAAAGAGGTTGGAAGATGTCCGGAATGCCATCGAAGGCGATGTCATCGGTGACAACCCCATGCTGGTAATCCTCGGAGGCCCGGAAGACGGTAAATTTTTCTGCATCCAGGTTCCAGAGGTCCGGATAGGAAGGGTGGACTCTCAATACGGAGACTTGTCCATAAAAGAGGGGGACATGGTCCTCTCAAAGGAATATTCGTCGGTGACCAGGATCACAAAACCCCATGCCCATCTTCGGAAGGAAGGAACGAAATGGCTGCTGGAAGACCGGGGCAGCACCGGAGGGACGTTCCTGAACAGTACGCCCTTGCAAAAGCGGGTCCCGGTTCAGGTGCATGACGGGGACTTGATTGAGCTCTCCAAGGGGACATCCGGTGCGCGTCTGCTGGTAATCCTGCCAGGCTCCAGGTAATCTCCGAAAACGACATCCATGACGCTCCGAATTCCGTCCCCTGTGACATTTCTCTCGATCGCACTCGCTCTTCTTCTACTGCTCACACCAGTTCTTGCCGCCGATTTCACCATCAGAGCCACAGCAGGATCGGGAGGATCCATCTCACCCTCGGGAGATGTGAGCGTTCCCGGTGGAGGTTCCCAGATCTTCGTGATGACTCCCAACCAGGGATACGGGATCGAGGATGTGATGGTAGACGGGAGATCCGCAGGATCTGTCCCTCTTTTCACATTCCCTGGCGTGGACCGGGACCATACCATCTCGGTCACCTTCAGTCAACAATTTGGCTCCCTTATGGTCAGTACCGTCCCCGAGGGCGCTTCGGTCTTCCTCGACGATGCCTTCTACGGACAGACCCTTTCCACGGGTCCTGTAAGGTTCGACGACATTCCGGTTGGGATCCATTCACTGGTCCTCAGTCTCTCGGGTTATCAGGACTATGCAGTCAGTGTGACGATCAACGAAGGGAAGGTGACGAGGATCACAGGTGTCACACTCCTCCCCAATCCCACCACGATACCTACGACAGCACCTACCACATCTCCGACTGCTGTCCCTACCACCGCTCCCACTACCGCTCCAACGACATCCCCCACTGCTACCCTAACTACTGCTCCCACCACTGCTCCAACGACTTCCCC
>DAEV01000046.1 GCA_002509495.1 Methanolinea sp. UBA473 | reverse complement strand
GAGCCGGATCTCTCCGCCTCCCTCGAGGGTGTGAACGAATTCTCCCCGGGGAGCGAGGCGACGCTTCATGTCGTGATCCAGAACCGGGGACAGAACGAGATCAAGATCGTGCAGTCCAAGCTGGCGGACACCGAGGAGCAGCCCAATACTGCCAAGCTTGTCCAGG
Organism: Methanolinea sp. UBA473; assembly: GCA_002509495.1. Lineage (GTDB taxonomy): Archaea > Halobacteriota > Methanomicrobia > Methanomicrobiales > Methanospirillaceae > Methanolinea_A. The sequence goes on along the minus strand of DAEV01000046.1, from coordinate 7,632 downwards.
TACAGCTGCTGCCGGGGAATGCGCCCCTCCAGGTGAAGTCCGATCCCCAGATGGTGGGAGATATCCCGGGGGAAACGAGGGTGACGGTCCCCTTTGTCGTGAAGTTCGACCGGAACGCGACAGGGGATACCTACATCCTTCCCCTGGAGATCCACTACACTTACCTGTTTCATGCCGAACAGGTCGGCTCCGAGACGATCCTCTATCACTATAAAACCATGGATCTCACGATCCCCCTTGAAGTGAAGATCAGGTCCGAGGTGGTCCTCCAGGTCCGGTCCCTTGCCGCCGGGAATATCACGGCCGGGAACGCGGACTATCTCGACCTGACGCTGCAGAATACCGGATCCCTTGAGGGGTCCGAGTCCATTGCCCGGATCGGGCAGAGCGGGGAGAGCCCTGTCGTCCCCCTCGACGGGAGTTCGTACGTCGGAAGCCTGCCCCCCGGGGCCGTTGTTTCGTGCCGGTTCAAGATCCGGGCCGCAGACCAGGCGCAGGAAGGAACCTACCCCCTCGACGTCTGGATAGAGTATCGCGATCCGCACGGGGACCTAATGCAGTCCCGGCCGGTAACGATCGGGGTCCCGGTAATGGGGAAGATCGACTTTACCCTCCTCTCCGATCCGTTCCGCATCGTAAAGGGCGGAGCGGAGACCCTTGAGGTAACCTATCTCAATTCGGGCCCCGCTACGGTCTACAGCGCCCAGGCCCGGATCATTGCCGTGGAACCCTTCACCTCCTCGAAGGATATCTCGTACCTCGGGGATCTCGAGCCCGGGCAGCAGGCAGGTGCGAGGTTCGAGATCGCGGCAGACAAATCTGCGACCGCCAAGGAATACGGCCTGGACTCCGAGGTACGCTACCGGGATGCCCTGGGCAACAACCTCATCTCCGATCCATTCGTCGTCCGCGTGGAGGTTCTTCCGCGCACGGGCCTCGATGCGGTGATCGGGAGCCCGGTCCTCATGAGCATCATCGCCGCTGCCTTCATCGGTGCCGGGTATTACCTGTACATGAAGAGGAAAAAGACTCCCCCCCGTTCAGGTGGGGAGAAAGCGGAAGAGAGGAAGGAATAACCTCCCGGCCCGACGTTCCGCCAGGGGGGGTGCGGGCCGGTCCCTGCCTCATCGAGGCAAAGGAGTCCATCCCCGCGGGAGATTTGACCTCCCGCCACGGGGCTCGGGGATGATATCGTGAATGGACGGGTGGGTGGGGTTGAATCGGAAAACGCCCCGTTCCGGTGCCGGGCCCGGACGTTACAAAAAGTTCCATGAACCCAACTGTTTATATACTGCCCGGAGGCATTTATAAATATGAAGGTCAAGCCAGAGGACTCCCTCAAGATCGAGAATATCGTCGCCTCCGCGAAAGTGACAGATTACCTGGATCTGCCTGCCCTGGCCTCCCAGATCAAAGACGCCGAATACAATAAGAAGAGGTTCCCGGGTGTGGTCATCCGCATGCAGGAGCCAAAAATCGCGGCTCTCGTCTTTGGTTCCGGCAAGGTGGTACTCACCGGAGCCAAGAGCATCGAGAGCCTCTCCGAGGGGCTGGAAATCCTTGGGAACCTCTTGCGTGGATTGCACATCGAAATCCCCAAGAAACTGAGTTACAAGATCCAGAATATCGTGACATCGGCGGATCTCGGGTCAGGGATCAACCTGAACAAAATCGCGGTGGGCTTCAACCTCGACCGGATCGAGTATGAACCCGAGCAGTTTCCCGGACTGGTATACCGGCTGGAGAACCCGAAAGTCGTGGTTCTCCTCTTCGGGTCCGGGAAACTCATCATCACCGGCGGAAAGGAGCCCGAGGATGCCAGGAGAGCGGTGCAGAAGATCCTGACCGATCTCAAGAACCTCGGCCTCCTGTAAGGGGAAGCGATCCGAGACCCCCTTTTTTTGTCCCAATAGCTAACTTTAAATACCTATTATATAATAATAATCTTTTTATAGGACCTAAACTAATTTTGTATAAAGAACGCGGAGATGTGGATGAAGACCAAAAACGTGATGTATTTCACCCAGAAGGAAGAGGAGTTCGCAAACCTTCTCGTCCGGATCGGGCTGAAACGGAATGTGGCAAAAGTGCTGGTATACCTGGCGAACACCCCCGAAGCGACATCCCGGGACATCGAGCGGGGGACTGACCTCCGCCAGCCGGAAGTGAGCATCGCCATGGCCCATATGATGGAGCAGAAATGGGTGGAGAACCGGGAGAACAAGGCCGAAAACAAAGGAAGACCCGTGAAGATCTACCGCCTTTCAAAACCTATCGACGAGGTCATGGACGTGATCGAGAAAGAGAAGAGGGACGAGGCCAACAGCCAGTTGAACCTCATCAAGCAGCTCCGGGACTATATCCCCTGAACCGTCCTGCCCGGGATCACCCTGCAGCCCTTCCCTTCCCCGACGACCACGGTGGTTTTCGGACAGAATCCGGTGAAAAGGCCGCATTCGAGCACCCCCGGGATCCCGGTCAGGAGGGATTCCAGCCGTTCCGGATCCCCGATCCCGGGAAACCGGCAATCCAGGATGAAGTTCCCGTTGTCGGTGATCACGGGGCCATCCTTTGCCACACCGGTCCTCAGCACCGGCGTCCCTCCGGCCCTGCGGATTGCGAGCGCAGCCGGAGTAGCGGCGAAGGGGATGACCTCCACGGGGACCGGAGCGGTGAGGCACTCCACCCGTTTTCCGGAATCCACGACGATTACCAGGACCTTCGCGGCGGCGGCCACGCATTTTTCCCTCGTGAGCGCGGCTCCCCGCCCCTTGATCAAACGGAAGGAGGGGTCCACCTGGTCCGCCCCGTCCAGCGCCAGGTCGAGATCCGGGTGTCCATCCAGGTCTGAGAGGGGGATCGCGAGTTCCCGGGCCCGGATGGCCGCCTGGAACGAGGTCGGGACCCCGGTCACCTCGAGCCCGGCGGAAATCCGCTCCGAAAGCCGTTCCATGGCATAGAAGACCGTGGAGCCCGTGCCAAGCCCCACCACCATACCGTTCTCCACCATCTCCGCGGCACGGCGGCCTGCCGCCCTTTTCATGGAATCGGGAGACCCGGCCGTCATGGGGACCTCCTGGAGAAGATCGACCGGAGCTCTTCCCCGGCGGATGCTGCGGTGCAGTCCAGAGTGATGGGAGTGAGGGAAACGTTGCCCTTGCGGATGGCGTGCACATCGGTCCCTTCTTCGGCATCCTCGATGAGGGGGCCGTTGATCCAGAAGTAGGGGCGGCCTCTCGGGTCGAGCCGTTTTTCCACGCCCGTTGCGAAGAGCTTCTCTGCGAGCCGGGTCACCTCGTACCCGCCCTGCAGGCGCGAGGGGATGTTGACATTGACGACATCCGCGTGTGCCGGGAACGGCCGTTCAAGGAAGGTACTGCAGACCTCCCTGACCACCCTCTTGGCATCCTCGAAACTCTGGGCGTGGTAGCGGGGATCGTCGAATTTATCGCCCTGGTCCTCGACCTGGAGGGAGAATGCGAGGGAAGGGGTTCCCTGGTTGGCAGCCTCCAGCGCAGCCCCGACGGTGCCCGAGGTCATGATGGATTCGAAGGAGAGGTTCTCCCCGATGTTGATCCCGCTCACCACGAGGGCAGGCGCCAGATCGAGCGCATAAAGGCCGATGATCACCGCATCGGTGGGTTTCCCCCCGACCGCGTACGCCGATACCCCGTTCTGCACCACCTGGTGGGCCCTGATCGGTTCGAAGATGGAGATCGATCTCCCTACCGCGCTCTGCTGGGTTGCGGGCGCCACCACCGTGACATGGGCGATGGGGGAGAGCGCCTCGTAGGCCGCCCAGAGGCCCGCAGAATTAATGCCGTCGTCGTTGGTGAGCAGGANNCTCCGTGTCCAATGGTTAGAGGATGAAGGCATTCCTTGCCGAGTACACGGTATTCCATGACCGGGCCCTGGCCGCGGAAGGCGAGGCCATGTTCCGGGTACTCTCCGGGAGTTTCGAGGCGTGCGGGTACCNNGTCGTCTCTCCCGAAGGTCCGGATCTCCTGGAGGAGATCAAGAGACTTGCGCCGGAGTGCGATGTCGGGCTCGTGATCGCCCCCGATCACCTCCTTTTCCGTTTCACCTCGGCACTCGAGCAGCGGACCCACAACATCGGGTGCGGCAGCCTGAATGCAGCGGTCTGTGCGGATAAGAAAAAGACGGGAGAAATCCTCGCCCGGCATGGGATCCCGGTGCCGCCCCTTGCCGATTCGGGGCGCAGGGTGATCAAGCCGGTGAACGGATGCGGTTCCATCGGGGTGCGGCTCTCGGAAGGCCCCACCGGGGAGAACGAGTTCGGCCAGGCATATATCGAGGGGGAGAACGTGAGCGTCAGCCTCGTCGGCAGCCGTATCGTGGGGAACGTATGCTCCTACTACACGGGGAAACCCCCCCTCCTCCTGGCCGTCAATTCCCAGGAGATCTCGATCGACGGGGAGGGCAGGTTCCGCTACCTGGGCGGGGAAACCCCCCTTGCTCATCCCCGGCAGGAAGAGATCGTGGAGACCGCGAAACGGGCGCTCGAAGTGCTCGGGTGCCAGGGTTACGCGGGGATCGACCTCGTGGTCGCGGACCGCCCCTATGTCGTGGACGTCAATCCCCGCATCACCACGAGTGTAGTGGGAATCGCGGCCTGCATGGAGGAGGAGATCGCCGAGATCCTCGTCCAGGCATCGAAGGGAGGAGGACCGGATCGCGTCCAACTCTCCGGGAAAGCCAGGTTCGACTGCCACGGGAGGGTGGTCCGGGAGTGATCGGGATCGACATCGGAGGGGCCAACGTAAAGGTCGCCGACCGGGAAGGGATCCATTCCCGGTACTGCCCCCTTTGGGAAGGATCTCCGCTGGGGGAGATCATCCGGACGTTCCGGTCCGGTGCGGAGACAGTGGCCGTAGTCGTGATGAGCGGGGAGCTTGCGGACTGCTTTACCGGGAAAGAAGAGGGGATCTCCTGGATCGTGGATACCGTAAGGGAGGTCTTCCCGGATGCATTGTTTTACGGGACCGACGGCAGGTTCCACGAAGGGGCGGTCCCCGGGCTCGCCGCCGCCAACTGGCTGGCATCGGCCGACCTGTTGCGGGTCGCCCACCCCGACGGCCTGCTGGTCGACATGGGGAGCACCACCACCGATGTGGTCCCGCTCACCGACTTCCCCTCGCTGCTCGGACTCACCGATCTCGGGCGCCTGCAGAAGGGGTATCTCGTGTATTCCGGGCTTCTCCGCACCACCCTGCCTGCCGTGATCCGCTCCGTGGAACTCCCCGGGGGAACCACCCCGGTGAGTGCGGAGTATTTTGCCTGCAGCGGCGATGCCCACCTGGTCCTCGGCCATATCCCCCGGCAGACGTACACCTCGGACACTCCCGATCGGAAAGGCACGGACCTGGTTTCCTGCATGCGCCGGCTCGCACGGGTGGTCTGCGCCGACCTGGCCGAAATCGGAGAGGACGGGGCTGTTGAGGTGGCCCGGGCGTTCTGGAGGGAGCAGGCGGAGATCATCGGGAATGCGGTGTTCCGGGCGAAGGAAGAGAGCGGAGCAGCAGAGATCCTCACCGCAGGGACGGGAGGACTCCTCCTTGCAGGGGCGCTCCCGGGAACCGATCTATCCCTCGAGATCGGGGATGCGGCGTACGCTCTTCCTGCGTATGCGGTCCGCGAGGTGTGGCTACGCAACCGTGGAAACTGAGCCTTCTCCTGGCGGCAGGGTCGATTGCGATCACGGTAGCCTGCTACCTGCTGAACCTGCCGTTCTTCTTCCTTTTCCTGTTTATTCCGCTGATCCCGTTTTTTTCCCGGGAAAAGAGGGTACGGAGGTGCCCTGCCTGCGGGTGGGAGGCGACCGATCCCAGGATCGCGTTCTGCCCGTACGATGGAACNNGGGTTAGCGGATTCCGGTCCCGAGCATCGAGAGTGAGAGGACCGAGGCGGGGATCCGGAGGCCGTAGATCTCGGTAGTGGGGACCGGGGGAAATTCCCGCATCCGATAGTTCCGGACCGTACTCCTTTCCACGACAAGGCCGAGCTCCCGCATCATCGCCACTGCCCTTCCAGGGGTAGTAGTGTCCGAGAGGACAAGGCAGAGATCGACTACAGGGGAGCCGTACCTCGTGTCCGGGTAGAACGGGGCATCCGCAAAGGAGACCCGTCCGCATTGCCGGCAGGAATACCGCCTGACCAGGACATTTATCTCCCTCTCTCCCGAGTCCTCAACGACGACCGCAAACCTCCTTTCCCTGGTGTCGTACCCTGCCACGCCTCCGCCGCATTCAGGGCACGATTCCCTCCGGGAAAAGAGATGCCCCTCCACCGAGAGGATCCCTGTCTGCACCAGTGCGGCGAGCATGGGGGGGACCCGGCGCCGGATCACCCGGGAATCCCTCCGGCGAGCGGAATTGGGGTGAAGTGTACAACGGATTTTACCATATATCCTCCATTCCCCGGTAGTTCGGGGACCCTGCATCGATCTCCCCGTAATAAATACCCACGAATAATCACCAACTTCCTGTATGTTAATTATTTCTATTAAATCCAGACCGGTAGAACTCATGTGCCCAGGGGTTACTCGGATAAAAGCGGGTACGGCCACCCGTTTATTGGATTCTCCCCCCGATCCAGGATTACAGCAGGAGAATTTTCAATGAAACCGCCAGGAGGCACAAAACCGATTTCTGCCGAAAAAATCCCGGGCCTGAGCGATATCGGGCACTGTTTGAATAAATGATCAGATATCCGCTGTTTCGAATCGTTCGAAGTAGCAGTAATCATACGCCTGCTTTTCTCCGGGCTTGAGTGCGAGAAGGAGGTTGTCGGCATGGTCCTCGCAGACATAGGCAACACAGCACCCGAAGGACTGGACCCCGATTGCAGCTTTCTCGCAACGTTCACACTTTGGTTTTTCCGCCATCGCTATTGTATCTTGGAATCTTTTTACAGATACATCTTTTTGGTCTCCCGGGCCTGGCCGGGGACAACAGGGTGAGACGCAGGGGTTCGGGTAAAAAACACCTTGATCGGGATAAAAAGGATCCGCAGTTCATCTCGGGGAATGATGCCACGTATCCTGCAGGATGGCCCCCCCTCATGAGCGTAAAAACGATATATGCCTCTACTACTCTATCCGGACCCGAGGGAGCTGAATCCGTCAATATCCGGGGAAACGATCAGGAATATCGTTCGAGATAACAGACACCGTACAATTTTTTTTCCCCGGGTTTGAGTGCAAGGAGGAGGCCGTCCGCATGGTCCTGGCAGACATAGGCAAAGCTGCCCTCTAAAGACTGGAGCCCTATCGCATCCTTCTCACAGTATTCACACTTTCTTTTTTCTGCCATGATCATGTAATTTTGCCTTTTCCAAGATACATCTTTTTAATGGTCCCGGTAACGCCATACACTCCCGGATTACCCGCAGGTATCCGGAAAAAAATACAGCCGGGACGGGGATAAAAATATGCAATCATGTTCCGGAAAAAAACGTCCTCCCATTAGAAGTCATTCATCAACTGCAGGAATACCGTCTTGACAATATCGGCCAGGAGCGGGGGTATGCGGGGTGTTTCCATGTTGTATGCGCTCCCCCCGGATCCTGCATCCTCAGAATAAAAACCATGCAATTGATTTCTTTTCATAGTAA
>DAEV01000063.1:736-14963 GCA_002509495.1 Methanolinea sp. UBA473 | reverse complement strand
TCTTAGCCGATCTTTGGACACAATCGAAAAACTGCTGTCGTCGAGTGGATCAGCATGGCAGTATAGAACGCCAGAACGGATGGGGACTCCCGGCCAGCCCTTTGCGTCAAACCTATGGTTCTCATTCCTCGTTTGAACTTCATGTATGTATACCTCCCGGAAGAGAAACCGAAATCAGGGTTGCTCCTCCCGGCACACGAGGTCGGGATTGACCTATAAATATTGGCCAGCCAACCCCGGTTCTTTGTCTGAACCCGGAAGTTAGTCTATTCGGGTTCTAGTTCCATTTCAACCTCAAAGGATGTATAGGATGAAACCGTGTCGGGGGTCGTGTCCTTGGAAGCCGAGATCGGGTTCCTGTCCGGGCCCGGCCAGGCAACTATCAGCAATCCGGGATTGGTGCGGTATAACAGGAATCCCATGGTCTGCATCCTTCCTGCCGGATACTGCGATAACATCAGGTTTTTGTGAGTATCCCCGACAGATACCTGGAAATAGCCCTCTAAGTCCCCCCGCTCGCAATGGTCGCGACGATCCGCTCGTACATGTCAAGGGATACCAGGTTAGTGGGGATCATGGTCCAGGCATAGATCGTGGACAGCACCGCGGCGAGCAGGATGATGCAGATGTATGCAATTTTATTTTTTGGGAAGATATTCTCGAAGGCCATCAGGGCAAAAGGCGCCATCGGGAGCATGTACCTGCTTGCGTCGCCGTGGGAGACCAGGGTGATGAAGGATAGATACACCGCAATGAAGAGGGACATCTCCCTCTCCCCCTTTTCCCAGAGGGCAATGGCGGCAAGTGCGTAGGCAATCACGAGAATCCCATACAACTCGCCGAAATGCGAACTGATGAACGTAGCAAGTACATAGAAAGGTTCGTGCATTGTCTTCTCGTTGACCGCAAAGTACGCGAAAAAATCACCGAGAGAAAATTGGTAATACGAAAAGAGCAGCAGGAATGTCGCGGGAATGGCGAGAGAAACAAGAAAATTCCTGATGTTCAACTCTTTTTTTACCAGAAGCGAGAGGAGGATGACTGGGAACAGGAGGACACCGAAGATCCTGGTAAGGGTGGCGAGCGAGGCGAATATGACGGAATATCCGGGTTGATTCCTTTTAAGAAAATAAATCGTCGTAAGACAGAGAAAGAGGAATGCAGGCTCGCTGGCCCCGACGTTTTTGTAGAGAAACCATCTTAGCGGAAAGAAGCAGAAAAACAGCGTCAGTAGAAGCGGGTATTCCGTAATCCTGAATTCCCTGGTAATTTTATAAAAAATGCAGGCGGAAAGGATCGAGAAGAGGACGGTCGATACGATCATCGCTTCGAACTCCCCGAGGAAGGAGAGGGCAAGGATGGTGAAAGGATAGAATGGGAGGTGGGCGGCGAAGTAACCGCCTCCCCATCCGCATGCGGCATAATAGGCACTCTCAGCCACATAGAACGTTTTTGAGACGATGACATACAGGGGCCCGTCCCAGTACCGGTATACCGCCTGCATTCCGGTCTCCCCGAATTGGATCGCCCAGAGACTGGTCAGGTTCAGCAGGAAGGGGAGGAAAACTATTACCGAAGAGAGCAGGACAGTGATGGAGATGATGATGTAGGGTCTCCACCTGGTGAGCCCGGCCCAAAGCGATGACATTGTTAACGATCTGTTTCAATTTGCAGATAATTATTTTTATGTCTTTTTTTTGTAGAATGCCGATATCAAGCCAATCTTTCCAGGGTACCCTATAATCGTTGCAAAGAGAACAAGGCCGGCGAGGAGTGTCCGAGCTGGTATCCTGGCATGCACCGGTCGAGTCATGGTATACTCCCGGGAAATGGCAATCGGACGATGCGATGAGTAGGGGTTTGGTAAGTCGACTCCCCGTATGTTACTGGCCACCTCTCATCCTTCTCATGAGGCTTGCGCCCTGTACAACCAGCATAACGCCCAGTAATAGGATCAGGAGAGCGACCAGACCTATAAGGATAGCCAGGGCTGCATGCGGTGCCAGGAAAAGAAGAACCGCCAGTACCAGGGATAGGAGGGTAAGGACAACCTGCAGGTAGAATCCCGAAGGGACACCGGTTCGTCCTTTCCTCAGGCGTTTCATGGAGAGAAGGGCACTCGAGAACGTCCAGATGGCCAGCACTACACACAGGAATCCTGCCATGATCCGGACGGGGAGGAAGAACAGGATCGCGCCGAGCAGCATAATTCCAAGGCCCAGGATCATCCTGCCTCCGGAATTTTCTCCGCTCGGCCGGATACGGATACCCCTCCAGACGATGACCGCACCAAGAAAAGTCACAGAGAGAGGTACGACGATCGACAGGATTCCCGTAAAGAAGGTAAAAGGGTGGAGCAGGATGAAGGTTCCAATCAGTCCCATTGCAAACCCAGCGAGGATCAGGGATTGCCAGGCAATCGTCTGTTCTTTCAGGATCTCCACCGTATTCTTCGGGGAACGGGTGTCCATGAGGAGGGTTACAAAGGTGCTGCCGATCATGAGGAGCAGGGGCGCATCGTCCGCTATGTGCATGAGCGGGTGACTGGCAGGATCATACCGGTCGAGGTGGACCCGCCATTCCATTGGAGTTTCGTGCACGTGATACCGGCCTTTCCGATAGCTGGCGATTGTCCCCGGGGATGGTACATTGATTGCGGATTTCTTCCAGCCTACGTCCAGGGCTGCATCAACGGATTCCCTGGGAACGACGACCTCCCAGACGCCATGGTGGAGCGGTTCGAGAAATTCATCCAGTTTTGCCAGTGCAAATCACCCCGGGAGTGAAGTACAATAAAATATCATCGGATTGGTATTAAGTTCGCACAGCCTGTGCCTCCGGGCTATCCCCCGGAGCGTGAGCGATGTGACTGCCACTCTGCCGGCAGGACCGGATTTACCCACCTTCATCGGGGAATGCCCGTGAATCCGGTTAATTGCCCTTACGGACGTGAATCCAGAGGGCCGCAATACCTAATGCTCCTGCAACTCCTGTCCATGGGAACGGCATTGAGATCGGCTCAACGGGAGTGGTTGCTGGTAGGGTGGAAGCGGTTGTTCGGGGCGTGGAGGCGGGGGTATTCCCGACAGGGCAGGTTCCAGTGGTGTTGTCTTCCCCGCTATGATACTTGCAGTTCCGTGCCATACCTGTATCCCGGCAAGGAAATTTCGACGATATGGTTCCCCTCCGGCACCCCGGTAAGATCCAGCGGTGTAGTGCCCTGGAGGGTACCTTCGATCCTCAGTTCGGCCCCGGACGGGACGGATCGCACCGAAAGGGCTCCAACGGGGGGAACCCCCGGCAATGGCAGTGTGAGTGTTACTGCGATCGTTGCGTAATCCCCGCCCTGCAGATCATTCCTGCCGCGGGGTGTCGTAACCTTCGAATATTGTATTCGCACCTGAATCAGGGAGTTGCCCCCTAATCCGCGTATTCCATGTGCAGGACCACCGATCTTCTGCGGCGGTGGCCTGCGTGAAGCTGGAGGGATTCCCGGTGACCACCGGAGTAGAGAGATCGTCCAGTCGGACTCCGTTTAAAGGGAGATTCGGCCCGGTCAGGAACAGGAAGACGAAAGTCCGCTCCGGGTGCATCGCCGCCCAGTGCAACCTGGTCTCCGAGAACAGCGGTCAACCCTGAACCGCTGGCGCTGCAGGCCGATAGGTGTCCGGCAATGATCACAAGAACGAGGAACGACGGGTCCATTGTGGGAATGTAACCGGGGAGGCTTAAAAGATTTTTCAGAGAATACTGGAGGATTGGAATTCAGCGGCATTCCCGGGTTTTGTCCTCACCGGATCCTTCTTTTTTCATCCATCCATACTTTCTTCTTGTCTCGCGCCCTTTATTTAATGCCAAGGAGTGGATTCGATTAGGAATGATCCCAATAAGAACAACAGCGATGAGATTGCAGTTGAGGAAGTAGGCGCAGAGGGAGTCCAGACCATACGTGTGCGCCTGCCCAGGAAATGGAACCGGGAGCAATTTGCCAGGGCAGAGCTTATGATGGGTGGAAATCACATCCGTGTCCAGTGCATCGACGGAGTCACCCGTTTGGGACGGATTAAGGGAAAAATGAAGAAACGGACCTGGATCCGGGAAGGGGATATCCTGATCGTGACCCCCTGGAGTTTCCAGGATGAAAAGTGCGATATCTCGTACCGTTACCTGCCCCCTCAGGCTGACTGGTTGCGAAGAAACCACTATATCTGAACTTTTTTCCTTCTGTTTCACTCCGCAGGGCTGGATTTTTTATCACAGGAGATCCTGTCCATGTACTCATGGAAGAGATTCTGGTTGTTGAAGTCCCTCCGCTGCAGGTTCTCGGTATGCGGGAGCGCGGGAAATACGAGAAGATCCCGGGGATGATCATGAACATCATCCAGTATGCAATGGAAAAGGGGATCACGGTCTCAGGGCCGCCAATCTTCGTGATGCACGAAACCTCGCGGGAAGAGGCGATGAAGGCGGATCAGGAAGGGACCGCAGATATCGAGATCGCCTGGCCCGTGGAAGGCACAGCAGCGGGGAAAGGTGCGATCAGGAGGTATATTCTCGCCGGAGGAACGATGGCGAAGCTGGTCCACCGGGGGCCGTACGAGGCGTGCGGTCCTGCATATCAACGGCTTTTTTCCTGGATAGACCAGAATAAAAAACGGATTGCCGGTCCCATCCGGGAAGTGTACCCAAACGATCCCCGGGAAGTCGCTCCCGATGAGATCATGACCGAGATCTATATCCCCATCGCGTGAGGGTCCACTCTCATTGCACAAAAGCCGTCGGATCGTTGCGGCACTCAGGTCGCCGGATTACTGAACGTCCTGAGGGTCTCGGCCATCTCTTTTAACCTCCGGTCCACCAGATAATTCACGGTCCCCTCCTCAAAGGATCCATCAACCCTTCTTTCCCCGGCTTTCACTCCCGTGAGAACCTCGATCCCCTCGTCGATGGTGCTCACAGGATAGATCCGGAACATTCCTTTCCTCGCGGCTTCCACGACCTCCTCCTTTAACATGAGATTCTGGACATTGCTCGCCGGGATCATGGCCCCCTGCTCCCCGGTGAGCCCCTGCGCCTTGCAGACCTCGAAGAATCCCTCGAGTTTCTCGTTCACCCCTCCGATTGCCTGGACCTCGCCCCTCTGGTTCACCGACCCCGTCACTGCGATTGCCTGGTTGATGGGAAGGCCCGATAGTGCGGAAAGGATCGAGTAGAGTTCGGTGCTGGAGGCGGAATCGCCGTCTATCCCTGAGTAACTCTGTTCAAATACGAGCCGCGCTGCAAGTGAGAGTGGCTTGTCCTGGGCGTATTTGTGGGAGAGGTACCCGCTCAAAATGAGAACTCCCTTGGTATGGGTCGGCCCACCCATGCTTGCCTCCCGCTCGATGTCCATGATGCCACCCCGTCCCACTGCGACGCTTGCGGTAACCCGGGACGGGCGTCCGAATTCAATATCTCCAAGACTGATCACAGAAAGCCCGTTGACCTGCCCCACCTCTTTCCCCCTTGTTCCGATCAGGAAAATTCCCCTTGCGATGTACTCCTGGATCTTCTCCTGGATCAGGTTCGAACGGTAGATCTTCTCCTCGATGGCCCTCTCGATCTCCTTTCCGGTGACGTATTCTTTCTTGTCCTGGGTGGCGTAGTAATTGGCTTCCCTGATGATATCGGCGATCTGGGCAAAGCGGGTGGTGAGTTTCCGCTTATCTTCCACGAGCCTCGATCCGTATTCCACCACTCTCGACACTGCCGAATTGTCAAGGTGCAGCAGGCAGTTCCGCTTGCAGAACGTGCAGATGAATACTGCGTAGTTTTTGACATTCTCTTCACTCCTGTCCATGCTCGTATCGAATTCGGCCTTTACTTTGAACAGTTCGGAAAAGTCCGGGTCCTGCGTGTAGAGGATCTGGTTGATCATGGGTGTACCGAGCAGGATCACTTTTAGATTGAGAGGAATAGGCTCCGGACGGATGCCTTTCGCGGTGATGAAACCCATCCTCTCTCCGGGGTCCTCGATCTCTACTTTCTCTGTCTTGAGGGTGGTCTTGAGCACGTCCCATACCAGGGGGTTCCTGAAGAGTTCCTCAACGGGGAGAATGAGGTATCCGCCGTTGGCCTTGTGGATGGATCCAGGTCGGATCATGGTGAAATCGGTTGAAATAATCCCGTACTGAACCTCTTTCTCGACTTTCCCGAACAGGTTCTGGTAGGTGGGGTTCTGTTCGAAGACAACCGGGGCGCCGTCATGCTTCGAGTTGTCCACGATGACATTCACCTGGTATTTCCGGAACAGGAGCTCCTGGAAGTATGGGTTCTGGAACTGGGGCGGGACCTGCGGCTGCTGCCCTTCGCCAAGAAACAGGGGGAGGTTCTCGAGGATGTCGTTCTGGACCGTTTCGATATAAGTGAGGATCTCAGGGACATCTGCGTATTTCTCCCGAAAAGCCGCGATCAAATGACCTATTGCGAGTAGAGAAACCTCCTTGTTGAGATTCACGATAATCTCGTTGCCTTTCTGGTCAAGGTCCCGAAGCTGCCGGAAGGTATTCCGGAGCCCGGAAGTAAGCTCCTCTCTCCTTCTCTGGAAATCAAGCTGCTCTTCTTCGGGAAGCGCCAGGAACTCCTCCTGGGGGAGCGGTCTTCCATCCTTTACCGGAATCGTGAGGAGCCCCTGCGGACCGGGCTGGATGGAAAATCCCATCTGTCCTGCAATGGCATTGATCCGGGCGATCGTCTCCTCTTTCCCCGCATCGATGGATCGGATCGCCGCTTCGCGCCGGTTGGCATAGTCCTCGCTCTCGAAGACTTTTGGAATGATCCGTTTCGATTCGCTGATGAAGGATGTCATATCCTCCGAAAAGAGCCTGCCCATCCCGGGAGGGAGCTGGATGGCATTGGGTTCGTACTGGTTGGAAAAACAATTCACATAGATCCAGTCGTTTCCCCTGGCTTTGGTTTTGGCAATTTCATCCAGGTATTTCCTGATCGCCGATTTCCTCCCTGTTCCGGGAACTCCCGAGGCGTAGATATTAAATCCCTTCTCCGCGATGTTCAGTCCGAAATTGAGAGCCCTGATTGCGCGGTCCTGCCCGATAATCACTTCGAGGGGCTTTAATTCATCGGTGGTTACGCACTCTACCTGGGCCGGGTCAAGGGAGTTACGATACTCTTCAGCATTCAAAGGTTCCTTCATCGATCCACCACATATACCACTAAGATTGAAGGGACATTGAGTCTCCCTTCCTATAATGTTTATTCGTCCTTCCACTTTTTGAACCATTAAGTATATCCGAAACCTCCTGTCGCATGGATGCTGCATGCCGGGTTTGAACGAACCCCGGTTGGATCCTGTACCGGTTCGCATGGATTTATTCAGAACCGAAATGGAAACCGGCAGCCGTCCCGCTGACTCTCACTTTACGGCAGTGGCTTTGAAGAATGTATAACAGAACGACCCGCCACTCTCCACGGTCCGATACAGGTCCCGGATCCCCTTCTCCCATTCATCCTCCCTGATCATACCCATCGAAACCGCGTGGTCCCGTGCGCCTTCTATCATGGCGATGAAAATATTCTCAACACCCTCCACGGATTCGGGAAGCCCATCGTTTGCGTATACGAACCGGGGGGAGATGGCAACCTCTGAAAAACCCGCATCGTTCAAAAGGTGCCACAATTCCCGCCCGATCATGGCATTGCCCCCCATCTTCCGCTGGATCTCCACAAGGCACCCGATCACCCTGTGGGCGTGAAGGCTGTCCGGGAAGAAGAAGGCGGATCCATGATCCCCTTCGATCACCGTGATCGTCCCTCCGGGAGCAAGGACTCTCCTGAGATTTTCCAGGGCAAGGACCGGGTCAGGGAGGTGTTCAAGGAGGAAACAGACGAATACGTGGTCAAAACTTTCCGGATCAAAGGGGAGGTCATAGACATCTGCCTGTTGAAATGTGACATTGAAAATTCCCTCCTCACGCAGGCGTTTCCTGGCCTCTTCGAGGGAAACCGGGGCAATGTCTACGGATACAAAGTTTGCGCCAGGGCTGTTCCTGGCCAGAATCAGCGTCTGGGCGCCGACGCCACAGGCAGCTTCCAGCACCTTCGCACCTGGCGGGTAGCAGGTGCCCTGGTGAAGAAGATCCTCAAGTCTCGAGGCCTGGAATTGGAGCCTTTCCGATTCGCGCCCGGATCGACCATGAACATATGGATGCGGGGGGGAATTCATGTAACCTCTATCTCCGTGATTCTTTTCTGAATACTTGGATTTATTGGCTAAATCATGGATCTCCGGATCTATATCTTTGTAATGATGTCTTGAGTCGTAAGATGCACCAAATGAGGTGGTAGCCATGGTTTGTCCGCCGTGTCCGAATCCGTGTTTTTTGAATATTTTTTGGTGAAATGATCTCTATCCGGGCTGCATATCGTCTAACACTTTTCCATCTGCGCCAGGATCTCCAGCCATCCCCCGGAAATGCTCCAGGACAACCCATGATCCCAGGGAAAGTTCATATCATTTATTATCCAGTGGAACAGAACGTTTAGTTATGCCATGCTATAGCATAGCATGGATGGGCTGATCCCATGAGGTACGCGGTACTATTTATTGCATGTGTGATTGGTGCAATCCTCTTTGCAGGGTGCACCCAGCAGACGCCGTCCCAGACGACACAACCAGAAGAGATCAAGATCGGTGTGATCGTCTCCATGACAGGCCCTGCGAGCAACGTGGGGAAGAATATGTGGCAGTCCGCGGTTGTCGCGGCGGATGAGATCAATGCCGATGGGGGCGTATTCATCAAGGAATACAACAAGAAAATCCCGATCCGGCTCATCCAGGGTGACGACGAGTCCACCCAGCAGGGAGGGCAGAAGGCGGTCACCAAACTGATCACCGATGATAAGGTGGATATCCTTGTCGGTGGCTATTCAAGCGCAGTCACATCGACGTACGAGCAGATCGTCGCAGATCACAAGGTACCGTTCATCGTGACGGGAGCGTCAAGCCCGATCATCACCCACCGGACGGATATCGATACCAGTTATATCTTCCATCACTGTCCGACTACGGACTCCTACGGTCAGTATACCACGTGGTTTATCGATCAGGTCATCCGCCCGGCGATCAATGCCAAGTTCGGATTCCCCGATGACAGGAACCTGCGTGTGGCAATCATCTACCAGGACAGCCCCTTCGGGAAGGGAGGGCTGTCGGCGATGAATAATACCATCACAAACGACAAGCTGAAGATGGAGATCGTCGGACAGCAGAGCTACAAGATGGGGGAGTCCGATTTCCGGACTGTGCTCACCTCCATCAAGGCAACCAATCCGGATGTGGTGTATGCGGTCGTCTTCCCGAACGAAATGGCCCAGATGCTCCCCCAGGCACGTCGCGACGTGCAGATGGATACGATCTTCCTTGTGCCGGAGAACAACGACGCCCCTGAATACTACAAGGGCATAGGTAATTACGGGGAATACTCGATTATCGAGAGCAGGTTCTCACCCTACACGGCTCCGAAAGGTC
This sequence comes from Methanolinea sp. UBA473, assembly GCA_002509495.1. Taxonomy (GTDB): domain Archaea; phylum Halobacteriota; class Methanomicrobia; order Methanomicrobiales; family Methanospirillaceae; genus Methanolinea_A. Next base: position 5,437 of record DAEV01000063.1, on the reverse strand, counting down.
CGATCGCGGATGCTGCCATGGCGTTCAAGAACAAGTTCAAGGACAAGTGGGGAGCTTTCCCGGACATGATGGGGGCCTCCACGTACGAAGGTATTTACATCGCTGCAAAGGTGAGCGAGAACGCCGGGACCCTTAATAAAGATGCCATACGGCAGGCACTCGGGACCCTTTCCATGCCCCAGATGGTCGAAGCGATGTCCGACGGGACCATCTCGTTCTCGAAGGACTTCCGGGAGAGCCGGTTCGACCTGTACATGGAACAGCTCATCTGGGATCCGACCGTGAACGAGTGCAGGCCTGTCATCGTCTGGCCGGATGCCCTGAAAGACACATCCTTTGTGCTGCCCGACTGGTATAAACCAGGCAGTGCATAACTCAACTATAAATTTCTTTACAGCTTGATACATCAATAGAGGAAGGATGCGTAGTGGGAGAGCTCGAGATATTTTTACAGATCCTGTTCTGGGGTCTTTACGCAGGGTGCATCTACATCCTCCTTGCCACAGGCCTGAACCTGATCTTCGGGGTCATGAAGATCGTGAACTTTGCCCACGGGGAGTTTCTCATGGTGGGGGCCTATGTTACCGCAACCGTGTTTGCGCTCACCGGACTGAACCCGTATGTCATCATCCTCTTTTCCATGGTGGTTCTCGTAGCGATCGGAGCAGCGGTGGAACGATTCTGTTTCAGGCCGATCCTGGGCACCGGAAAACTGAACGAGATATTCCTTTCCCTGGGCCTCATATATCTCTTCCAGAACCTGGCGGCCCTGATCTGGACAGACAAATGGCAGAGCATCCAGAGTCCTTATGCATCCATCTCGATCCCCATCGGGCCATTGAACGTCCCGCTGGATTACATCATCATCATAGTCGTCACGGCAATCATCCTTGCAGGTCTTCACCTCTTCCTTAAGAGATCCCGGACTGGCAGGGCGATGAGGGCTACAAGCCAGAACCGGAAAGGTGCGATGCTTGTGGGGATCGACGTGGAAAGGATGGATGTCTTTTCTTTCTCGATCGGGTGCGCACTGGCCGCCGCGGCAGGAACGCTGTGGGTGGTAAGCGGCCAGGTGTTCAACCCCTACATGGGCTCGATTCCCGCGGTAAAGGCATTTGCCATCATTATTCTCGGGGGTCTCGGGAGTATTCCCGGGGCGATCATCGGGGGCCTGATCTACGGGGTTGCGGAAAACGGCGCAGCATTCCTCCTGGGGGGCATGTGGAAGGACGCGGTCTCATTCATCATCCTGATCGTTGTGCTTGTCGTGAGACCCACGGGATTATTCGGCGAGTCGGGTGAATGAATGGACCGGGAACGTCTGATCAGGTATCTCTCTCTCCTGGTGATCGGAGTTGCCGCGGTACTGCCATTCGTCCTGGAGGCAAACCTTTATCTGCTGAATGTCCTGATCCTCATGCTGATCTTCATCATCTTTTCCTCGTCCTGGAACCTCCTGGCTTACTCCGGCCAGGGATCCCTTGGACATGCAGCCTTCTTTGGCATCGGGGGGTATGCATCAACCCTGATTGCGGTCCAGAGCGGCCTCTCCCCCTATGTCACGATCTTCCTGGGCGGGGCCATCGCAGCAGGGATTGGCGTTCTGATAGGCCTCACCTGCGTCCGTCTCAAGGAGTGGTTCCTTGCGATGGTCACGTTCGGGTTTGCAATCATCGTCCAGGCGATCACGGTGAGTTTCCTCGCCTCCCTCACAGGCGGATGGGATGGCATAGCGTCTCCCCGGCTCGTGAGCAGCCAGGTTCCCGGGTATATCCTTATCGAGTACTATTCCATCCTCGCGATCACTGCCGGGGTGATCCTTCTTATCTATCTTATTTTCAAGTCAAAAATCGGGATGGCGTTCCTCGCGATCAGGGAAAACGAGATCGAAGCGAGGGTCTCCGGGGTCGATCCGGTGCGGTACAAGCTCCTGGCGTTTGCGATCAGTGCGGGTCTTGCAGGAGTTGCAGGTGCCCTTGAAATCCATTATTTTGGGTATATTACGCCGGAAATCTACGGAATCGATATCTCGTTCTGGCCGATCATCTACACTATCCTCGGTGGACTCGGGACGATCGCAGGCCCTGTCGTCGGCACGGTCGTCCTTACCATCCTATGGGATGGCTTAAAAGTGTTCGGCCTGACCTATGAGAGGTATATCATCATTGGAGCAATCCTGATCCTCTCGGTGATCTTCCTCCCGAAGGGACTGGTCTCTCTTCCTGATAAGATCGCAGGCTGGTGGAAACGGCGACAAAAGAAAAGTCCTGATGCCGGGACATAATCATCTCCTTTTTCAGGTCCGGATCGCAGGACGGAATTTTTGGATAAGGTCTGAGGCACATCGGAAAAAGAGATCCGGTTCGGATCTTCTTCGGCGGTTCAAATCCCCAGGTATGCCCGCTGGACGTGCTCGTGGTGCAGGATCTTCTTGGCTTCTCCCTCGAGAATGATCCTTCCGTTTTCCAGGACGTATCCGCGATTGCAGAGCTCAAGCGCATGGCGGACGTTCTGTTCGAGGAGGAGGATGGTCATCCCTTCGTAGCCCAGGTGCTCGAGAGATCGGAACACCTGTGCCACCAGGAGGGGTGAGAGGCCCGTAGACGGTTCATCCAGGACGAGAAGTTTGGGATGGGACATCAGCGCCCTGCCGATGGCGACCATCTGCTGCTCTCCTCCCGAGAGGGTGCCCGCAAGCTGTGCCTCCCTCTCTTTTAGGACAGGAAAAAGGCCGTGGATATGATCGAGGTCGTTCTCCCAGTCTTCCCGGTCTCCTGCACCCAGCCTGAGGTTTTCGAGTACGGACATCTTCGGGAAGATCTCTCTCTTCTCTGGGACGAGTGCAAGGCCATTCCTGAAGATCCGGTGCGGGGGCATCCCGACGATGCTCTGGCCGCAGAACTCGATGCTTCCGGCTGCACTGTTATTCAACCCGAAGATTGTCTCGACGAGTGTGGTCTTGCCTGCACCATTCGGGCCGATCAGGGTGACGAGTTCGCCCTTCCGGATCCCGACGTTCAGGTCCCATAATATCTGTAGGTTTCCGCGGAAGACCTGGAGATTTCGGATCTCGAGCATGGGGAATCACCTAGATAGCGCACATCTCTCCAAGGTATGTCTCGATCACACGCTGGTTGTTGACCACCTCGGATGGGAATCCCTCTGCGATCTTCTCCCCGTGGTCGAGGACAACGATCCTTTCCGAGACCCCCATGATGACCCGCATCACGTGCTCGATGATGAGGATGGAGGTCCCGGAATCCCGGATCTTCCTGATCAGCTCGATCGCATCATCGCTCTCTTTGGGAGTGAGTCCTGTCGTCAGTTCATCCAGCAGGAGGAGTTTCGGATGAGAGGCAAGGGCCCTCGCAAGCTCCACTCGTTTGAGCTCCACGACGTTGAGATCCCTGACCAGGGTGTCCCCTTTCTCGAGTGGGAATCCCACGAATTCGAGGAGCCTGGTGGCTTCCCCGCGGGCTTCCTCCATCCTTGGTGAACGGTGGTTTCCAAATAGAGATCCCACCATCACGCACTCCCTCGCACTCATCTCCGGGAAGAGCTGGACCAGCTGGAATGTCTTTGTGATGCCCCGCTTGCAGATCTGATCAGGACTCTTCCCTGTCAGGCGTTCGCCAAAGAAGGTGACAGCCCCGCTTGTTGGCCTGGAGACACCCGATATGATGTTTAAGAGGGTGGTCTTGCCTGCTCCATTCGGTCCCACGAGCCCGACGATCTCATTCTCCCGAATGACCAGGTTCACGTCCTTCAATGCAACGAGACCGCCGATCTGTTTTGTAATACCTTCCACTACGAGCAAACCACAACCCCGTATGCTAAGGGTTGTCATGGAGGGTAATAATAATATCCGGTTCCGCCGGGCACCGTCCTTCTCCTACTTTTATGGATCAGGAATCAACGCAAAAGTCAGTCCCTTACCCGTTCAATCTTTGAGATCGCTGTTTTTTTCTCCGGATCTGAAGACGATTCTACCCGGTCCGGTCAATCCGCTGGGAAGGTGCGGAAAAAAAAGTGGCGAATTTGGAGTATTGATCTTCAAATACAGTCACTGTGTGGAACCATCGTCCTTCGCAATGGAAGGACTGATTACAATAACATTGAAAATCGGCATAAACCTATGCAAAGCGTAAGTGCTTGGCGCTTTTCCATGGCTGGTTTTCGGATATCAGAGCGCGCACAGTGGATCTTATACACTTTGGTGTAAGATTACCGGATAGTTTCCCCAAGAAAGTATCCCTTAAAATGTTGGCAGGCCGGGACAGTTTGCGCAATTCCCAATCTATGCATAAATTGTTTTATTCGTAAAAAAAATAAAAAACCATCGAGATCGAGCATCCCAAAGTCAATCCGATAATTATATCAGTTGACAAAATATAGAAAAATTCCTTTATTGAGGTTTTACCATGGACATGAAATATGTACAGACCACCTGTCCCTACTGCGGGACCGGATGCACCTTCAACCTTATAGTGTCGGACGGGAAAGTGACGGGGACTGCCCCCTACCAGCGCTCCCCTGTCAACGAGGGTAAGGTCTGCCCGAAGGGGACCTACGCCCACGAGTTCGTGAACGCTCCCGACCGGTTGAAGACCCCGCTGATCAAGAAAGACGGCAAGTTCGTAGAGGCGAGCTGGGATGAGGCCTTGGACCTTATCGCCAAGAAATTCAAGCAGTACAAGCCTG
>DAEV01000063.1:279-659 GCA_002509495.1 Methanolinea sp. UBA473 | reverse complement strand
CGAGCAGCACCCGCTGATCGGGCGGAGGGTGATGCAGGCAAAGGCAAACGGCGCAAAGATCATCTATGCCGACCCGCGGTTCACCCCCACGGGCAAACAGGCCGACCTGTACTTGCAGTTCCGGTCCGGATCGGACGTCGCTATCCTGAACGGGATGATGCAGGAGATCCTGAAGAACGGATGGGAGGACAAGGAGTTCATCAAGAACCGCACCAAGGACTTCGAAGTGCTCAAGGCAGAGGTCATGAAGCCCGAGTATGCCCTTGAGAACGTTTCGAAGATCTCGGGCATCCCGGTTGCGCAGCTGAAGACCGCCACCGAGTGGTTTGCAAAGGCCGAGTCTGCCTGTATCCTGTACTCGATGGGGATCACCCAGCACA
>DAEV01000063.1:0-255 GCA_002509495.1 Methanolinea sp. UBA473 | reverse complement strand
ACGTCCAGGGTGCCTGCGACATGGGGGCGCTCCCGGTAGTCTTCACCGCATACCAGAAGGTCATCGATCCGGCGGCGCACAAGAAGTTCTCCGATGCCTGGGGCTTCCCGGACGGCATTGCGGAAGGCAAGAACGGGTACGAAGTCACGGTCATGATGGATGTGTTGGCCGACAAGCCCGGCGAGCTCAAGTGCATGTACATCATGGGTGAGAACCCGATGATCTCCGATCCCGACCTCCACCACGTGGAGAAGG
>DAEV01000130.1:12249-12439 GCA_002509495.1 Methanolinea sp. UBA473 | reverse complement strand
GTCCCCTGCAGGTGGGCACCTACGCTCCTGACCATCTTCATCGACTCCTTCATATTCCGGATATCGTTGAGGGCGTCGAAGACACGGAATATGTCCACTCCGTTCTTGTGTGCCATCTCTACGAAGCGGTCCACCACGTCATCCGGATAATGGCGGTAGCCCACCAGGTTCTGGCCCCGCAGAAGCATCT
>DAEV01000130.1:0-12193 GCA_002509495.1 Methanolinea sp. UBA473 | reverse complement strand
GGTCCATCTGTTTCGCAAGAGGGAGCATGTCCTCTGTACGGAGGCGCGTGGCGATAAGAGACTGGTGCGCATCCCGGAGAGTAGTGTCAGTGATGGCAATTTTACTCATACTGACTGTCCACCCCTATCCTTTCCGAGCTCCGCTCCAGTATCCATCTGAGCACCTGCTAAACCTCTAGATGTCTCACTGTAAAAGTATAAAAATATCACGAACCTCCAGAAAAGACAGGATTAAAAAGAAAATCGCTGCGAAAAAGGGTACGAAATCCCAGGTTCCCCTGCTGAACCGCGGACAGGCGGTCCCGCCCTCCGAATATCCCCTCGTATACAGCAGATCCGCCTGGTCTTCGCTGCTCGACAGGAGGCGGATGACCATCCCCCCGGCGATCGGTCCGAAGGTGTTCCAGGAGAGCGACATTCCTTTCAATTGCATCGCGGTCCTGATCCGGGATAGATCCCTTCCCAGAAGTTCCAGCGAGGAAAGCCCGATCTCTCCGGAGAGACCCAGGTCAAATCCGGTCCGGTTGCCCATCATCCACCCGCAGACCTGGAGAAACTCTCCGGGCCTCCGGACCTGGTATGCATAGGAGGCGACCAGCACAATCGCTGTCATACGTATGAAATACGAGAATCCATCCCCCCCGGTTGCGATTCCGAGAGCCGAGATCAATGCGACGGGAACGAGAGCAAAGAGAGGTGCAGGAGACTGGCGTAAGAGACGGGGTCCCGGAGTAAGAACCGCCCACCACGCCAGGGTCATCAGCGCACCCACTGTACTGAGGAAGGCGCAGATTGAGATGGCAATTACAGCAAAAAGCCTTAACCGCGGATCTTCCATGCTGCCTCCCTCACGTCATCCTCCGTGATATTCCGGGGCAGTATCCCCTGGCAGAGAAGACTCTTGAGGAGGGGCGGGGCCTGCTTCCATGCCGCGAGGGCCTCGGGAACCCTGCCTAGTGCGAAGAGAACACCGTCCCTCATCTCCCAGAGGAAATCCACGGGGGGAAGGAAGTGTGATTCGTGTGTGCAGATTAACAGGATGCCGGAGCGGAACTCCCCTATCCAGCGGCATAACTCCTGTTTCTGACGGCAATCGAGTCCGCTGAAGGGCTCGTCCAGGATGAGAAGATCCCACTTCCGCATGCAGATGCATGCCAGGTGCAGCCGTTTCAATTCCCCGCGGCTGATTGCAAGGGGGTCATCGTGGTCCCTCCCTTTCATGCCCACCCTCATAAGGACGTCCTCCGCGTTCAGACCCCAGGAAAGGATCTCCTCTCCGATGGTGTTCCCGGTGATGTGCCACTCAGGGAACTGGAGCGAGAGCGTGAAGGAAGAGACACCATTCTTTTTGACCGTCCCGGTGTCCGGGGCCATGATCCCTGCGGCAAGTGCGGCCAGGGTGGACTTACCTGCACCGACTTTCCCGCTGATCAGATGCACCCCCGGGCCAAAGATTCCTGAAGCCCGGAGGGTGAAGTCCCCGCGTCTCTTATGCACCGCTTCAAAGGCCAGTTCCACGGCCAAGCCTCCAAGAGGGGGGATAGTAGCAGCACCGCTCAAGCCCGGAGAATACATCCCGGGGAGGCCCAAACGCATGAACTCTGCCGTGGGACAGGAGGAGAACCCTGTCTGCCCTGGCGGCCAGGTCCGGATTCTGGGTGCATTGGATAATGTACCGGGCACCCGAATCGAGGATTTTCTCGTCGATGGCATCTGCGGTTCCGTGATCCAGGTACGAGTCGAATTCGTCCAGGACAAGGATCTGCGGTCTTCCGATCAAGGCGGTCGCAAGGGAGGTGAGCACCTGCTCTCCTCCCGAAAGGGTATGGGTCCTTCGGGGGAGTAGATGAGAAACACCTGCCCATTCCGCGCATTCCCCGACCTTACGTGCCACTTCGTCGCAGGGGATATGTGCAAACCGAAGCGGGGAGGATAACTCGTCCCTGACAAGGGAAAAAAGCATATTTCTCCCGGGAAATTCATTTACCCACCCGCATTCGGTGTCTCCGGGCTTTCTGTCTTCGAACATGATCGATCCGGCCTTTGGGAGTTCCAGTCCGGCAAGGAGCCGGAGCAGGGTTGTTTTCCCGCCACCGTTCCAGCCTGTAACGACCGTGTGGCCAGGGGGAATGCTGAGATCTCCGATCTCCAGAATGCGGTGCTGTATCCCATGCAGATGGATCATAGGCCACTCCCACGGGTCTCGCTTCCGGAAGGAGGGGAAGAGTCTCCCCCCCTCAACTTCCGGATTCTCCGGGATATTACGAGGGCTGCAACTGCTTTCAGTACATCACCGGGAATGAATGGGACTACCCCCATGAGGATTGCAAGACTGAGGGAGATACCGGATGACAGGTGGAGCCACCCTGCCCCGAAAAAGTAGATCGCACCAATTCCTGCTGCAAGCCCTCCGATCTGGCAATAGACGGAATCACGTTCAAATGCAATCCCGGTCAGGAATGCCGCAAATACGAACCCGACAAGATATCCCCCGGTGGGGCCCAGTAGAACACCGATGCCCGCAGTACCGTTGTGGAATACTGGAAGATTCATCACTCCCATCATAAGGTAGAGGAGCGCAGGATATACTGCTCTCCATCCCATGACACCTCCCGCAAGGAAGATAAACAGGGTCTGAAGGGTGATCGGAACAGGCAAAAACGGTATGGATATCCATGCCCCGGCTGCCAGGAGCGCAGCAAAAGCTCCTGTCCTGGCCACCAGTTGGGCACGCTGCCGGCGGAACTGCATCGTCAACCTGATTTTATAATTCGGTTGACGAGAAAATATGTCTATTGCTGGGTACAGTCCCCGGCGATGACCCGCTCGATCTTTCCGTTATCTTTCCGGATGATCAGCGCTCCGTACTCATCGATATCGATGGCATCGCCCTCGAATGTAGTCCGGAGTGTGTTGATCCGCACCCGGTGCTCAAGAGTACAGGAAAGGCTCTTCCATTCCCTGACAATCGACTCGTACTCTCCCGATTCGAGAAGGAGGTAACGGCTCTCGAACTCTTTCAGGATCCTGGCGAGGAGGGAGGCCCTGTCCACATCATGCCCTACTTCGGCACTGATGGATGTGACAGAGTTTGGAATCGCCGAGAGATCCTGTGGTGAGACGTTGACATCCACCCCTATCCCAAGGAGGCAGGAATGGATTCGATCCGCCTCTGCCGAGAGTTCAAGGAGGAGACCCGCCACTTTGCCATCCCCAATATAGATATCGTTCGGCCACTTGATCAGGGCTCCAAGATCGAACTCTTTCCGGATCGCCCTCGCGATGGCGATGGACCCTGCCATGGTGATCATGAAGACGCGGTCGATGGGAATTTTTGGTTTCAGCACGATGGTGGCCCAGATTCCACCCTTGGGAGACACCCATGAGCGCCCCAGGCGACCGATCCCTCCGGTCTGCTGCTCTGCGATTACCACCAACCCATGCAGTTTCTCCGCGTCCTGCTCCCTGATCAACTGCTTTCCCACCCAATTGGTGGATGTGGTGTTCTCATAGTACCGCATCATATTCCCGATAAAGGTGGTCCGCAGTTTCTTGTGAACTTCATAGGGAAGCAGCCTGTTGCTGCTCTTTTTGAGCCTGTATCCCTCCTGGTGGGACGCCGTGATCTCATACCCCATGGTGATGAGCTCTTTTACGTGTTTCCAAACCGCGGATCGGGAGATCCCCAGTTTATTGCTGATGAATTCTCCATTGAGCGGGCTATCGTGCGATTCCAGCACTTCCAGGACTTTGAATGCCGCGTCGTTCATCGCCCTTACCTTTTTGCCTCGATCCGCTCCCCTGGAAGGGGGCAGGGATCTTTTCCGCACACCTGTTTCAGGATGGCCGACTGGTGCTCCATCAGAGTGGCCAGGTCAAAAATCCCTGTAATGTCCACCACACCGATTGCTGCGATGGCTTCCCCGTCTTCGTCGCGAATCGGACTTACGATTACCGGGACACCTTTGTAGACTCCACGTTCCGGAGTGACCTTCCTTGTCCTGTTCTCCCGGAGCACGTCTTCCAGCACAGGACCGGAATACTGCCTGTCCACCACTCTCCCTTCCTCGATGCGGATCCCCGGATGGTCTACTGACCTCGCGGTAACGGGAAGGTGGCTGAGCAGGTCGTGCAGGGCAAGGCAAACCGGTTCCAGATCCCCTGCTTCCGATCCTCTGGAAATGACATATCGATGCATCGGGATTCTCTCACTAAATCCAGTGTTTTCTCTCAAAATAATGTTTCCTTAGGAGAGCTGCAGTAGTCCCGGACAAATTTCCTTGAAGGGTACTCGTGGATCGTGGTCACGACCACCTCTCCCAGCCCCACAGTCTTCCGGATCAACACGGGTTTCCCCTCCATCCGGGCAATTGTTACGCCCTCGTGCCCGGAAAAATCCCCGTCGCATTCGATAGACGAAGGATCGTAATCGGCAAAAAGAGCCGCGCATGAGCTGGGATCCTCGCACGTGATGGCCCCGGTGCTGTGGGCATGGCAATACGTCACGCGAAACGGAAGCCAGTCATAGGCATCCTCCCGGTCGATTCCGGCCCCGAATACGAGTAACTTCCCGCCTCCCTCGACAAAACGGGCGATCCTCCGGGAGGATGCCCTTAATGCGGGGAGCAACCGGGAATATGCGGGATTGGCAAATCCCGTGGGAATCACGAGGGCAACAAAATTACCCCTGAAGAACGGGGCCGCGAGAAGGTGGGGTGTGACATGTTCGCATGTGATCCCGCATTCCTCCAGGAACCGGGCAAACGTGATCTTCTGGTCCCACAGGAGACCCGTCCTGGTGCTCATCCCTTGATCACCGCGAGGGGTTCCAGTCGGGCCACCAGCCTCGAGATGCCCAATTCATGCACTACGCGGACCACCTCGTCGCTAGGCTTGTATACTTCCGGTGCCTCGTCGGCTATGGCCGCATCATGGGGAGCCCGGATAAGAATGCCCCTGCGTCCGAGAGATTCCCTGACCTGCTTGCCCGTAAGGCTCTTTTTTGCTTTCGTGCGGCTCATGACCCTCCCTGCACCGTGGCAGGTGCTTCCGAACGTCTTCTCCATTGCAATGGCCGTCCCCTGCAGGAGGAACGAGGAGGTTCCCATGCTTCCGGGGATAATCACAGGCTGGCCTGTGGACTCATACTCGACCGGAAGGTCCGGCGATCCGGGACCGAATGCCCTTGTTGCCCCTTTCCGGTGCACGCATACCTGCATCCGTTTCCCATCCACAACATGCTCTTCGAATTTCGCTACATTGTGCGCCACGTCATAGACCAGGTGCATCTCCTGATGGGCAATCCCATACATATTTTCCAGAACGTTCCTCACCGAGTGCATGATAACCTGACGGTTCGCCCATGCATAGTTGGCCGAGGCAGCCATGGCCCCGAAATAGGCCCGTCCTTCCGGCGAGTCCAGAGGGGCGCAGGCGAGCTGGCGGTCGGGAAGTGTTATCCGGTATTTTTTCGTTGCCGCTTCGAGTAATCTGAGATGATCCGTGCAGACCTGGTGGCCGAGGCCGCGGGACCCGCAGTGGATCATGATGCAGATCTGTCCCATGGCAACACCGAACGCCCGTGCCGCATCCGGATTGTAAATTTCCCGGACCGCCTGGATTTCCAGGAAGTGATTCCCCGATCCGAGTGTACCGCTCTGTGGCATCCCTCGCTGGCGGGCTTTTGCCGAGACTGCCGAAGGATCCGCTTCCTCCATGCAGCCTTTCTGCTCACACCGGACGATATCCTGAGCCATGCCATAGCCCTTCTCGATCGCCCAGCGTGCCCCGGATGCGAGCATGCCCTCAAGTTCCCTTTCGGAGAGCCGCAGGGAACTCCTGGCGCCCACCCCGGTAGGGACGGCGGAAAATAGTCGTTCCAGAAGTTCCTGTTTTCTCTGGAGCGATTCAACGGATAGAGGTGTTGTGAGAACGCGCACCCCGCAGTTGATATCGAATCCTACCCCCCCGGGGGAGATCACGCCTTCGTTCCTTGAAAAAGCCGCCACTCCTCCGATGGGGAATCCATACCCCCAGTGGATGTCTGGCATGGCCAGGGAATATTTCACAATACCCGGCATTGTAGCTACATTTGCCAGCTGGGAAACGGCACCTTCTTCCAGAGTCCCCGAAAGAGCATCGGACAGAAAGAATTTTCCCGGCACGCGCATCCCCGGAACGAATCCCACCGGGACTTCCCATTCGAGGGGGCCTGTCCTCCGGACGCCTGCGAGCATATCACTCACACATCAAAGAGGACTTCCATGATATAAGTGTCCTCTTCCCGGATTATTTGGAGTCCTGAAAGGGAGATTCCTTTGATTTCACGCCCCCCGCGATGCTTCTCCGCCCGGAACGGTTCCCCTGTCAATCGTCCCTCCACGGAGGTTTCCTTTACCCGGACCGAAGCCCCGGAGACGACAAGCCCTTCCGCATCAGTGATATAAAGGATTTCAGAGAGGAACGCATGCATGAGAGCCACGAGATCATGGGCTTTCACCTGGATGGGACGGGAGATCCCGTCGGAGCCGGGAGCACCGTACATGATATGCATCATCGCTCTGGCCGCTTCTGAGAAGAGTTCATCCAGGCGTCCCGCTTCCACACGCATCTTCATGTCCGCAGTGTGCTCCATCTCGGTAAAACTCATGAGATACCTGTGGAATCATCCATCTGATCCAGAAAAAGGGGTAACATGTTCATGGTAATGGAATTCAGGAATCTGGCCTGGTGGATGGAGATGAAGATTACCTGATCCCCGGCCTTGACCTGAAGATCGGTGGGTTTGGAAGGCTTCATACTGACGGGGAGCAGGAGTGGCCCGCCGCAGGAGGTGCAAATTCGAAAATCACAACCTCTGTGCTGGATATATTCTTTCACTTCCTCGGTCACCGTGATCTCTTCCGGGAACTGGCAGGGGGTCGGTTTTACATACATGCTTCCCCATTCGTCTACCGGAAGGGGTAAAAAATTATGCCGAATATCTGGAGTTCATGTGGAACCAACTATCCTCGTGACAAGGTCGACATACTGTTCCTTGATCTGGTAAATGCTGCAGGTTCCCTCCCTGTTCCGGTTCACATGAAGGATCCCGATACGGGATGCGATGATTCCGACCATCGCCGCAACGGAATGGTAGCTGATGGTGAACCTCTTGTTCAATTCCTCGAATATCTGGGCAATAGTAAGCGACCTGATCCGAAGGAAGATCTGCAGCATTGCCCGCCTGATCCCCGTCCGGTCCCTTGAAAGATAATTTCTCAGACGACCTTCGATAATGGATTTGATCTCATGCGGAGATCTCATGAGCTGGTACTCACCGTAAGGTTTATATAACCTTTTTCATTTTTTCCTGGCATAAAGGGTGGTAAGAAACGGGAAGGAACCACATACAGAAATACCCTCAACCATTCACCCGTCAGGATTTCGGAATGCACCGCATCGAGGTATTCCCGAAGCATTTTACCCTCGCACACCTAACGTAATGGGATATGGGATTCATCCGCTACGATGTGAACAAATACTCCCCAAAGCAGATGGTGATCATTCCGGTGGTGATCCTCATCCTCTCCCTGGCCATCCTGGGATATACCATGGCCACCACCGGAATGCCGGTACATCCGGGGATCGATTTCTCCGGGGGCACGGCAGCCACGATCTTCACGGCCGATACCCCTGACCAGTTGAAGGCGGTATTCTCCGATTACCCTCTCCTATCCGTGGGTGAAGGGGTGAACAACGGCAAACTGCTGCGGTTCGGCCCCATGGACGATACCCGCCTCCAGTCCCTTGCGACCTTTATCGGTGAACGGTACCCGGATGCAAAGATCGATCAGATAGGGGCTTCCTTTGGCCAGACTCTGCAGGAACAGGCCTTAATCGCCCTGATCATCTCGTTTGTGGGGATGACCATAGTGGTGTTCCTGGCCTTCCGGTCGTTCGTGCCGTCCGCCGCGGTGGTGCTCTCCGCGTTCGCCGATATTGCCATGACCGCTGCCGCCATGAACATCGTCGGCATCGATCTTTCCCTGCCGACCACCGCTGCGCTTCTTATGCTGATAGGGTATTCGGTGGACTCGGATATCCTGCTGACGATGAGAGTCCTGAAACGCCAGGGCAAGCTCGAGGAGAAGCTTGCGGGAGCGTTCGATACGGGGATCATCATGACTACCACGACCATCGCCGCAGTCGGCGCGATGTGGGTGGTGACATTCTTTGCCCAGATCACTACGATCTGGGAGATCGCAACGGTCCTCCTGATCGGGCTCTTTATTGATATGATGAATACCTGGCTCACGAACGCCGGGATCATAAAATGGTACGTCAGGAAGAGGGGTGGACGATGAGCAAACTGAAGGCCATGCTGGGACACTGGCAGGTCGTTCTGATGCTCATCCTCATCATTGGCTCTGCAATCGCGATCTATCCAAGGTTCGAAGACGGCCAGTTTACCACGAACCTGCAGTATGGCCTGGACCTGCAGGAAGGGACCTGGCTGCAGATGGAGTTTCAGGCAGAGGTAGTAGGGTTCGAGACCGACAGGCCTATCGAAGACTTCATCTCGGACCTGCAGACGAAGCTGGATGCCGAGATCTACCTGATACAGGAGGACAAACTGGAGATACGCAAATATTATCCGCGGGAAACCCTGGAAGCGGAGTTCACATCCGCCGGCGGTCAACTCACCTCTTATGAACAGGGAGTATCGAGGGAAACAGCGGAAGATGTCAAGCGAATCCTCGAGAACAAATTGAACAACCTCGGGACAAAGGACGCGAGGGTGAATCCCCTCACCGGGTTGAACGGGGTGACCCACTATATCCGTGTGGAACTGGCAGGGGTGAGTCTTGCTCAGGCCAAGGAGATCGTGGGCAAACAGGGTAAATTCGAGATCCGGATCCACACCACCGGGAACCAGACCGAGCATGTGCTATATGGCGACACCATCAATACGGTGGGAGTCCCGAGCCACGAACCCCCGGGAAGCCTCATGTGGGGAGTGTCCTTCACGCTGAATGAAGCGGGTGCAAAGCAGTTCCAGGAGGGCGCAATCGCCACGGGCGCAGTGTACGACCCTGAAGCCCATGCCCTGGATATGTACCTGGACGATGAAGTAGTATACAGCGCACCGCTCTCGGAAGATTTGGCTGCAAAACTCCAGACAGAGCCGATACGCCAGCTCTATGCTTCGACGGGAACCGGGGATGCCGGCCTTACAGACGCCAAGAACCTGGAGATCCACCTCCGTGCCGGAGCGCTTCCGGTTGATGTCACAGTTGCCGGGTCGGGATACGTGCCTGCAGCACTATCCGAATATTTCAAACTCATATGCGCACTGGCCTTCATCGCCGCTGCCCTCGCTGTCGGTGCGGTGATCTATTTCAGATACCATGAAGCGGGAATCGTTGTGCCCATGATGGCCATCAACATCTCCGAGATCGTGATCCTGCTCGGAATCGCGACGTTCATCCAGCAACTGGACCTTGCCAGTATCGCCGCACTCATCGCCGTGATGGGGACTGGGATCGATCAGCTGGTAATCATTACCGACGAAGTACTGCACGAGGGGAAAGTCCCGTCTTCCACGGTATACACCAAGCGGTTGACGCGGGCGCTTGGGATCATCCTTGTCTCAGCGGCGACGGTCATCATCGCGATGTTACCGCTGGCACTGATGGATCTCTCGACACTCCGCGGATTTGCAATCATCACCATCATCGGGGTAGTGATCGGGGTAGGTGTGACCCGTCCGGCCTATGGCGAGATTATCAAGGAGATCCTCTCCAAATAAACCAATAACAACTTTTATCTCCTTTTTAATCCACAATTTCCGGAGGGAAATCACATGAGTAAACCGGTTTTGCTGGACTTTTTTGCCGACTGGTGCGGACCTTGCAGGAGGCAGGGGCCAATCCTTGAGGACTTAAAAAAGAGGCTGGGAGACAAAGTAGAGATCAGGAAGATCGATGTAGACCAGCACATGGACATGGCAAATACCTACGGGATCAGGGTAGTGCCCACGCTGGTCATCGAAAAGGACGGCAAGGTGGTCCATACTCTCGAAGGGGTCACAAGTGCAGAAACCCTGGAGTCGATGCTCTCCCCGCTGGTGAGCTGAGTGAGGGTCGGAATCGTAGGCGGAACCGGTGACATCGGAGAGGGCATCGCCATGCGCCTCTCATCCCGGCACGAGGTTACTATTGGTTCGCGGGAGGAGGAAAAAGCAAGAGAGAGCAGCGTATGCTGCTTCAATGCCTTAAAAGAAAGGGGATTGCCTTGCACCTGCAGCGGTCACACGAACCAGGAAGCTGTGGACATGGCGGATATCGTAATCCTGGCCATCCCATTCAAGCACGTTGAATCGACCCTTTCAACCCTGACGGGGTTATCCGGAAAAATTGTGATTTCACCGGTGAATCCCATGGAAAAGCGGGATTTCTTTGTATTTACCCCTCCACCAGAGGGATCTGCTGCGCTCCTGATCAGGAGGCTGCTCCCTCCAGGCACGCGCATCTGCACAGCCTTCAATACCGTGGCTGCAAACAAATGGCGCGCTCTAGGAGAGGAACTCGACCTCGCGATCCCGGTGTGCGGGGATGACGCCGCAGCAAAAACTGTCGTGATGGACCTCGTCAACAGCATCCCGAAGATTCGTGCATACGATGCCGGGCCCCTTGCCGTATCCGGCATGGTGGAGTGCCTCACCCCCCTCCTCCTGAATATTGCAAGATACAACAAGATGAGAGATGTAGGGATCCAGTTCAGATGAGTGGAAGTCCCGGAAGAAGCAGGGAAATGGAATTAACAGATGAGTTCAAACGAATTGGGATCCGTCTCCGTCAGGAGGGGCTGATCGGGGCCGTCTTCGGGAACCTGAGTGTCCGCGGGGATGATGGGTTCTTCATCACCCGGGCGGGATCCTACCTCGATGACCCGGGTTCACTTGTAATCGTTCCATTTTCCGGGCCTATGCCTCCTGAAGCGTCCAGCGAATTCCGCCTGCACCGGGAAGTATACAGGAAAACCCCTCATCATGCGATCGTCCATGCTCACCCCCCTCATGCCGTTGCAATTTCCCTTGTGAGGGACGAGATCATCCCGAGGGATAGTGAAGGAGAGATGTTCTGCCCGTCTATTCGTGTCGTAGAAGGCCGGCCGGGCAGTGACGAGATGGCGGCAAATGTGGCGGATGCCCTCTCCCTGTCAGGGGCAGTAATCGTTCGGGGGCACGGAACCTTTGCCGGGGCAAAAACCCTGGACGAAGCATATTCTCTTACATCCTCCGTGGAGCACAGCTGCAGAGTCCTGTTCCTCCTCCATTCGTGGGAGGATAGGAGACTGTGATCTTGCAGCAGGATATCCGTTCGAAGGGACTATCAGCAGAGGGAGCAAGATCTCAATCTCCAGAGGCGGTGCATTCATATGGATGGGCTTGAAGGGAAGATCTCAAAGCTTTCACCCGGGCAGAGGAAGGAAGTGGAAGATTTTGTGGACTTCCTCCTGGCCCACCAGGGTACCACAATCCCACGGGAGGAGGCCGGATTTCTCGCACCCCCTCCCGATTCCAGTAAACCGATCATCCTTGCGGAAGAGATCCCGGTCCACACGAAGTCCGATCTTCTTCCCGGTTACCACGATCTTGAGTTAGATCTGGAAGGGGGGGAGCAGGAACGGAAAGGAACCGGCACGCAGGATCGGCCCCGGCCGGCTCAAAAGGATGAAAAAGTCAGCAGGCTCCTGGACTGGATCGATTAGCGAACCGAAGGGGCTCTGCCCCCTCGCACCCCCGGGCCACCGGAAGGTGGCCTATTCTAATATTCTAACATGGACTCGACGGGATTTGAACCCGNNCTACCCCTGATCTACGAGCCCTCTGGTTGAATGCAGTATTTCCTGTATCTTTTGTATTGCATATAGTTATTTTCAAACAACATAGCGCAATTTCAAAGCATTAAAAAGATACAATCTATGGGAAACACTATGGCTAAGATCATTATTGAACCCAAATTCAATAAAGAAGGACAGATCGAGTATTTCGTCAATTACCACGACCCGAAAAGCGATAATTCCTTCCTGATCACCTCGACACCGGACATTGAAGAGGCAGTCTCCAGGATGAAGTCCACACTCGAGGGTGAAGCCCAGTCGATGACCCAGAAGAAGAAATAAGGGGCTCCGCCCCCTCGCACCCCCG
>DAEV01000051.1 GCA_002509495.1 Methanolinea sp. UBA473 | reverse complement strand
AGGTGGAGCACACGGTGACCGAGCTCATCACCGGGCGGGACATCGTCAAGAAGCAGCTCGCCATTGCAGCAGGCGAGACGCTCCCCTTCGAGCAGGAGGATATCACGATCCGAGGCCACGCAATCGAGTGCCGGATCAATGCCGAGGATCCCCTGAATAACTTCTCAGCCGATCCCGGGAAGATCCTCCGGTACCGTTCTCCCGGGGGGCCGGGGATCCGGGTGGATTCGGGGATCCACATGGGATACACCATCACCCCCAACTATGACTCCATGATCGCCAAGCTCTGTGCATGGGGACTTGACCGGAAGGAGGCCATCGCCAGGATGCGGCGGGCCATCTACGAGTATGTGATCATTGGCGTGAAGACGACGCTCCCCCTTCATCATGCCATCATGCACAACCAGCACTTCGCGGATGGGGATACCCACACGCATTTCCTCCAGGAGGAACACATCCAGAAGACCCTGGCGAGATACGTCCGCGAGGAGGAGACCCGGATCCAGACCCTCGCGGCGTCCATGCGGCAGGGCAAGCAGATCGCAGCGATCACCGGTGCGGTCAATGCGTATCTCCAAAGCCAGAAGAAACCCTGAGAGGCCCTTCATTTTCCTTATCGGCCCTCATATCAGAACCTTTAAGACCGTATACCACGTTTTAATTATGCACTTTTGTGCGCTGCGGTGGCCTAGTTGGTTAGGGNNTGGGTTCGGATCCCACCCGCAGCATCGGAACCTCAGGTTCGGTGCCTCAGGTCCCCTTTTTATTAAGGGCGGCCTGAAACACTCTTTTGTATGCCTTCCACAACTGTGACAGCTGAGACGATCGGCTGTATCAAATCTGATTATGCAGATGCCGCCATCAACCGTGGGCTTGCCTCCGGTCAGATTACAAACCGGGACCTGCAACTCGTCAAAGAATATCTCGCGGAGAAACGGGCAACTGCAGGGATAGGGGTCACCCGCAGCAACAAGATCACCTACACGCTCATGAGCTGGCGAAGGTTTATTCCGCCCTTTCAGGAGCTCAACGTCGGCTCGATCTATTCCGGTATGGAAGCCCTCCGGTCCGGCCAGAGTCAGCGCGGAAGACCGTTCAAACAGAACACCATAGCCGACCACGTTGTTATCCTCAAAGGATTCCTCTTCTGGATGATCGAGAACGAATACCTCGATATCCCCGAAAAGAAAATCCGGAGGATCAAGAATCCTCCTCGGGATACTCTGACCAAAAGGGCTTCTGACCTACTGACTCCGAAGGAGGTCCAGGACCTCATTAACGCCTGCAAGTGGAGCAGGGACCGGGCCTTGCTGATGACCCTGTATGAGGGCGGGTTCAGGGTAGGCGAGATCGCCCAGCTTACCTGGGGAGATCTCAAGACAGATGCGAAGGGGATCGCCGTCAATGTCAAGTTCAAGACAGCCATTCCCCGTTACATCAGGCTAGTCATGGCAAAGGAATACCTCGCAGCATGGAGGGCGGATTATCCAGGGATCACTACAGTGGACTCCCCCGTATTCCTCAACGAACAACGACGACCGTTGACCAGGGCAGGGGTGGCGATGCAGATATGCCGAATTGCGAAGAGAGCACAAATCACAAAAAAAATCACACCGCATTTATTCCGGCACTCCCGAATCACCCACCTCCTCCAGGAGGGTGTGCCCGAGAGCACGGTCAAGCTGATGATGTGGGGCACGCTCAGTACTGACATGATCAGTACCTACGGGCACCTGACCGGCAGGGACATCGATACCGAGATCGGGAAATTCTATGGATTGGAGACGGGAACAAAGGAAGAAGAGCGCAATCGCCTTGAACCCATCGTTTGTCCTTCCTGTGCGCAAATCATGCCCCCCGGCGATGACTACTGCAGAAACTGTATGGAACCGCTCACTCCTGATGCAATCGCTGAGGAAGCAGCCATCCAGAAATTCGTGCTGAAAAATTCATCGACACTCAGGAGATATCTCGATAAGGTTGAGCAGGAACAGGGGTCCCAATAACTTGGGGCACTACCTTTTATAATTCGATGCGTATTAAAGTTCAGTATCCGGGGGTGACGGAATGACATTAGTGAAAAGTGATCCCGATTTCAAGCACTCGGCTAGACTTGGTCTTCGATGTGCGATAAGAATCGCAGAAAACAATTTTAAACGGGGTAAGACCCTTAAAGTCAGATATTTTGGGCTAGCTCAACGAAATGATATAGAAGATACGGTTGTTCCTGAAATTAAAAGCAAGCCAGAATTATTGAATAATTTACCAATACTCGCATATAACTATTACATTGGTTATCCACCTAGAAAAACAAGTAGAGATGTTATCACAACAATTCGAGAAAAGAAAACAAAGGAAATCGATGTATGGTTGATCGATGAGAATCTAAATATCTTCCAACTACCAGATCCAAAGATTGTAATTCTGGAGACCGAAATCAAGGAAGAGAGTTGAATTAAGCTGTTAATCTGTTATCAACAATTTTTGCAAATGATTGAAGTTGATTGATAGAGAGGGGGGGATATGTCTCCGTCCTTAATATTACAATGGAGAATAGCGAAAAACCCGGCTT
>DAEV01000034.1 GCA_002509495.1 Methanolinea sp. UBA473 | reverse complement strand
AGGTGACGACATGCTGCGAGAGATATTCAAACAGCGTTGCCCAGCCGAGGAGGAGGGAGCCGAGGATAGGTTCGGTCATGACGTTCCCTCAATCTGGCATCCGGGACAAGTCATGACGTCAGCGGTTCCTTTGCGCGGGGATACAGTACCGGTTGGCTTCACCTTTCCAGGATGCGGACGGCACTCTGCCCAAGCCCGTTCCATCCGCCCGGGAGGTGTTCCGGGGCAGTCCAGGTGAGAGTTCCCGAGGGAGTTACCGGCGTTCAGTATTGTTCACTCTCCAATTATTTCAAATACAATTGAAATGGTTGGAGCATGTACCTGATTAATGTAGCGAACCAGTGATGCCAATCCAATTCCTGGTTTGGTTATATCTACCATTACCCGTGTATTCTTTTTAAAAAGATTAACTGGATAAGAATCGCAACACGTCCTTCACGTCTTTCTAGACNNCTGCCGAAGCACAGTCCTTGCAGATCCTGGCCGGGGCCGCCGCGACCTCCTTGTGCAGGGCGATGATATTGGTCATCAGGGTCGCGGTGACCGGTTCGCTCGTCAGGAGACACGGATAGTCGGAGAGCCGAAGCATCGCAGAGGCACGCACGGTGATGGCGCATGCGGGATAGGCATACCTCTGCGGGTTCATCAATACCTCGTTTTCATGGATTGGCGAGAGGTCGACCTCGAAACCGCTCACCATCGGTTTCAGCATACCGGATTTACCGTTCTGCGCCCTCCGCGCTTTGTCGACATATTTCCATCCCCGGTAAATCATGTCCATGAAGTCACAGTTGTGCAGCTCGGCCGCAGCTCCCCTTCTCGGGTAGAGCTGGACATAGTTGTGCCACCTCTTTGTGAGGAGATCTACCACCATGATCGCATTGAACCCGTCCTGCTCGAGCAGGTATTCGGCAGCACATGCCGATGCCCCGGTGGCCAGGGAAAGGATATCGTATTCGTTCCTGAAATTCGGGACCGCCCTGTTCAGATTGAGATCCATCACTTCCGTAGCGGCCTCGATGGTCGCCATGATGACGTCGTCCTTGCACATGTTGAAGGTGGACTGGGCGATATGGTGGGCGATGTCCCCCACGCAGTAGGCGGGGACGGTTACGATGTTGCCATAGTGTACATCGTCATCGACCGCAGCCTTGACCGTGGATTCCATCTTCTTCCGGTATCCCGCCATGTACTTCCGGCAGTCAAACGAGGTCATTCCGGCTTCATCCATCAGCCGTGCCTGGGTCTCGACCGGCTTCTCGTAGACATCCTGGAGCATCCTGATCTCTGCCTTCACGGCATCCGCGAGGGTTGCACCCTTCTCGGTTTCGTGGGCGAATACTTCCCCGATGCCGTAGGAGGTGTTCATTCCCCAGGATTTCGACGCAAGAATTGCCTGTTTATGGGCTGCCGGGATCTCGACGGTCTTCAAAACCTGGTTGACCACGTTGCTGGTGCTCCCAGGGATCAGGGCAAAGTCCACCACGCAGGTCGGGCCATAGAACCCTGCATACCGGCGTGCAGATTCCCGGCCGATCAGTGCCTCGGACTTTCCGATCGCTTTCACAAATGCGTTGACACTCTTTTTGAATGCAGGGTCCTCGTCATAGAGGATCTCCATGACCACCGGCGTCTGGTAATGCTCTACGAAGGGATCGTCCTCAGGCCTTACGGTCTTAGCCAGTCCTTCGAGGACATCGAAATGAGCTTTTACTGAATTGGTATGAAGTGCGAAGACCGCCTTTGACTGGTCCCCGATGGGTTTCATTGTTTTGACCGCATCGAGGTATGCCTTCGCATCCGCGATGACGAATGCCTGCCCCCGCTTCTTCTTTACCATCCCGACGTCTGCTCTCTGGGCAGCCATCGCTTCGTGGACCATTTTTTTGTATAGTTCTGTCATGCTTCATTCACCCTCGTTGCCTGCCATGCAGGTATTTTTCCTCACCAGATAGACGATCGAAATGTCCCAGGCCGATGGCTGTGGTCGATCCCATTTACGTCCATGATGATTACTGATCGCTCACTTCACTCATAGTAGATAAAATAAAAGGATTTTTGCAAAATTTGAAATGATTCCGCAATTGAAGAGGCACTGCTTTGATGTTGAAAAACAAAAGGAGATAGACATGATTCAACCGGGATTACCGCAGGAAATGGTTTTTCCGTGTTCTTCATCCGGGAATTCTCATATATGAATGCCAAAATTGTATAAGGACGAATGGTTTATATTTATTTGAAATGGCCAGGCAGGTTTCGCGTTCACGAATTCCCAGAACGGAGTTTGATTATCTCTTAATCCCTGATGAGGTTGCCGATTCCCTCTGTTCGTGCGGAGGACTGGAAGGGCTCGTCGAAAAACTCCCGCCGGATGATCTCTTCGAGCAGATGCAGGGCAGGTACCAGGCCTGTGCCGACCCGGTCCGGCTGAAGATCCTCGCCCTCCTCACGATCCAGCCGCTCTGCGTCTGCGTGATCAAGACGATCGTTAAAATGGCAGATTCCAAACTATCCTACCACCTCACGATCCTCAAGAAAGCCGGGTTGATCGAAGGGATGCAGCAGGGGAACTATATAATTTACCAGATTACGCCGGATACAAGGACTTACGTCGAGGAGGAATTCAGGAAATACGGGTATAACCTCTCCCGGAAACGCGGCCGGTGATGCCCTTTCCATGAGTCAAAAAAATACCCTATCCTTCCTCTCGGACTCCTTACATCCTCTTTGGCATTGTCCTCTTGTGCAGGACCATGGTCACGATAGTAAACACCAGGGTGCACACTCCAAGGGCTGCGAAATCGATCACCACCGGGAAATAATGTGCACCCGTAAACGAGTAGCGCACCA
>DAEV01000055.1 GCA_002509495.1 Methanolinea sp. UBA473 | reverse complement strand
ACGACAGTGGGCTTGCCGGTTGTCCCCGAGGTCGTATGGATGCGGACGATCTCCTGCAGGGGTACGGCAAAGAACCCGAAGGGATACCCGTCCCGGAGATCCTGTTTCCGGGTGAAGGGCAGTTTTTCCACGTCTTCGAGTGTCTTTATGTCTCCCGGCACGATACCGGCATCCTTCAGCTGCTTGCGATAGAACTCCACGTTCTGGACCTGCTGCAGCGTCTTCTTCAGCCGTTTCAGTTGCAGCCGCTCCAGATCCTTTCTCGGGAGGGTCTCGGTCTTCTCATCCCAGAACATACTTCAGATCCTTCACCGTTCTCCCGGGCATGCCGCCCGGTGTTCCAGTTTTCTTGGTTTGCCGCCCGCCTGAACGCTCCCGTCCCATCCGGGAGACGGGGATACTTTCCTGCTATTGCACAAATATCTGGAGCCCGGCGAGAGAAAAATATTGCCAAGCCATAGCATGGCAGATGTCCGGTGAATGGATCTCCGCAATGAACCTCGCGTTCTCCCTACAAAACGATCTATTCATCTGTGAATGGATTCTATTTCTAAAAGTCAGATCCCCGGGGGGTTCCGACGCGTGATGGGGTAGTGCATGCCTGTTCCCTGGTATCTCGTATCCGGATTTGGAGCCCATATCAAGGCCACTCCACGGATGCTTACGATCCAGAAGAACGGCCGGACGGAGACGGTCCCGCTCTCCCAGGTGCGGCACCTGCTTGTGATGGGGGGTCACACCCTGCATACCTCGGTAATCACCAAACTCCTCTCTGCCGGGGCGTCCATCTCTTTTTTTCTCGCCGATGGAGAGCCTGTCGGAATCCTCCGTCCCTACGGGGACCGGTTCGACGAGCTTATGTGGGATGCCCAGCGCGGGGCGTTTGCGCATTCCTACGCCCTCGCTCTTGCGAAGGGGGCGACCCACGCACGTATCCTCGAGGTGGTGCAGGTGCAGGAGGAATGCCAGGAGAAGATCCTGTACGAGGGCGAACTCGAGATCCTGGAGAAGAGCCAGCACGAACTCGAGTTCCTTATCAGGATGGAGGAGATCCGGCGTATCCACCGTCTCGTTGCGGACATGTACTACGAAATTCTGTCCCGGACAATACCCCCCGAGCTGGGATTCCGGCGCCGGTTGCCGAGGCCCCATACGGATGTAGTGAATTCGATGCTCTCGTGCGGGTACGGCATGCTCTATGGAAATATGTGCGTTGCCATGATCGGGGCACACCTTGACCCCGACCTGGGGCTGCTCCATAAGGGGAGGGGGGGGCTCGTATACGACCTCATCGATCCCTTGAAACCCGTCATGGTGGACCGTGCCGTCTTCTCGATGGCGAGAGAGGGGCTCTTACCGGAAGAGTACGAATGCAGCGATGCGCGTTGTGTCCTGTCGGATGAGCTCATGCAGAGGCTTACGGGGCGTATCCGGGAGACCCTCGATCAGGAACTGATCGAAACCCAGGTAATGGTGCTCCGGGACGCCCTCATGAAAAAGACGGACTTCGTGGTATGCAGACCGGGAAACCGGTGACTATTCCTCGGGACGCACCACAGCGAACTCCTCGAACTGGCGGGGCTCGGAAGGACTAATCCGGATATCCCGTATCACTGCCCTGGGACACCCGTAGATCATCGAGACAAATTTTTCAAGGAGTATGGGATCTGCGGTGGCGAGCACGCGGACGGTGCCGTCAGAGAGGTTCATGACCTCGCCCCTGATGTTCAGCTTCCCTGCGAGGCGGCGTATACAATTGCGCATCCCCACTTTCTGCACCCTTCCGGAGATGCGAATCTCCATCGTCCCTTGCGCCATGTTCCGATCAACGGCTCAATTCGCGGTTCTCTTCCCAATCCTGGAGTAGGGATCACCGGGGAGCCATATGAGCCTTTCCATGTAAGGTTCCCGTAAAATTCGTCCTTCTCCGGATCAGGTCCTGATATGATCCATGATTTCCTTGTAGAATTTTTCGGCCAGGACTTCGTTCCTCGATTCCACCATGATCCGGACCAGGGGTTCGGTTCCTGACGGCCTGATGAGCGCCCATGAATCGGTGCGGTTGATCCGGATACCGTCCGTATGGTCTGGAGATTCCTGGGCGTAAGCAGCCTCAAGTGTCGAGATGAGGGACGATGCGTCTTTTATGCGGATCTTGTCCTTCACCATGAAGAAAGGAGGCAGGGCATCGATCAGGGTGGAGAGCGGGCGTTGTTCCGCTGCGAGGAGGGCTACCATCATCGCTGCCGTCATTCCTCCATCGCGACAGAGCTGGTGCCCGGGATAGATGAGCCCGCCGTTGCCTTCCCCGCCAAAGACGACCGGGGTGCCCCCGGCTTCCAGATCGATCATCGTCCTTGCCACGTAAATGCTGCCCACCGGGGTGTAAACGACATGGCACCCGTGGTTCGCGGCGATGACCTCGATCAGCCGTGAAGTGCTCACCGGGGTGACCACCGCCCCCTTGCGATCCCTGCATACGAAATCGGCGATAAGGCCGAATTCCTGGTTCTCCTCGATGAAACGTCCGTTTTCGTCCACGAACACGGCACGGTCGGCGTCCCCGTCGTGAGCGATCCCAAAGGAAGATCCTGTGGACACAACCAGGTCCGAGAGGGGAGAAAGACCGTCGGGAGAGGGTTCGGGGAGCCGCCCGGGAAAGGTTCCGTCCATCTGGCAGTTCAGGGAGAACACCCTGCACCCCATACGGGTGAGGATTTCGGAGGTTGTCCGCGCCGCGGCCCCGCAGCCGGGATCCACGACCATCGTAATGCCGTTCCCGATCCCGGGAGGGAAGGCCCCGACTACTGCGTCCACGTAGTCATCGCCCATACTCTCTGCTGTCCTCTCACGGCCCACCCCGTCCCATTCGGCCATGGTGAAGTCCCCCGAGAAGATTCGCCGTTCGATGAGGATGCTCTCTTCGTCCCCCATCTCGGTTCCGTCCGCCTCCACGATCTTCACCCCGTTCCATTCGGGGGGATTGTGGGAGGCGGTGATCATGGCCCCGGCATCGAAATGGTTGCGGACAAGGTACTGGAGGGCGGGCGTGGGTAGGATTCCCGCGTCCACGACATCGCAGCCGGTCGCCAGCAGTCCAGCCTTGAGTGCGTTTGCCAGGGCAGGGCCTGAAGTCCGGGTGTCACGTCCCACTGCGATTGTTCCCGGACGCATCGAACCGAGGGCCATCCCGATCGAGAGGGCCAGGGTTGGAGTCATGTCTTTCCCTGCCACTCCGCGAATCCCGTTGGTGCCGAATAGTTTCTTCTCCAGCTTCTTCTGTTGCATGCTGCTCACTGTGCCTCTTGACCGCTAAGGAGGGCAGGAGGGAGATGCTTCCGCAATACCGTCAGCGCAGTAATGGCGCAGGCGTGGGAATCTGCTCCCACCGCCATTAGGACGGTATCCTCCCCTCCGAAGAGATGGCCCGGGTGAATGCGGACACGGACCCGCACGTGCCCCGGCATCGACCCGGCCGCCTTTCTTATCTCCTTCTCAATTGGGGAAAATTGCTGATAAACCTCTCTCATTTCACCCTGGAGGGTAAGGGTCCATGCGGCAGCGGCAACTGCGCGCGATTCCGGCGCGAGCTCCCTGGTGACGCTATCCATGGTATGGAATTCTGCGAACCGTGGGAGGGCCCCGATCACATCCCGGGGGGACGGGTTTTTCAGGATCACCCCGCTGGCTCCGGGATAGTCCCCGATCACGACTTTTGGGATGGGCAGGAATTTGAAGCCCTCGATCACGGTATTCTCTATCCCGAGGCAGCTTACGGACGTGAGCACGAGTGGAAGCGAGGGTTCACGCACGACCATGACCGACTTTTCCGGATCGATTCCTACCGAAGCAACGATCCCTGCGTCGAAGAAGACCGTGGTGTCCTTCCCCGGGTCGAGAGCGTGGACGTGGTGGCCCATGTGCTTGATCACCGCGACCGGCCCGATCTCCTGCAGGAGGGGAAGGAGGCGACGGATAAAGGTGGTCTTCCCGGAACCCGAAAGCCCGGCAATATGGACGATCCTCATGCGGATCCTCCTCCGCCATGCGGATCGCCTTCCTCAGTATCTCCGGGTA
This sequence comes from Methanolinea sp. UBA473, assembly GCA_002509495.1. GTDB lineage: Archaea > Halobacteriota > Methanomicrobia > Methanomicrobiales > Methanospirillaceae > Methanolinea_A. The sequence continues at coordinate 4,900 of DAEV01000055.1, read as the reverse complement.
TGTCCCGTACTCCGGCCTCGGCCGGAGGGCCCGGTTCCGCACCGGGGGCCGGGCTCTCTGTCCCGCTCTCTTCCTCATGCATTCTCGCATGGAGGATCCGGGCGGCAGATTCCCCCACGTTCCTCATCACCTCCGTGATGCGATCCTCGATCTCGATCTCCTCGTCGATATCGAGGGAAGTCCGCTCGACTTCGAGGAGGAACCTGGCCACTTCGCTCGCTTCGAATAGCAGGTCATCCAGTTCTTCGCTGGTGAGGAACCCGCACATCGCACCGTAAAAAAATGTCGCCCCGGACTTGTACACCTTCTTTTTGAACGAGTTGCGGGCCTGGTTCACCGCCTGGGGGGTATACGGTTCCGTCATGAAGGGCACGAGTTCCGGGAGGCGTTGCCCGATGAACGTCATCTCTGCGCCGCTCCGGGTGCGGAAATCGGTGCAGAGCCTTGCGATGGCCCATTCCCTGGCGGTGATGTAGGTGCGTTTCCGCAGGAACTGGTTCACTTTCCTGTAGGTGGCCCCGTCCACCTTCTTGAACTTCCGGTACTTGTTCACGTCGTCCTGCGAGAATTGAGTCCGCATAGAAGATCTCCAGAGTGCAGGGGGCTGTTCCTCAATGCCCCGATGATCAGAATGATGATTTCCTAGTATATAGCATTATGAGGTTTATACTAATAGGGGCGATAAACGCGGGATCAATGAAATTTTATCTTCTCTGTTCAATCAAGGCATTTTTAGAAGAGATTTTGAGTGTGGGGAACGGTGCAGGATGGATACTCCTGCAGAATCGTTGGCGGGGTGGATCCGCCTGACGATCCCCGAAGGAGATCGCTCTACCTGTCCAACCGTGGCCTGGTCAGGGCGACCAGGAACATCTTCCTTCCCAGGTGTTCGATCGGGGTCGCAGTGATGTATAGGGGGCGGAGCTCGCCGGATTCCGAACGGAACACCCAGGGAAATGTACAGGCCTGGATAGTGCCGGCACTGTAGAATCTTTCCAGGAGGGTGAGGGAGGATTCCCTGCCGTCGGGCTGATAGGGAGGAGAGAGGTCAAGGAGTGTGGACCCGACCAGATCAGGGCGGTGATGTCCGACGAGCCGGCAGGCTTCGGGATTGCATCCCTGGATCGTGTCGGAGAGAAGCATCAGCCCGAGCGGGGATAGACCGGCAGATTCCTGGAAAGACCCCATACCTTCAGAGGTCTCCATCTCCCTGAGCATCACATGGGGGACCCCTGCTGCCGGAGGAAGGTAGGATGCCTGGAAAGAAATTTCCAGAGGGGGGTCCCCTCGTTGGGAAAAGGGTATGGATAGGATCTCCGGCGGGCCTTCCCGCACTACCCTGTCAAGAATCCCGGAAACCAGCGGACGGTTCTCCACAGGGAAGAGCGTTAGAATTGTGGGGAGGAAATTCCCCGGATTCTCCCGATCCCGGATTCGGTCGGCCGCCGCCTGGTTGCAGAACACAATTTCTCCGGAATCCGTCACCTCGAAGAACATCCGGGGGGACCCCCCGGAACGTGCCCTGCAGCGCCCCCGGACTCCGGCAGGTGCGTTCACAGTCCCTGCGGGTTCCCTGTGCCTGCGTGCATAAGCAAAAATGATCCCGCGGCCCTGGAACTCCGAATATGTACAGGCAACTTCCACGGGAACCAGTCGTTTATCTTTGGTGAGATGGAGGGATTCCAGAACGATGGACCCGTGATTGCGGAGGCGATCCACGAACCGCCCCCATTCCTCCCGTGAGATCGAGGTATCCACGTCCCCGATAGTGAGGAGGAGAAGCTCCTCGATGCGATAGCCGAGAGCGCTGCAGGCGGCTTCGTTGGCATAGATGTACCGGCCGGACGTGTCCAGCCAGTAGATCTGGATCGAAGCTTTTTCCACAGAATAACGGGTGATCTGCAGCGATTGTTCGTCCTTCCTCCGCTGGACCGCGAGCCGGATCTTGTGGATGAGTTCTGCGAACTGGGACCGGGGGTCCCCACCCTTCTGCAGGTAGAAGTCTGCCCCGCAGTTTAAGGCTTCGATGACCACGTGTTCACGACCTTTCCCGGTAAATATGATGAAAGGGGTGAAGTCTCCAAGGTTTCGCAGGATTTTCAGGAACTCGATCCCGTCGATCCCGGGCATCTCGTAGTCGGAAACGATCACGTCATACGCCCGGGCCTTCAGCATCTCCATGGCCTGCTCTGCCGAGAAACAGGGCTCCACTTTCAGATCGCCGGTTTTTTCCATGTAGAGCCGCGAAACGTCCAGGAGTGCCGGTTCGTCATCTACGAATAAGACGGTGATCATGGAAACACCCGGGAAATGTCAGGGAACGTCCTGAGGTATAGAGCATTCTATCTCCATCCAAAAATACGTAGCGGGACAGATCTTCCGATTGGGAGCCGGCTCCGAAAAGTGACTTCCCCTGGCATCACCGGAACTCTTACCAACCGGCTGCCCGGATCGGCTTTACGGTCGGCCTTCCATAAACTCCCCCATCTCACACGGGTCCGGAGCGGAAGAAGGTGCTCCTGCGGATCTTTCCCACACTTTCAGCATGCATGCCATTTCGTTATTCTGTTATCAGGAGATCTTCGAACGCATGGCAGGGAAAAAGATAGAAAATCCGTGCGGGTATTCCTGCAGCGATTGTCATCACCGCGGAAACGAATGTGCCGGATGCAAACCGACGGAGGGAAAACCATTCTGGATCGGATACGCGGGCGTCGAATGCTGCCCGGTATACGACTGCTGCATGAATGAGCGCTCGCTTCCGCACTGCGGAAGATGCCCGGACCTGATGTGCGAAAAATTTACCCGTTTCAGGGACCCGGAGATGAACGAGGCAGAGGCCCTGGAGACCCTGGCAGGGATGGAACGGGTGCTCCGGAACAGGAAATAACTCCTGTCCGTTTCAGTCCAATCCAACAAGTCATCACAATCGGGCGATCGGTGAAGTTGTGATCACCGGATTTGACGGGGATTCCCGGGAACGGGGGGAGATCGTGTCCTGGAATGCGATACCCGGGTGAGATACAGGCCTCCGGCCCGGCAATACGGGGGATGCACCTTACCGAACCGTGGGTGGTATTCTCCCGCAACGGAGAATTTCGTTCCGTCGCAGCTCCGGCCACCTACTCTTTTCAGATCCCAATCGTCACTTTATGGAGTGTCCCGCGGGGTATCATCCACAGCCCTTACGTCTGCCGCCAGCGGCCCCCTCTTCTGGAAGCGTAACGAAAACTCCTTCACCCGGTCTCCGTTTTGCGATTGCGGAATGATGAGTTCCCAAGATATTATATAGCAACATATAGTTTATCAAAAATTGACCCGGTCACCATGACAGGCAAAGAAACAGTAAGAATCAATTGTTTTTTCACAAATAGCGGATGAAAATCGATTATTTTGGTTTCAGGGTCCAGGGGAAACAGAGAGAAAAGAGGGGACTCCCGGAACAGGGGGTACCGGGATCCACGTCATTCCAGGTATCTTGTTGACTGGCAGTGTTACCTCTCTGTACCTTTCGGGTCTGCATCGTAAGGTGGCATCGATACAGACAAAGAAGAGGTAGGGAAGACCGGATAAAAACCCCCGGCAGGCAGGGTGAAAGTGATCTGGTCGAACGGATCGCCACCACCGTTTCCAGGCGGGGGGAGGGAGTAAATGCCGATCAATGAGGGATGTCGCCAACCATCCGGAAGTCCTGTTCCCCGAGCGAATGCCCGGTATCCGGCATCGTATCGTTTGACTACGCTTAGATCTGCAATGCCCTGATTCTTCTCCGTTGGAAATTACAGGGCATTTCCAGTCGATCCGGACGGGAAACAGGATGAGTGGCTGTCGAGCTGAACAGCAATTAACAGCGGCCCCTCCCTTTCCGGAATGCTCCGCACGTGGTTTCCTCCCGCTGCACCGATGAACCGGGATCCGTGGGGTTTAAACGAGAATAGCCCCTTCGATCCCCTTGAAATGGAGATCCCCGGTGAGCATGGTGAGATCCCGGATCTCATCCGCACGCTTTTTCGAATTCCTCGCAAGAAAAGATCGATCCCGGGTTAAGGGGGCTGGACATTTCGTCGACGAGGGTGTGGGAATAAAATAAATCGGATGGATGAATTCACGGAGAATCGCCGGCATTCGCCCGGGGGATGGGGGGGGAGCCCTCTCCTGGTCCTTGCCGAACGGATAGTATTCTAAGAGCCGGACGCACAATGAGAGGGACACGGCATTCCCTCCTGCATTAAAACCGCAAACGATCCCCGGGTGGTTCCTGATCCGGCTCATTTAAAAGATCCGGCCTGCCGGAGTTCCCAAAAAGGATGATCCGGATCCCGAACCCTTCCCACACCCTACACCCCTGTGAAAGGACCCCGAGCATCTTTCCCATGTGTTCCAGGAGACCCGAATCAGGCCTGCAGGTTCCATTTCGAAGACCGGTACTTTTCTCCCGAGCGAATGCAGCATGTCCAACAACGGGTCGCCGGATCGTGGGGCTCTCAACGAAGGTTCCCCCAGATCTCCAGGCGAGTTGCGGATCTGGCCGGATTCCAGGCAGGGATTCGCCTGCCCGACGGGAACGAATCCAAGTATCCCGGGCGATCCGAACCAAGTCCCCGGTCGTTCTATGATTCTCCACATCCCCCTCCCCGGAATCCGCGATTCGCTGCGAACTCTGAACGGTTTGAGGAGCACCAGGGTTCCCGGTTTCCTTCGGGCTCTGAACGAGTTTGAGGAGTANNTTCCCTGCGAGCCCCTGGAGGAGTATCACAGGTTCCTGGTTCCCTGCGAGCCCCTGGAGGAGTAGATCAGGTTCCCAGTTTTCGCGAGCTCTAAACGGGTTTGAGGAGCACCAGGGTTCCCGGTTTTCTGCGGACTCTGAACGTGTTCGAGGAGTACCAGCAGGTTCCTGATT
>DAEV01000003.1 GCA_002509495.1 Methanolinea sp. UBA473 | reverse complement strand
GGATTTCGATAATCTTGAATCTCCGAATCTCGCGTTCTGGAGACGGTTACCTCAAGAGGCCATCTTCGGTATCGGTATCCGTGTTTTTGGGTGGTGAGTTTAATGATGAAACGTTCATGTGCTCGTAAGCAAAGATCTATGAGAAATTATTTCAGGACTGTACAGCTGTTGTTCCGAGCAGAAACGGAGATAAAAGCGTGCATACGGCAGAAATCTGCCGGGGGCAATTCCGTGACGGCAGGTCATCGGTTCATCGTTGAGAAACACATCGGTATACAGTTCCGCAGCCGCATCTGCGGTATCTTGCGATAGAAGCTGGAATATAACCTGAGATTTATTGCTATCTGGCCGGTGCAGGGGAAACCGAATGATCTCCCGGCCATCCGCGGGATAACCCATCGTTCTTCATTCAATAAATGGCGCCCGGAGGAGATAATGGGATATTTTCCGCCCTGGTAAGCGGGCAAGCCGTTCCTGGTATCCGACCGATCCCTCTCACGGGAACACACGTTCAGGGCGGCACTTGCAGAATCAGAACGCTTCCCCTGGTCCGGGGTCATGGCACGTATCAGGCCGGAGGATGACTGCCACCGAACTCCAGCCATTTGATCGCTTCGACGATGAAGAATGCAACCAGTGAAAGGGCGATCACGTATCCCCAGTGTTCGAGGGCTAAGGGAACTATGCCGAACACGCCGGGAATGACATAGATCGCAATCATCTGGAGCACTGCACCCGCGCCGATCCCAAGAAAAACATACGGGTTGATCCTAATGCTTCGTCGGATATCCCGAAGGAACGGCTCATGTTCCATCTGCGCCTGGAGCCCGTTGAACCACTGGAGGCAGACGAAAGAGGTGAACATGATCGAAACTGCTACCTCGTACGGGTATATTCCGTGGAGATACCAGAATAATGCCGTCCCAAGGCCTCCGATAACGATACCGAAGGTCATGATGCGCCGGATCTGCTTCCTGTCGAAGAACTGCCGGGAAGGTTGGGTTGGGGGGCGGGCCATCACGTTTCCCTCTTCCCTGATGAAAGGAAACGTCTTGTCCTGTACGCCGTCTGTGACAAGGTTCACCCATAGGATCTGGATTGGCATGAGCGGCAGCGGCAGACCCGCAAAGATCGATGTGCTGATCAGAACGATCTCCGTGACCGAAGTGGAGACCAGGTAATAGATCACTTTCCGGATATTGTCAACGATCACGCGTGCGTTCCGGATGGCATCGACAATCACGGAAAGGTTATTGTCGACAATCACCATTTTTGCCGCGCTCTTTGCCGCCTCCGTGCCGGATCCCATTGCAATCCCCAGGTCCGCCGCCCGGAGTGCGGGGACATCGTTGACCCCGTCACCGGTAACCGTAACGATCTCGCCTTGCTCCTGCAGGACCTTCACGATCCGGTGTTTATGTTCAGGCAGGATCCGGGCGAAGACAGTTGTTTTTTTCAGCGCAACTGCAAGTTCATTGTCCGACATGGACTCGATCGTGGGGCCGGTGAGCAGCATGTCCCCGTCGTTCCAGATGTGGACCGAACGGGCAATCTCTTTGGCCGTCAGCGGGTAATCCCCGGTAATCATCACCACCCGGATTCCTGCCGCCTGTGCCGTCAGGACGGCTTCCGCAGCACTCGGTTTGGGAGGATCGACGAATCCAATGATCCCGACAATCCGGTAACGCCAGACGGACGGGTCTTCGCCCATCCACGAGCCTGCGCCGAATGCCAGCACCCGCAAACCCTTAGCTGCCATCTTATCGATCTGCCGTTCCAGTTCTGCAAAAGATGGGGTATCGTTATCCGCATGTGTTTTCAGTTCCTCGTATGCCCCCTTGATGAAGAAACGCTCCCTTCCCCCGATGGAATTTGCGGTGGCCATCAGTTTTCTGGAGGTATCGAACGGGTAAACCCAGATGCGCGGATTCTCCTCCCGGATGCGATCCCTGGATTCTACCCACCGGAGGAGTGTGACGTCGATTGGATCCCCGGAGCCGTCCCGGGCATCATTGCAGAGGACAGCGGCTAATTCAAGTTCCTCGCGGTCGAAGGCAAAGACCTCGTGGACGCTCAGGGTGCCTTCGGTGATCGTACCGGTCTTGTCCGATGCGATCACAGTTGCGCTGCCCATTGTTTCCACGGCAGGAAGGTGCCGGACGAGGGTCTTTCTCTTCGAGAGCGCAAGCGCACCGACCACCATAATAATGGTTACAACGATGGGGAGTCCTTCTGGAACCGCAGAGACCATCTGGGCGACCAGAAGGTAGGCGATCTCGGCAGGAGGGCGACCCTGCAGGAAGGCAAAGGTCCCGACAACCGCGAATATCGCGAGGAGGAGCGCAATATACCGTTTTGAAAAATTGCCGATCGCCTTTGTGAACGGGCTGTCCGGGGGACGTTCCAGTGCTAGTTCGGCGATCGTGGCAAAATAGGTGCTCCGCCCTGTCCGGACCACGTATCCCTTGCCATGTCCTCGCACCACGGACGTGCCGGATAGCAGACTGTTCCGAAAATCATGTGGGGGGGCATTTACCTCAACCAATGCATCAGGGTCTTTTGTGACCGGCAGCGATTCCCCGGTCAGGGATGATTCGTCCACGGTCAGCGCGGCACCCTCGGAGAGGCGGATATCTGCAGTGACGAGATCTCCCTCGGACAGGAGTATGCAGTCACCCGGAACCAGGTCTTCCGAAGGTATCACCTTTTCAGCGTCTTCCCGCAGGACCCTTACCCTGCTGGCAGTCAGCTTCTTCAGTGCGTCGAGGGAAGTTTCGGCCTTAAGCTCCTGCCAGAACCCGATGGCGCTGTTTACGCCAATAATGAAGACGATGATGAGAAAATCCTTGATGTCGGAGACCACCAGCGCGATAAGGGCCGCAACGATCAGGACATAAATGAGTAGGCTCCTGAACTGCCGAAGGAAAAGGGCCAGGCTGCTGATTTTTCCTCCTGCAGGCGGTTCGCTCCGTATCGCGCCAGTCTTGCCCGTGCATCGCCTTCCGAGAGGCCTTCCGGAGCAGTGGAAAGCAGTTCCCGGACTTCCTGTAAGGGCAGTGCATGCCAGGAAATGGCTTCTTGTGGTTCAGACTCATTCTTCATCAGGGAATCGCTCAGGTCGTTAATGGAGATCAGGCTTTTTCCCACGTTTCAATAATAACCTCTGCACGAGTCCGGTTTTGGAATATTCAGGATTTTCTTCTTGCGATTATCATCTCGCAGAAGGGATCTCCGCTACATCTGGCCCGGGTTACCGTGATGGAGAATTCAGGGTTAAGGGCTTTTATTGCATGCTTGACATACGTCCGACAGACCCTGTTTACCGCAGGTGAAGAGGCAGCCTGTGTACCCTCCTCCCGGAACATCGCGCATTCGGTAAGTCTGATGACGGCTTCTTCAGGAAATCCTTCGATATACCGGGTTTCAAATTCAGGTCCGAACAAGATGACCGAGATTGCACCAAGAGTCTGGACAAGGTCTGCGGAATTATCCCGCGGCATCTGATAACGGTCGGCCAGGGTGTGAATCTCTTCCGCGATCTCCGAACACATCCTTCTTTGAAACGATGGAACATCGAGGTCGTTTCTCTGGTCCTGGCCAAGAGCCATTACCAGGCGGGTGAGCACGCGGGTGGCCATCCTCCATCTCATCGCTTTAGGAATGTCTTTTCCTCGTACCATGGTCTCGCCCCTGAAATGAAGAGTCCTCTGACAAACGGATAATATTTCTGATTATTCTCTGGCCGGTATAAAGCATTTCCTCAAGAGGAATTGGGGTTCTTGAAATAATTCCCGGCGATGCCCGAAAGATGCCAACCGCAATGAAAGAAACCAGGAGGGGTTCGTTCCTTAACGTCCTCGCCGGTGAAATGCCACCGATCAAGGGGATTGTAATGGGATTCTCTCGAATCTCCTGTCACAGGACGAAAAAAAAACGAGAACTGGTCGATTGCGACGAGGTGAACTGCCCTGGTGAACATGCCGGCGTTTTGGTGCCTGGGCGATGTAGTAACTGTCCGGAAACGGAAATGAATATTTATATCCTCGTACTTCCCCTGCTTTCACAAACGTGATTGGTAATCCGGCTATTTCCCCAGGAATTTCTTGAAGATGCCTGATACTCCGCTGCTGCTCTCCTCTCCTCCAAGCAGTTGCTTGGCCATGTTTGCAGCATCGGGCGATGACTGCATGGCCATATTCGACTGTTCCCCAAGGAGGCTGGTCAACCCTTTCTGATCCATCTGCTTACCCCCGGTCATCTTGCCGATATAGCCCATGACCATGGGAGTCGCTATCTCCAGGACCTTTCCGACGACTGCAGGGGGAAGTCCCGTCTTCTGTGAGATTGCATTCTGGATGGTGCCCATCTGGCTCCCGAGCAGCATGCTTGCCATGCCCGATCCGCCGGCGGCCCCTCCTGAACCTCCCAGGAAACCACTGAGGTTGTCCACGGGGTTGCTGCCACCCATCTGCCCCATCATCTTCGTGATCATATCGGCCCCACCGGGTTTGGACGCACTGTTTGCCATGGAGCCCACGATCATTGGCAGCCCCATGCTGAGGGCGGATTGAACTCCCTTCTCATCTCCTCCGACAGATTTACTGATGGCGGACAGGTTGTCTCCAGTCCCTACCTGTTTCATAAGGTTCTCTACAATTGAGTCCATGTTGGACAATAGGTCAAGGTGAAGATAATAATTTGGATCGAACCCAAGTCGCGGGATAAGACCCCGTGTTCGTTTAGGGGATTTTCTCTCATCTCGTTCTTTGCAATCTTGATAGGGGATAGAATCGAAACAGGAAATTTTTCCCGGCGATCCAGGGACTGAATGATAAAAACCGGAGGACTCCCCTGTCTGCAAATTAACTATTGACACTCTATATGAGTTCCCACGGATGCTCTACTGAAGGAAGGGCGGTTGCAGAAAAAAAATGAATTTGTCAGCCTAAACCCTGATATCGACTCCGAGAATGCCGGCAACCTCGCCCGTTGTGGTATACACCGGGGCGTAACCGCTGACAAAGGTCCCCCAGGGATCGGTGTAGGGCCCTGCTGAGATCGGTGCGGTGACCGGGACCAAGAGTTCTTTTGCCGCATCGGGATACGGCTCCAGGAAATCGGATCCCTCAGGGGTGCCATAGGCGGCATCCACCACAAACCTGACCGTGCCGTTCTGCTGCTGGACGGTGTAGACATAGGCCAGCCGGCTGTCGTTTGCTTGAATACCCTTAAGTTGCGAAAGCACAGTTGCATACGGGGTCGAGTTCGGCCCTTCCAGTGTTGCAGCTTTTAATGCATTCCCATCGATCCGGCCTGCAAACGATGCGGCAATGGCTGCGATTTCGGTTGTATTCGGATGTTCCGTCGGCTGCATGGTCGTGGTGGCGGCGGGTGCATGAGTTGCTGCTGCAGGAACTGCAGGTGTCGGCGTACCTGTTGCGCTGCCGGATGGCGTTGTGCAGCCGGCGATGAGGATGGCTGCAGCAAGGAGCAGGATCAATAATGCGCCTTTTCGGTAAATACCGGAACGTGACGTCATGTGGAGATAAAATCGATACGGGAAATAAAAAAAGATACGGAATTGATCCCCATGGCGGACTGCCTTGATCATCGCCCTTTAAAAAAAAACGAATAATATGTAGTATTATACCGATCAGGTAAGTAGGCGGGGGGGCGTGTATGAAGGAACAGGATTTTTCCAGGAGCGTGACACCGATGATCTCCATTTTATATGTGGATGACGAACCCGGGCTGCTCGAGATTGGAAAGTTGTTCCTGGAGAATACCGGCATTTTCAGTGTAAAGACGGTCACTTCAGCCACTGAAGCGCTGGAAATCCTGCGTTCGGGGGTGTACGGCGCCATCATCTCCGATTACCAGATGCCGGACATGAACGGCATCGAATTTCTGCGACAGGTCCGGGCATCCGGCAATCCGATTCCGTTCATCATTTTTACGGGTCGGGGACGCGAGGAAGTCGTTATCCAGGCGCTGAACGAGGGTGCGGACTTCTACATCCAGAAAGGCGGGGAACCGGTATCGCAGTTCACCGAACTGGCGCACAAGGTCCATAAGGCCATCCTGCATAAAAAAGCGGAAGCGAGCGTCCGCGAACATGAACGCAGGGAGACGGACATCATCAACTTCCTGCCCGACGCGACCTTTGCGATTGACACCTCCGGCGTGGTGATCGCCTGGAACCGTGCGATGGAGAAGATGACCGGGGTCAAATCGGAACAGGTGCTTGGAAAGGGCAATTACGAGTATGCAATCCCGTTTTACCATGAGCGACGCCCGATTCTCATCGACCTCGTCCTCGACTATGACCCTGCCATTGCCAATAAGTACCAGGATATCCAGAAGGATGGGAAGAACCTATTCTCGGAGATCACAATCCCCCACTTCCACGAAGGCAGAGGAGCTGCGCTCTGGTTCACCGCTTCGCCCCTCTATGACACGCAGGGAACCATTGTGGGCGCAATCGAATCGATCCGGGAGATCACCGAACGAAAACGTGCGGAAGAAGCATTGAACGAGAGCGAACGACGTTTCCGGGAGCTTTCGGATATGTTGCCCCAGGTTGTCTATGAAGCGGATGCAGGGGGTAACGTTACATATGCCAACCGGATTGCATTCGAAATGTTCGGATACACCGAGGAGAAAATAAAGTCGGGAGTAAATGTTCTGGAAATAATCGCACCGGAAGACCGGGATCGGGTTGCAACAGCCTTCCGGCTGATACTCAATGGTGGATCCCGGAAACATTCGAGCGAGGAATACCTGGAGCTGCGGAGCGACGGCAGTACATTCCCTGCCTCCATCTACTCCTCTCCGGTTCTCCAGGACGGGAGGATCGTCGGGGTGCGGGGCATCCTCGTTGACATCACCGACCGCAAGCTGGCAGAAGAGAGGGTACGGGAGAGCGAGCAGAATTACCGCCTCCTCTTTGAGAATGCGACAGAAGGCATCCTTGTTGCACAGGGAGACCGGATGGTGAATATCAATCCTGCTCTCATCAATCTTCTCGATCGTCCGGCCGATGTCATCACTTCCAGGCCTTTTACGGATTTTATCCATCCTGACGATCGCGAGCTGGTCATGGGTCGCCACATCCAGCGCATGAAGGGAGAGACCCCCTATACGGGATACATGTTCAGGATCATCACCGGTGCCGGGCACGAAAAATGGGTCTGGATCAACTCGACCCGGATGACCTGGTCAGGGAACCCTGCGTCTCTCTCTTTTCTCACCGACATGACGGAACGGAAAGCGGCCGAAGAGAGCCTCATCTCCGCTAATAATGAATATACGAACCTGCTCAACCAGATCCAGGATATATATTACCGGAGTGATGCGGAAGGAAGGTTGATCAAGGCCAGCCGGTCCTGGGCGGCGCTGCTTGGATACGACGATCTATCCGAATGCCTGGGTAGGAGCATTGCAGACGATTTCTATGCGAATCCCGGGGACCGGAAAAAGTTCCTTGAAGAGATACACACAGAGGGGAAGGTAACCAACTACGAAGTCCAGCTTAAGAAGAAGGATGGGACACCCGTAATTGTCGCAACCAGCAGCCATCTCTATTTTGATCCTTCCGGAAACGTTCTCGGACTCGAGGGTACGTTCCGTGACATCACCGAACGGAAACGCCAGGAATCTATTCTCCAGAGCCAGTTCGAGCTTGGTCTCAAGCTCCAGAAAACCCTTGACATGAACGAGACGCTGGATACCTGCCTTAGTTCAGCGATAGAAATTTCGGGGATGGATTCCGGTGGTTTTTACTTTATCGATGAAATGACCGGATCCGCGGATCTCGTCCTCTCGCGGAACCTTGGCAGCGGATTTATCGCAAGCGCCTCCCGGTATACTGCAGATTCTGCAAATGCTAAGATCGTAATGGAACAAAAACCGGTCTGGGTTCCGTTCGATGCAATGGGAGTAGACCATAACGACATTCAGACAGCGGAAGGCTTGAGGGCAATCGCCATTCTTCCGATCACGTCCGGCGGCAGAAGTATTGCATGCCTGGAAGTCTCCTCTCATACTCTCTCTGAGATCTCGAAAACATCCCGCGTTGCCCTCGAGACGATCGCCACCCAGATCGGGGTCGCGATCGAGCGGAAAAGGGCTGAAGAAGCCCTCGCGGAGAGTGAGCAGCGGTACAGGAATGTTGTCGAAGACCAGACCGAATTCATCTCGAGGTTCCTGCCGGACGGCACGCACGTCTTTGTCAACGATGCATATTGCCGTTATTTCGGACTGGCGCGGGAGGAGATCCTGGGGCACAGGTTCCAGCCTCTGATCCCGGCCGAAGACCGGGAGCGCGTGAGACGTTTCTTCGGATCCCTGACACGGGACAATCCTGTGGATACCATCGAACACCGGATCCTGATGCCGGATGGCAGACTACGCTGGCAGCGGTGGAGCGATCGTGCAATCTTTGACCCCTCCGGGATACTCATCGAATACCAGTCGGTGGGAAGGGATATCACCGATACGAAAGTGGCGGAAGAGGCGCTTCGTGAAAGCGAGGAGCGGTTCCGGGGGATGGCCGAGCGTTCTTCTGACCTGATATTCATCCTCGATCAAGCGATGAGTATTTCCTATGTATCCCCGTCCGCACGGTCGATCATTGGTTATGAACCGGAAGAACTGGTGGGAAAACCGGTGGAATTCGTATACTCGACAATCTTTTCGGATAGCAGACCTGCATTCGAAAATGCCCTCCGGGCAAATAAGAGGGGAGTAACAATCGAAAATTTTGAGATGCAGATCAGGAAAAAGGACGGGGATATAGTATACGTCAACGTGCATGCCCTGCCCGTTATGCACGATGGTGCCTTTGCCGGTGCACAGGTATCCATGGGGAATATCACCGCATGGAAACGATCTGAGCGGGCATTGCGGGAGAGCGACGAGCGGTACCGGAGCCTTTCCGAAGCATCCCGGGACCTCATCTTCGTCATTGACCGGGACGACAGGATTACCTACGTGAACAATAGCGCCGCGCAGATGTTCGGGATCTCCGCAGGAGACCTGATAGGACGGAAACGGAGTGAATTGTTCCCTTCGGATATCTCGGAGGGTCAACTGCGGGCCATCCGGAAGGTGTTCGAGACCGGGGAGGGTATTAGAAGCACGGGCAAACTCGGCCTGCATGAGAAGATGCTCTGGTTCGATCATTCGCTCATGCCGGTCCGCAACGAGTCGGGGGAGATAACACAGGTGCTGGGCATCTCCCGTGATATCACGGAGCAGAAGAGGGTAGAGGAGGCCTTGCGGACAAGGACCGACGAGCTCGATACCCGCAACCGGGTCCTCAATACTCTCCTTGATACGGTCCCAATAGGCATTTTTATGGTTGAAGTCCCTTCGGGAACGCCGATCGTCGCGAACCAGGAGGCGACCCGGCTTCTCGGGCGGGGAATCCTTCCGGATGCAACCGAAGAGAACCTTGGCCGGGTCTACGAGGCTTTCCAGGCCGGCAGCTGCAAACAATATCCCACGGAGGAGATGCCGATCGTACGGGGGATGAGAGGGGAGAGCAGCCATGTGGACGATATGGTTGTCGTAAGGCCCGACGAAACCCGTGTGCAGCTGGAGATTTTCGGAAATCCTGTCCTGGACCAGCAGAACCGTGTGATCGCAAGTATCGTAAGTTTCCTTGACGTTACCAAACGAAAGCGGGAAGAGCAGCTCCTTCTCGAGACGAATAAAAAGATCAACCTCCTGGGCAGCATCACCCGGCATGACGTGGCCAACCAGGTCTCAATCATGAGGGGATATGCAAAGATAGCGATGATGGATAACCGCGATCCCGCCATTGAAGATCTCCTGTCGAAGATCGATTCTGCGGGATCGGTGATCATGCAGCAGATCGACTTCACAAACGCATACGGAAAACTCGGTTTGAACTCTCCCGAATGGTACAGAATCAGCGGGCTAGTCGACCAGATGAATCCTGAACATATTGCCTTGACCTGTGACTGCAACAATACCGAGATCCTTGCGGACCCGATGCTGGAGAAGGTCTTTTTCAACCTCGTAGACAATGCCATCCGGCATGGGGAGCGGGTGACTGAGATCACGGTCCGCTGCGAAACCGGTCCTTCCGGGCTCTCCGTCTTTGTTGAGGATGACGGGATCGGAATTCCCCCTGATAAGAAGGAGAGGATCTTTGAGAAGGGATACGGGAAAAATACGGGTCTCGGCCTCTTTTTAGCAAGGGAGATCCTGGCAATCACCGGGATCTCCATTCGTGAGACCGGGGCCCCGGGAAAAGGGGCCCGGTTCGAGCTGCAGGTGCCCAGGAGAAAGTACCGCAGCGGGTAAGAAAAGAGCAGGGACTCTCTTCCTCCGCAAAGTGGGGTGTCTCTTGCCCGTTCGAATCCGTATGCCGGGTATTCCGGCCCTGTGCTTTCTTCGGAAACCCTCAACCTGAACCGAGTGATCATCGGAACCCTGATTAAGAAGGATCCTGCCGAGTCCCTTCTCGCCATACTGCGGATCTGGCAGAAGGGTTCCAGGAATAGGGTACACGATTCAACGCCCGTTTCACTCCGAGACAGGCACCAGTTTATCTTTAAGACGCGGTTCAATCTCCAGCTGCATCAGTTCGATCACGTTCCGGACGACACCTTTGGTATCGGCGATCACCATCTCGTCGTTCCTGAAAAATTCCGCATCCGTGCTGCTGTTGAACTGGGATCCATGGGTCCTGAACGCGATCCCGAACGGGGCAAGGATGTAGCCCATCTGCTGGAAATTGAGGTAGATATCCATGGCGGTTGTGATTGCACCGTCCTCGTGGCCGCAGATCAGTATCCCTGCAATCTTACCCTGAGTGAGTCCCTGCTTATTGAGATGGAAGAGGTTCTGCATACAGGTGGTCCGGTCCAGGAAGTCCTTGAGCCTGGCTGACATATTGTTCCAGTTGATCGAGGAGGCCACGATGACCGCTTTTGATGCCGCCAGCATCTCGTGGAATGCAGGCATGTCATCGGAAGGATTCCTGCACGGATAGGTGCAGAACTCGGCTTTCATGCTATAACAGCACCAGCAGTGATCGATAGTGTATTCTGTTAAGTTGTAGCGGCGATAACTCACTCCGCGTGCGATAAGTTCCTGTTCCGCAAGGTCCACCATGTATCCCGTGTTATTGGCGCGGTGAGTGCTGCCGTTGATCAAAAGGACATCGAAGGGTTCACCATCGTAGGTGAGTTTGACACGATCCTTCAGCGGCACGAATTCCCTTGATGTACTGCTGCACCTCGGGCACCCCTTCGGTGGCGCGACACCCTCGAAGACAAACTCGCACACAACGCATCTCCACCCGGTTACCTGATTTGGCACTGCGGAGTTTTTTATTTCGGATGTTGACGAAGGCATTTTCTTTCCTCTCGCCAGTCACTGGGCATCCGGAATTTGTATTGAGATTTTAAATAGATTGATACCCCCAGGTGGAATCTCGAAAATACTGCCATCTTGCTGCTCGCCAGAAGAGCACAGTCGAAGGGCGCTTAAAAAACCCGTATCTTTCCACGACGGATCTTTCGTCACTACTGTGATGAAGAGGAGTGCGAAGACGGGAGGCGGAGATTCGCGGAAGTGTCCCTTACTCTTCCTGTCCGTCAGATTTCGGGGAAAAGAGATGCATGGCCTCCTCCAGTTTCTCAGTGGTCCCTGTCAGGATCAGTAGATCCCCGTTATGGATAGCACAGGTACCGTCGGGATGGGGGATCAGGGCCCCGTTTCTCCTGACCGCCAGGACCGTTACACCGTACCGTTTTTTCAGGAGAATCCCACCAAGCGTCGCCCCTGCAATCCGGGCCCCATTCCCGACCGTTACTTCTTTGACTTCCATGCCGGGAATTTCCAGGGTATCGCCGGGTGGAGGTATGCCCTTGCGGAGTGCCTGGTAGCTGTTTGCACGAATGTCCTGGACCAGGCGATCGATCGACCCCCATGCGATACCGTATTCCTGCAGCACACGAGTGAAGATCTCGACAGATGTCTCGAATTCTTCCGGAATGACCTCGTCGGCTCCTATCTCCCGGAGGACGGGGACTTCAATGAGGTAGCGGGTGCGGGCAATAAGGAAGATTCCAGGGTTTTTCTGCCTGCAAAGCCCCACGATCCTCCGGGTGGCAACCGGATCGTTGATGGCGACCACCGCGATGCGGGCAGTCTCAATTCCCGCATGATCGAGCACTCCCTCGGTGGTGGCATCGCCATAAATAATGGGTTCCCCTTCCCTGGATGCGCGTCGGACAAAGTCGGGGTTCATGTCGATGATTGCATACGTGATCCCTCCCATCCTGGCTGCCCTGGAGAGGTTCTGGCCGTTCACCCCGTACCCTATGATCACAAGGTGACCGGAACGGGATACACGCTCCCCCTCAGGAACCCAACGGCACCGGGCGGGAAAGAGCCTCTGCAAAAGGGTATGGGAACACAGGTACCCGGCAAACGAAGGCCCGGTTGAGATGAGGAACGGGGTGAGTGCCATCGTGGAGAGTGCGACAATCAGGAAGACCTGGTACACCTCATGAGAAAGGATGCCAAATCCAAGGGCGCTCCGGGTAATAATAAAGGAAAATTCCCCTATCTGGGCCAGTGCGATCCCTGCCAGGATAATAGTCCTCATCGGATACCCGAGGATGGCCGGCGCTGCCGCCGCGGTCAGGAACTTGAGTGCGACAACGAGTGCCAGGAAGAAGAGGACAAGCCCCTGGTTGTCCAGGAAGAATCCCACGTCGAGCAGCATCCCAATAGACACAAAAAAGAATGCCGTGAAGATATCGCGGAAAGGCACGATCCTGCTGATAGCCTGGTGACTGAATTCCGACTCCGAGATGAGAAGCCCGGCGAGTAAGGCGCCCATGGCAAGGGAGAGCCCTGCAAAGGATGCAAGCCATGCGATCCCGAAGCAGACCGAGACCACGAAGAGTAAGAATAGCTCGCTGCTCCGTGTCCTGGCAACCTGGAAGAGGAGCCAGGGCATGACCCACTTCGCTGCCGCGATGAGAACCACTCCCAGGATCAGGTCCTTTACCAGGACGGGGTAGAGCGGGTCCCCCAGTCCATTTTCCACCTGGGCAAGGAAAGGGATGGCCATCATCATCGGGATGGCGACAAGGTCCTGAAAAATCAGGATTCCCAGCGCCAGCCTGCCGTGCGGGCTGTCCAGTTCCCCCCTGTCATGGAGGATTTTGAGTACGACCGCGGTACTGGAGAGCGAGACCACGAACCCGAGCACTACTGCCTCGTTCCAGGGGCTACCGGTAAGGAACGCAATGGCAATGGTGAGGGCTGATGCGAAGAGTACCTGGATGGCCCCCCCCTTCAGGACGATCTCCTTGATCTCCCACAACTGCCGGAAAGAGAATTCGAGGCCGATGGAGAAGAGGAGTAGTATGATGCCGATCTCGGCGAGGAGATCCACCTGGGCGGGGCTCCTTATGAGGGAAAGTACATAGGGCCCGGCGATCACCCCTGCTACGATGAACCCGATCATGGGCGGGATGCGGATACGGTTGAAGAGGAGGCCAACCAGGAGGGAGAGCCCGAAGATGATCAAGATATCGTAAAGGAGGGTGAGTTCCATGGCATCGCTCTGTCAGGTTATCCCTCGAAGCGGGCGAGGGTGATTCACAGATACTACGGGAACGAATGTAAAAATAGATATCTGCGGGAGCTGTTCCCACATGCACCTTAAAAAAAAAGAGGCGCGTGAGACAATAAGCCCAAAATCTCCTCCGATTCCTTGCCAGGAACCAGGTTGTCGGGAGCGAATGAGGTGGATTTCCCTCCTGGCATAGAGGTGACAAGCCAGTCAATTGGTCCGGATCCAGGGTTTTTGAATGAATAGATCCGGCATCCAATCTAATAAACAGGTAAAAAAGTTGTGTAGGAAAATGGGAAATTACTCGGTTACTTCCACAATTGTCGCAGTCGCGGCATTTTTCTTCACACTTTCGATCCCGTTCATGCAGGCAGCCCTGGAGCTGTAACTCTCTCCTACTGCAATGATCTCACCGTTCGAGGCTTTGAGTCGGAAACGGAACTTTCCCGCCTTATCCGTATAGACTTCAAATTTTCCAGTTGCCATACATTACCTCAAACTCTGATAAAATGGAGATATAATAATGGTATTTATACCGGCAATCCACGACTGTCCCGAATCCCAAACGGAATCATTCGGGTAAGGTGATTGCTCATCCGAGGGAGTGTTGAAAGAGGGATATGAGAGGGAGGGGATTATTGTCTCCCTATCGCCACTTTATATTTATTCCCGGCTGCCTGCTCCCACTCCACCCTGTAACCGTGGTTGGAGAAAGGAGCGCAGGTGTTATCCACCTGCTCCCTGGTGGCAAAAAAATTCACCTCATGTCCGGGTTGCGCCCTTTTCAGGAGAATTTTAAGTTTTATCATCAGATTGGTACAGGTAAGGTCGGTAAAGTCGTGGATCTCCTGCGGTTTCATTGTTTCACCCGAATGCTAGAATAACAAGATCCTGGTACTACGAATAGTATTCGGCTCCGACCCTCCGCGGACGATCCCCGACAGGTCGTCATCCCCAACCGGCATGACTCCGGGAAGCGCCGTATCGTTCCCAATGCCCCGGGAAAAGAGCGACGGGGCATGTACGACAAAGCGCAGGTCCGGGACATCGGAGGTTGCCTCGATCATTTCCTGGACATTGAAGATTTTTTCTCCCGATCCGACCTGGTGGGTACCGATCACCGAATAGATCCCCTGCTCGATGAAGACGACGGTTGTGGAGATCCCTCCCATCGCAGCTGCGATTGCAAGCGAAACTCCGCCAAACGTCCATTCCGAATAGTATGGTGCCCTGGTGATGAATACGACAAGAGACGGGGCATCATCCGCATTGTGGGGCAGGGCACCGCCGCACGCCTGGGACAGAACCGGATGTGGGGAGGGAAACCTTCCCAGGATCTCCTTCAGATTGCGGATGGTCATCGCACTGATACAGGATGAAGCCTCGCAAATCCCTGTCGCAGGATTCTGGAGATAATATCCCCTGGCCGCGGAACACCGTGAGCAGGCGGAGAACCAGGGAGTTCTCCCCTTCTGCACGGCCAGATCGGTAAGCCGGGCAATACCCTTCCCGATGTTTTCGAATTCTGTTGGTCTCTGCCCGTTGTGCACCACATGGACGCCATCGAGGTATGCATAGAGTTCCGGAGAAAAACCTGCAACAAGGGCAGTTTCCAGGAACCTCAATGCAAAAACCGGGATCCGGCTCATGTACGGTCCTGTGCAGAGGAGAAATCCCATCGACCCCCGCCCGGACTGTTGCTGCCCAAGATCGGATACGACTCTCCCAAAGAAAGGATCCGGCTTTTCTTCTCCTGGCGTAATTATTGCATCGGGAAAACCGGAGGCAGCGATCTCCAGGAGGCCGTGCAACTTCAGCTCATTGCCGTCCAGGACGATGCGGAGGTGCGGGTTGCAGGAGAGTTCGCTCCATATCTCCCGGGTTGCAGGCTCGACGAGGGAAAAAAGGGAATCTCCGGTCAGGTAAAGCGTGCAGGGCACTGCGCGTTCCTTCCCGTGGGAGATGGGGTCGTCCCGGTCGCCGCATTGTATGCAATCCCTGACCCAGCGCAACCGTTCGGGTGTGATCGCGTCGCAGAACAGGAAAAATAATTGCCCTGACATGGATTTACGACACTCCCGCGGATCAGGCACCAAACCCGAGTGTTTTCATGAGCGCTACTACCCATCCGGAGACAAGGGCAGCGAACAGGATCGATCCGACACACATCCCGATAAAAAACCATGCAGCCTTGAGGCTACCTTCCGAGGCCATAACGGTCAGTCGGATCGGACATCCCCCGAGAAGGACCGCGATCAGCCCGATCAGGAAACCCGGAACTGCCGAGAAGAGCAGATATGCAGCAGGGGAAAGGCCGGCAGGAGCGCCGGGGATTGGCACGAAAAGGTCGCTCGTAAATGCCCAGAAGAAATGTTCCATGGAAGAGGGTACCAGGAACCAGAAGAGGAGGTATCCCGCAAACGAGGCGAGGATAAGGGTCAGGTACCCGGAAAGGAGACGGGTGTGGCGAAAGAGGGCAAAATCCCTGAATCCTCCGATCGAGCAGTATCCCGAACGCTGGGCAAGGTACCCGATCAACAATCCCAGGATAAGAGTCACCACGGGCACTGCATAGACTGCGATTTCCATCGGGAGAATGCCGGTTGCCATCTAATTGTCCTCCTTGTTTTCTTCCCTTTTCAGCAGCACCAGAGTCCCCAGCACCACCCCTATAGCCATCGTGGCGATGAAGAGAAGGGCGGTGATGTCCCCGTATCCCGTCCGCAGTGCTGCACGGTAGGGGCATCCCCCGAAGATCATTGCAAGATTCAGGACAAGGATACCGCAAAGGAAATAGATCACATGGGTCTTCGGGTCCGATCGCCTGATTTTATGCTCGCCGTTTACACGGGCCGCAAGATACGCCCCTATGAGCACGCCTGTAACGCTCATCACGGGAAGGATCGCATTCTTCGAGATGGCGGCAAGGGAAAGGGTAGTGTCGGCGATGAGATTGGTCATGCCGTTCACGAGGTCACGGGTGTGGCAGGCGACGCAGAATCCGTACGCTTCGGGTCCGCCCGCACTGATCAACAGTGCCTGGGAAAACGCTGCAAGGATTCCGATAAGGGCTCCCAGGAATGCCGGATGCCGGGCGAGAACCGAGAGGTATTTGCGTGTCTGGTTACTGGTGGGCATGAATGAGCAGGAACTTTGCAATTTTCCAAAAATAAGGATTTGGGTTTGTTTTCCCGCATAAGGGAAATATTTCCCAGCCATCTGTTTTTCCGGTCATATATGCATCCTCGCACTCCCACCGGCATCCTTGNNGTGGTGACATTCATGCAGGGGATTTACCAATCCGGAGAGCAGGGAAAAGGCGGTTCATGAACGGATCAACCTCGTATCCGGTGCCGGTAGAGAAAAACCGCAAGGGCTCCGATACCAACGACAACGACGGCCACCCCAAGCCCGAGG
Source organism: Methanolinea sp. UBA473 (assembly GCA_002509495.1). Classification (GTDB taxonomy): domain Archaea; phylum Halobacteriota; class Methanomicrobia; order Methanomicrobiales; family Methanospirillaceae; genus Methanolinea_A. The sequence continues at coordinate 68,162 of DAEV01000003.1, read as the reverse complement.
TAGAAATTTGTCAGGATTAATCTCCAGATGAGTTCGGATCCCAGCGCGAACATGAGGCATTCCGCAGTTGCCCCGAGGGCGATCGCAAGCAGGATCCGGACCGGTGTGAGGCCGGCGATCATCCCCACCAGTGCTGCTCCCACCCCCCCGGTACCCTGCAGGGGAAGCCAGACAAAAAAGGCCACACCCAGCACCCTCCATCGGGAAAGCCAGGGCCTCTTTTCGATAAATTCGGCCCCGGATGCAAGAAACCTGGAGATCCAGGGGCCCAGCACGGGGATCCGGAGTGCCAGACCGAAATTAAGGATCATGAAGAGGCCCGTGAGCACGTCCAGAAGGGCGAGAGAGGTTGCCATCAGCCACCAGGGGATGCCGAGTGCAATCCCGAGAGGGATGATGGACTCCTTGCCTGCGGGCGGAATGTAGTAGAGGATCATCAGTCCGCCGAGGATCAGGCAACTGTCATAGGGAAGGACCAGGAAGCAGGCGAAAAAAAAGGAAAATGCAAGCAGGACCGGTAAAATCAGTCGTATAATGGTGGAAATGAGGGAGTATTCCTGATCTCCTGCCGGGAAAAACGTCCGCTCCATAACTCCTCGCTGGGAGATGGGGCGGAACGGAGCATATCCTTTTCTTACCTGGGGGAGAATCAGGCCAGGCCGTCAGACAATCAAAAAGGCCGTGGGAGCGGGGGGAACTCACGAAATTCCGGGACAGAAGGAAGGGGATACTGCAGACTATCTCCTCCCGGACTTCAGAAATACTGCAATCGCGGCTGCCAGGATTGCGAGAAACCCTCCGGGCGGCGATGCGGGGGTTGGTGCAGGCTGGCCTTTCTCCCCGGTTGCAGGCAGGATTCCGCATTGTTCCTCCGCGGTTTTCAGGTCCGCTGTGGCATTGTGCATGGAAGGCCAGGGAAGACTGTACTCGGCATCGATGTCGATCGATCTCTGCAGCGAAATGATTGCGAGGGTACAGTTGCCTTCCGCCAGTGCAATCCTTCCGCCGATGTGCCAGTAAGAAGGGTCCTCCGGATCAAGGGCAATGGCCTTTTCGATCGCATCCTTCGCCCCTGTGTTGTTGTTCAGCCCAAACCAGGCCAGCGCTTCAAGACTGTAGGCGGTCGCGTATCCGGGATCGAGAACGAGAGAGTCGCGCGCATCCGCAAGTGCAGCCGGGTAGTTCCCCATGGCAAGATGGGTGATTCCCCTGTTTGCATATCTGACCGCGTTGGGTTGCAGTTCGATCGCCCTCGCATCGGCGGTAAGGGCTTCCTGGTAACGACCCAGTTTCCGGAGCGAATAGCCTTTCATGGCATAAAAAACCGGGTTATCCGGATCTCCTCTCAATCCCTCTTCAGAGATCGAAAAAAGGCGGTTCCAGTCCCGGGAGTGAATGGCTTCCAGGCCTGATTCTTCAAGGCTTTGGGACTCGGCGGAGGGGGGAGTCCCCTGCGTGCTGAGGGTGATCTGAGTCGCGGCGCTCACATGCAGGACGCAGAGAAACGTAACGAGGCATGCGAAAAAATAGAAAAACCTGAATTTATTATACAAAATATCCCTCTATCCGACATTCGCCGGAAAGAAGAAATGTTTTTTTGTTACTCTCCTTCCTCAGCTCGTCCGGGTGGAAAACGTAAGGGTATATTTGCCGGTCCCATCGTTCATGATAAGATCGTTCCCGCTGATCGAATAGACCTTCATCTCAGGAAGTACGAGCAGATAATCGTTCTCCTGCTCCATGACCATGGAATCGCTGCATGCCATGAGCGTCCTCCCGATCGTTCCTATCGTGAGGGTCTGACCGTCTCCCAGCGAGTATGCCCCGAAATAACTATTGCATCCTGCATTTCCAGTAATGTTCCCTTTACCGTCGAACCGCAGGGTTACGACCGAATGGGGGACAAGAGTGAATAGTTCTCCCTTTGCGTCCACGTAGGATTCCAGGTACCACGTTCCCCCAGCGAGGGGGGCAGAGGGCTCCGTTCCGGGCTTGATCCGTGTAAAGGTCAGGAGTGCTTTTCCTCCGCTGTCAAATACAGTCAGGATATCTCCCGCAATACTGAATGTCGAAGCTCCGCGGATCGCTGTCAGATACAAACTCTCCTGAGTCATCGTCCCCGGAGGGGAGTTGCAGTTCATCTTCGTGGCAACGGGAGTCCCGATGGAAAGGCCGTTCAGGATCCCTGAATAGGGGGCGGAATAGTGGTTGCATCCCGCCGAGCCCGACATCGTCCCGGAATCGTCGAACTGGGCAGTGATCTCGGTTCCGGGCAGGACATTGACCGATCCGGATCCCTGGTTGAAAAACGCGATGAGATACCAGGTGGCACCCGCCAGGTTCTGCCCCGTACTGGATACCGGCGTGGGTGTGGATAGAAGGGCTGTGGGGGTTGCCGTGGGCTGTCCCGTTGGGGGAGTTTCTCCGTTTCCGGGTGCAGTCGTGCATCCGGAGATGCACAGCATAAGGATGAGGACTGCAAAAACCGATCCTGCGAGGATATTGTTCATAAAAATACATGGTCGCCTGAAATAAACATACCTCCTCCGGTCCCCGGAGTGGACACCCGGGAGTAACGCCCGGTTCCTGGCCAGGATCTCTTAGAATCGGACCCCGAACATGAATCCCGTCGTTCAATCGTGAGAGATTCGTCATTGGAGATTGTATGGGGCTCCATTGATCCGTCGCATTTTCCCGGCCGGGCAGGGGATGGTGAATGTTAATATTATATTACAAAATGTCTTATAAAATATACAATAGGGAGGGTCATGAAGCGGAATACCTTTTATATCCTTGCCGGAATCGTGGGACTTGAGATCTTCTGGGTGCTGTTCTTTGCCATAAGCCTGGGGGGTGCGGTCTTCGGTCTGGGGGCGCCGGGATTTCCCCCGCCCAGACTCCGTCCTGAAGGCGAAGGGCTGATCCCTCTTGGAAACCTCGGAATCATGCAGATGGGACTTCTGTTCCTCATGATCTTCCTGTATGTGGGATTCAGAATGCACTACGCGCGCCAGTATGGAGAATGGGCCACCGATGAAGAACAGGATTAAAGTCTTCCGGGCGATGAATGATCTGACCCAGGAGGCGCTTGCCGAAGGTATCGGTGTCACGCGACAAACCATCCTCGCCATCGAGAAGGGTAAATACGATCCCTCTCTCAAACTTGCATTCAGGATCTCGCGCTTTTTTATGGTCCCATTGGAGGAGATCTTTCTCTGCGAATGGACCCGACCAGGCGAGTAAATCCAAATACAAGGCAATACACCTCGGAATACCCGGTATTTTGTGTTTCAGTCCCGGGTGAATATCCCGGGTCATCCTTTGAGATCCAGGTAATTGTAGGTGAAGCTATACTATAAGAAAATATTTAATAACATAATGTAAAATATACTATACGTAATTGGGAGCACAACACTTCCGGATGAGATTGATGAGAACACAAAGCAATGGCAGGGGTTCTTCGCGGTCCGGAATATGACCGCCAGAATGGATGCACACAATCGCCTTAGTTCTGCGGTTCATGTTCTGCATGTTTTTTCTTTTGGATCGACATGCAGGTGACACAATCCCGATCGGGAAATGAAGAAATGGAGGACCAAAGGGAATTCGGGATCCGTTCGGGAACCATATGAGGACCCCGGAATTCCGGGTTCTGGATCTTTCCCCAAGGTAATCACTCCAGCCATCCCCTGAAGAATCGCGGGTTTGCGAAGGACCGGTGGAACAACGGTGAACAACAGATGAAAAGGAGTACGTGGTAATAATGCAGGTTTGCGGACGGGCATCATCAAGGCGGGAGGTATCCTTTATCCTCCTGATTCTTGCCACTGTATGCATGGTATCTCCGGCTCTGGCTGCAACCAGCGCCGAATCCGCTGCATCAAATGTGGCGGTGACGAGTATTGCAATCGAACCTGAGGTCTTCATGCAGGAGGACATAGGAACGATCAGGATCGGGATCACGAACAGCGGTTCGGAATCTGTGGCCATCTACAGGGCGGAGATTCTTACCTCCGATATCGAAGTCCTGAATTACCAGACTTACGATTCCGTGGGATCCATCGGTCCTGGCAATTCGATGGAGTTCACGTTCCAGATCAAGCCGGACACCGAGGATGGGATGTATTTTCCCATGTTCTATCTGGACTTCACGGACGCAGGAAGCCTTCGGTATCCTGTTGCATTGAAGGTGGATGATACTCCCCTTACCGTGAGCGTTACCAATTCGCCCGAAACCTTCTCAACCGGGACCAAGGAAAAGGTTACCCTATCTATCAGCAATCCCCGCCAGAATGCCGTGAACAGCGTGACAGTGACACCGGGAGGCGAAGGCATCCTGTCTACCCAGAGCAGTATCTTCATCGGGACTCTCGACCCCGATGAGGAGAAGACGATCACGTTTGGTATCACGGCAGGTAAGGACACAACCCTCGCCTTTGACGTATCCTACAGGAATGGGATAAACCAGCACACTGCCACCCTGAAAATACCGGTCACCGTTGGAACCGGTGGAACGGCAGCGGAAATGGTGGTGAACAACGTGGAGGTGACGCAGTCGGGATCCACGGTTACAGTATCCGGGGATGTCACGAATGCCGGCCTTCGCGATGCAAAATCGGTAAAAGTAACGGTGGGATCCCCTGCCACACCGGTCGACCCTAACCCCGTCTACGTCGTCGGAGCCCTCGAACCGGATGACTTTTCCAGTTTCGAGGTTACCTGCACGGTCCAGGGGGCCTCCACAATCCCCCTGGTGATCGAATACAGGGACGAGGACGGCAAGGTGTTCGAAAGGACCGTGTCCATCTCACTTAATGGCCAGAACCAGGGTGCTTCGGGATCCGGCGCCAGTCCGCCCCAGGGAGCAGTGTCCTCAGGCAATCCCAGGGGAGGCTTGATGGGATTCGGGAGCGGCATAAACAAGATCCCTGTAACAGAGATCGTAATCATCCTTGTTGCCTGTATCGCGGTTGCATTCGCATGGAGAAAGGGATACCTCGACAGTGTAGTAAAGAAAATCCGCGACCGCCCGAAGAGATGATGGAGATGGATGCCCGGCCCCTCATCGAATTAAAGGAGGTGACGAAGGTCTATTCCCTCCCGTCCGGCGATGTCGTAGCGCTGAACAGGATCAATATCTCCATCATGGAGGGAGAGTTCGTGGCGATCATGGGGCCTTCAGGATCGGGGAAATCCACCCTCCTGAACCAGCTGGGATGCCTCGACCGCCCCACCTCCGGAGACCTTTTGATAGAGGGAAAGACTACCCGGGAGATGGGTGACAGGGAGCTTACCGATCTTCGGCTTAACACCCTTGGTTATATTTTCCAGAAGTTCAACCTCATCCCGCTTCTTTCGGCATATGAGAACGTGGAATATCCTTACCTGATGAAACATCGGAAGCCGGACGATACAGGCCGTGTAGAGAACCTTCTTTCCACGATGGGAATAGACAGGGAGATGGCATTGCACAAACCCCCGGAGCTCTCCGGGGGGCAGCAGCAGCGTGTTGCCATAGCAAGGGCGCTGGTGAACGATCCGCGGATCCTGCTATGCGACGAACCTACGGGGAACCTCGATTCCGTGACAGGAAAGCAGATCATGGAGATGCTCAAGGATCTGAACGAACGGGGCATGACAGTCCTCATGGTCACTCATGACCCGGCGATTGCGGAGTATGCCAGGCGTACCATCGTGATCAGGGACGGGAGGGTCGCATGATCGGAAAAGATGTCATATTTCAGCTCGCCGTAAGGAGTATCCGCATCCATTTTCTCCGGTCGGTCCTCGCAGCTCTCGGTATTGTGATCGGGGTCGTCGCAATTTCTTCGATGGGAATGATGGGGGCGAACATGACCCTCTCGGTGACCGAACAACTCTCCGACATGGCAGACAACCTTGTAGTGACGGCATACTCGGGGGGAGGTGGAGGGTCTGGCGGAGGTGTTCCTCCTGGAAGGGGATCCTCCGGGGATGACGAGGATACGATCAGCGAAGACGAATTCAAGGACATCGAACGAATTGCGGCAAAGTACGGCACCGTATACGCGATTCACCAGGAATCCGACACGATTGAGATAGGATCGGAGACCGGAAGGTCTTCAATATACGGTCTTGACGAGGACGTGATCCCTGAAATCTTCACCCTCACCGAAGGTGCATATCCTAAAAGCACGAGTTCGGTCGTGATCGGCCCTACGGTTGCCGATCGGTTTGATCTGCAGATCGGGAGCAAGATCGATATCGGAGACTCAGACGAAGGATCCACAACGACCGTGCGTGTTGTCGGTATCCTTGAAGAAAGGGGAATGTCCATGGATATAAATTCCGACTCGGCAATCATCGGCAGCCAGAAACTCTTTACTGGGATCTACGGCGGAGAAGGTGAATACGACCAGGTCAATATCGTCTTAAACGACGTGAACGATACGGAAACCGTGAAAGCTGAAATCCTGGACAAATTGAACCGAAAAGAAGAGACGGTGACAATCCAGGACAGCAGTCGGATGATCGAAAGTATCACCTCGACACTTTCCACCATGACAACGTTCGTGATGGCAATTGCCGGCATCTCTCTCCTGGTAGCGGCGACCTCGATCTTCAACGTGATGATGATGTCGGTAAGCGAGCGCGTCCGGGAGATCGGCATCATGCGGAGCATCGGCACCCAGAAGTCTGAGATCAGGAAGATGTTCATCTACGAGGCCAGCATCCTCGGTGTGATCGGTGCGATGATCGGTGCAATTTTCAGTCTTGCAATCGGATACCTCGTGGTCCTCGCAATGGTGGGAAGTACGGACTACTTCTTTACTCCGGGAAGTATGATCTATGTGCCGTCTGCGATGGCGGTAGGGATTGTCATCTGCGTGGTCTCGGGAGTATATCCTGCATGGCGTGCATCGGATCTGGACCCGATCGAAGCGTTAAGAGCCGAATAATCTCCTATTCATCTTTGTGCAAACGGTCATGCGGCGTTGCCGGAGTCGATCGCATCAGGGAATCATGATCCTGGTTTCCCTCTCTTATCCCTCCCGCGATTCCAGTTGTCCGGACTTAGAATAAAAGAGCGGCCCTTACGGTCCTGGACCCGTCTTTTTCACTTTTTTCGAAATCTTCGCAGGCCTGGGCCGGTCCTCATGCGTGCCATGATCGACGTTTAATGCGAATTCCGGAGACTGATCGTGGGGATGATGCCTTGGAGGGAGTTGAGGTTTCTCCTGTGGGTGATGGGGTGGATGGGGATGTGGATGGTCCATCGGATGGTGCCGATCCTCCTCCATGTGCCGGCTCCTGTCCTGGCCCGGTCCGGATATTGTAGAGGTAGGGGATTCTTCTGCCTGGGAACGGGGTTTGGTTTTTCGAGTCATAGACACTATTCTACGGCCCAATGTTAAAACCATTCCCGACAAAGAGCGAAAGAGGACAAAGGGGAACCAGGCGACTCCTTCCGGGTGACCGATGACAATGTTTTTGGCGATCTGCGAATCACCTGAGGGAGAGGAATCACTTGACGGAGGTTGAGATTAGCCGGGAGGGGGAGATTGCCATCGTCCGCACCATGCAGAGGGTGGATACCTCCAATGCCGATCTGCTGGAGGCTGAATTGATCAAGCTCCTCGGCACCGGGGCCAGGTTGCTGGTTTTTGACCTGTCCGGGACGAAATACATTGCCAGTTCGGGCCTCCGGATCCTTCTCTCCACCGCAAAAAAACTCGCAAATTCGGGGGGGAAAATGGCACTGTCCGGTCTGAACCCCCAGGTCAGGGAAGTATTCACCATTGCAGGATTTGACCGGATCTTCAAGATCTATCCCTCCCTGGAAGAGGCAGTGAAGGGCGTTTCACCAAAATAAATGGACAAATCTTCTCGAGGGATATTTTTGCTCTTCACACTCAGAAATTCCCGATCATTCATTCTTTTCCCTGTCCGGTCTCCTCCTGGAAGAAGTCGATCCAGGCCTGCTTGGCTTCGCGTGCGGCCAGGGTTCCCCTGAGGTATCGGTATAGAGCGTATACCACCAGCAGATAGGCGATTGTGCGAATAATGATAAGTGGTATGGTTAACGGCACTTTAAAGCCCAAAAGTGTGGCTGCATGGGATATGCCGAACAGTCCGAATGCCCCCCCGATATAAAGAGGAAGGCTCTCGCTGGTCTTTCTTGCCGAGAGAACGCCCAGGATCACGATGAGAATACACAATACAAGGTTGATGAACAGAATGGGGTCCCATTCAACTGCCATTTTATTTCCTCCTGATGAGTTTTTCTTTCAAGGATTGAAGAGAGATGGGACCGGGACGGGAACTCCGATCGGCCTCGGCCTCTTGGTTACCGGCAGGCCAACGCGACCATTCTGTCCCTGTCTGGCCCCGGACAGCCCAGCCATGCCATTTCCCTTCCCTGTCTCTTCGGGACGGTTTGTGGCTATCCGGGAGCAGGGGATTGGGCATCGTCGCCCAGTGCTTCCCTGCTGCGCATCTGGTACAGCACCATCGGGTCCATCTCCCGGAATTCATCCATGCCGGTCTTCATAATGACATTCTTCACCGCACTGTTCACGATCATCTTGGAGCAGAGGAAACACGGCCAGATCCGGGTGAGTTCGCCCGTCTCGACGTCAAATCCCGCGAGGTACAGGGTGCATCCTCTCGCATGCTTTCCCGCCTGGATCAGCGCATTCATCTCGGCGTGAACGCTCCTGCACCGCTCGTAGTTCGATCCCGAGGGGATGTGGTGGTCCCTCCTCCAGCATCGTTTCAGCTCGGTGCAGTCCATCTGCTTGCGGGGAGCTCCCGTATACCCGGTGGAGACGATGGTATTGTACTCGTCCACGATGATAGCCCCGAAATTGCGCCGCAGGCAGGTGCCCTGGTGAGCGCACCGGAGTGCAAGATCCAGAAAGTACTGGTGCCTGTTGGTCCGCATCAGGATAGGGTATCCCCGGGATCGGTAATAGAACCCGCAGGTTGGGGTAGGGCTGTAGTAGTATTCAAATCCGGTATCAGGTGATTCGGTACCCTCTTGCCTCGAGGCGATCCCGGATCCGTTCCTCCTCGTCCGGCCCGTCCAGCCGGGTTCCCGCTGTGATTTTCTCCCATGCAGCCCTGAGGATGGAATCCCCGGTATCGAGTGCCAGGGCACCGGTTACTTTTCCGACGAGATCTCCTTCCGGTGAAAAAATCCGCATAACCACGCAACGGTAGGCTTTGCATTGTGCCGGACTCGTTCCATGGATAGTACATACGACTTTCCCTCCCCTGGGACGGAGAAATGGACAGGCCCGGGGGTGTTTGCAGGACCAGGTTCGTTCAAGGAATATTTCCCGTTTATCTTCGTCGACTTTCGCATCAAACAGTGTACCTGTCGCCACGGAACGGCCGATATACTCGAAGGGAGCGATTTCCCTCTCGATTTCGATATAATCCCCCATGTACATGCAACAGATGCCGCACTGGATGCAGGTAAAGGTCATTTCGTTGTGGATTTGTGATCCGGGTTATTAATAGTTCAGGATCTGAAAATCCGTTGCCTTCTGTCCACCAGGACATGCAAGAGAGAAATCTCCGTGGGATCGTTGCCGTTGCCGTACTTCTCGCGATATCTGTCTGCCATTCCTTTTAGAGCATCCGAACCCTGGAACAATCTCGCCTTCGAGGCTCGTTTCGATTGGAGTGGTGTTGGCAGGGCCATTCTTCCGAAGAAGGTCGTGCGAAGAATGATCCGGCAGACGTGAAGGGACGAACCGGTGCAGGGGACATCCGGCAAGTTTGTTACTGATCCTCAGCACCGTGGATTGAGCCCGCCGATGATCAACAATACACGGGGGTTTCCCTCCACCGTGATCACCCTTGTAGTAACTTCGATCGCAACCGGGGAACCATCCTTCCTGATACCTTCTGTCCTGACGGCAGTTCCATCCCTCGGGATCTTTCTCTTTGCATTCCCCGGATCCGGAACAGGGGATTGTCCGGGGATGAGATCGAAATATGTCAGGCCTGTGAGATCCTTCTTTGTGGAGCGAAACATCCTGCACGCAGCATCATTGCAATCCAGGATATCGCCCTCCGGCGAGGCGATGAGGATTGCATCGAATGACGCATCAAAAAGGGCGCGGTAAGTCTTCTCCTTCTCGACCAGTTCGGTTCGGCCGCCTTCCTTTCCGTGATATCCCTGGACATCCCCATGACCCCGTCGATCTCTCCGTCACGGAGGATTGGCACGAGGATACTTTCAATCCAGAGGGCTTTCTCCTTAAAAGGAATCTTCCTGGTCTTTTTCACAGGGGCACAGGTGAGAAGGACCTCGTTTAAGCTCTCCACCAGGTGTTCGTTCGTCCCCGGGGGAAAGACTGTCCGGATGGTTTTCCCCACGAGATCTGTACTGTTCACGTCCCACAACTTCGCACCGTAGGCATTTACGTCCTGACAATGCCATCGCGATCCAGAATAAAAATGATATCCTGGGCAGATTCCGCCATCGACCTGTACATCATCTCGTTCCGCGCAAGTTCGGCTTTTGCCAGGTTTTCTTCGGTCACATCGCTTACCGAACCCTCGATGGCGATCGGTTTCCCTTCCTCATTCCGGATGAGAGTGTTGCGCTGGCGGCACCACCGGATCTCCCCGGATTTATGAAAGAACTTGAATTCATACGTCGCAGGCATACTCCCCCTGGTGAGCCCGTTCCAGCACCTCGAGAGATAATCCCTGCATTCCGGATGGATCCGTTCGAATACCAGGAGGGGGTGATCGTAAAATTCCTGTGGGGTAAACCCGGTGATCTCTGCGGAGCTCGGGCTGACGTACTCGTACGTCCCCTCAGGGAGCTTCATGCGGTAGATCATATCCTGGCTCCTCTCTGCGAGAAGCCTGAACCGGGTCTCGCTCTCCTCGAGCCGGATTCTCGCCCTGTGATGATCGATTGCTTCCCTGATTACGTGCCACAACTCGTAGAATTGGGATTCATTATCGATGCCTTTCTGGATATAGAAGGATACCCCGTGGTTGATAACAGGGACCACGATCTCGTCCCGCCGTTTTCCGGTGAGAATTATGAAGGGAAAGTCCCTGTCCCGTTCCCTTATCCGGATCAGGAGTTCGAGACCATTCATCCCTGGCATCTCATAATCGGAAACGACCGCATCGTACCCTCCTTTCTCGAACTTTTCGAGAGCTTCCTGGCCGGAGGACGCCTCCTCCAGAATGATATCCCCTGTTTTTTCGACGAAATGACGCGCCAGATACCGCATCGAGGGATCGTCATCTACGAACAGGACAGAAAAGGACCGGGTATCCGGGCTTTTCAAGTGGTTCATGTGTCAGATGAAAAATGAAAGGTGATAAGACCCATACACTCTGCCAGTCCCCCTATCTTCAGGTTCGTTCCATCACCTGGGATCTGATTCCGCGTGAATGTAGTCGTAGACGAACGCCGCCGCTACCGCTCCAAGGACAGGGCCGATCACATAGATGGGGAAGTACATCCAGAGGTTTGTCCCGGCAAGAAGCCAGTCGCCAAGGAACGGTCCGAATGTCCGGGCGGTGTTCAGAGAGGCACCGGCGATATTTCCGGTCGTAGTGATAACCCCTCCGACCGTAAGGCCGATGACAAGCCCGGCAAATCCCGGCGGAGCCTTGCTGTTCACTGCCACACCCATGATGACGAGCATCAGCAGGAATGTCCCGATGAATTCGGCCAGGATCGCCTGCCCGTACCCTATCCCCGGGAAGGGAGTGGTCGCCCCCAGTCCCCCGATCGTGACGGCGTCCATTCCGGCACTTGCTGCAAAGAGGAGGCTCCCGATTGCGGCACCGATGAACTGGGAGATGATGTAGGCGCCGGTATCCCCTGCAGGGAACCGCCTGGTTGCCCAGAGTGCAATGCTTACTGCAGGATTGAGGTGGGCGCCCGATATATTCCCGAGAGCGTAGATCGCACCCGCGATGACGATGGCAAACGCCATCCCGATCGCAAACCAGTCCGCGAGCCCTCCCAGGGCTCCGATCCCGATGTTGAACGGGGTACCTGGATTGGTGCCGTGAGCAATCATCAGGGTGATCGCTGCTGCCCCTGCTCCAAAATACACTAACAGTCCTGTACCGAGCATCTCAGCACAACAACGTTTTGCCAGCGACACCACCCTTATCCCTCCTTATAGGTGGCGTTGCAGTCCGGACAGAGCATCCGGGGGATCTTTTTCGGAAGTCTTTTTGCCGGGAAGGGGTATCCCCCCTCCCAGACATCTACCTCCCGCCGGATGGTGTGCTTCATACAGGTCCCCATGCCGCATACGATGCAGATCGCAACCGCATCGCTTTCCTTTCCTTCCTTTGCACAGATGTAACACTTCATCACGAATCATTCTCCTATACGGCACGTTTCCACTGGCAGAATTGGTGCCGGAAATAGATCAGCGGCCGATATACAATTTTTTCAGGGTTTGCGGAGTGGGATTTCGGAAGAGATGACAGCGTGGATTCGGGTGTCTGCCCCTCTCTCGTATCAGGATTCCGACCCTTGACAACTGTAGGTGTCTCCATACTTATAGATTTCAGCCGGAATCATCCCAAATAGCGACGATGGAGAAAAACATTGATCATCGGGAGATTTTTCCTCCGTCTCCCGATCAGGATAGAATTCCCCTCCTTTCAGTTACGGTTGCAGTCTCACGGGATGTTGATCTCATCCACCCCCGGAGAATTTGGACTCCCATTAGGTACAATTGAAAGAGAAAAGGGAGGGAGACCGGTAATTTTTCGTGTTCCAGACCAAAGCGGTATGGATGGAAATGGCAGAAGAATATTCCGGGTGCGAACAGTGCGGGTTGTGCTGCAAGGTGTTTGGAGATAAGATCACCCCCACGGTCGACAATATCTACTCCTGGATCGAAAACGGGCAGCACGGTATCCTTCGTTTTTTCCACGCGTGCCTGGCCGACGGCAGCTGGGTCAGGTGCGACAGGCTTCGTCCGGATGACCTGTCCAGGGTTGTCCTGGCAGAGATAAGGGATCCGGATACCGGGGGATACCTTCCCGTATGTCCATTTCTCCGGAGGGTGGGGAAACACAGGTACCTGTGCTCGGTTCATGACGCCAAGCCTGACATGTGCCGGAATTACGAACCCTGGATCTGGGGGGAGACCTTTTTTCCCAGGTGCAGGGTATTGGAAAAGGGCGGCAGGGCATGTCACCCGGGATCCGATCGAGCACATAAATGGTAGCAGTGATAACTCTTTCTTGATCAAAGGAAAAGCGAAAGAAAGGATTTGGCAGGACAGGGCTATGAACCATCGATGGGATCCGGTGAACCTTGAACTGACGTGGAAGGCAGCCCTCATCGCTATTTCCCTGGCGGTCCTTGCTCTGACCGTATTCTGCCTTTCGCAGGGTATCACCATCATCTTCATGCATATCTATTATTTCCCGATCATTCTTCTCTCGTATCACTATCACAGGAAAGGGATCCTCCTTTCCGCATTGCTCGGCATCGCCTACTTTGCACTCGTTGGAGTGTATACCTGGCCCGATTCCGGAGAGATTATTGGTGCGGCGGTGCGTGCGGCGGTCTTTATCGGGATCGCTGCCGTTGTCTCGTTCCTGTCTGAAAACCTGAAGAACAGGCAGCTCGAACGCGACACCATCATTGAAAATTCGGAGAATGGCATCATCATCCTCGATCCTCCCGGAAGGATCATCGAGATGAATCGCAGGGGCGCGGACATCCTGGGATGCAATCCCGCGAGCTGCACTCTTTCAACAATCTGGAAGGAGAGGGCGGAACAGGAAAAATTCTTTGATTCTATCAGAACCACGGGGTATGTCCGCGATATTGAAACGCGTCTTGAGACTGGTACCGGCGAACCCCTTACGGTTCTCTTATCGGCAGGAACTCTTCCGGACTCGCGAATCGTCCTGACGATTACGGATATCACCGAGCGGGAGCGGATGCTCACCGAGATGAAGAGGCTCAACCAGGTGCAGCAGAGCATAATTATCAATGCGAATGTCTGGCTGATGGTGCTGGATTCCCGCGGCCGGGTACTCGAATGGAATAAAGCCGCGGAACGGATCAGCGGATACGCCGCGGAAGAGGTGATGGGAAAGAGCGATGTATGGACACGTCTCTATCCGGAGAAGAACTATCGGAAAGAGATCACAAAAATGATTACAGGAATCATCGAGAAGGATGCATACTTCGAAAATCTCTTAACCACTATCCGTTCAAGGGACGGAACGATCAGGACCCTGTTGTGGAATACCCGGCAGCTTCCGGGATATGAAGACCCGGTCCCGCGCTACATCGCGATAGGCGTCGATATTACCGACAGGATTGCAGCAGAATCCGAATTACGACAGAGCGAAGACAGATATCGATCGTTCATAGAAAACTTCCATGGCATCGCGGTCCAGGGTACGCTGATTAGAATCCAGAACAACGTGGTTCTCAAACCTGTTTTTGTCCATGGCAGTGTTGAATCGATGACCGGATACACAGAGGAGGACTTCATGTCGGGAAAAGTCCCGGTTGTAGAGATATTCCACAAGGACGATCTTCCGGATTTCCTGGCCGAGCTTGAGAAGAGCGGTAAGACCCCCGGATATGTGATCGATTATGAAGCCCGCATCGTCCGAAAAGACGGGCAGGTACGCTGGGTCCATATCACCGTGGGGAACACGGTGGATAAGGAAGGAAAAATTTCCCTTTTAAGAGGGGTCGTGTATGACGTGACCGAGCGGAAACTGATGGGATCCGCACTTCATACCGCCAACGAAAAGCTCAATCTCCTCTCCAGCATTACCCGCCACGACATCCTCAATCAGCTCACTGCACTCCAGGGATACCTCGAACTCACGGAGGACTTTTCACTCGAGCCCACGGTGCGGAAATACCTCGATCGAATGAAGATGGTCTCCCGTGTAATCCAGAAACAGATCGAATTCACCCGCATCTACCAGGACATCGGGATCCTGGCACCGGCATGGCAGGATATTCATGCCACGATCGCGAGTGCAGCACAAAACCTGAGTATGGGGGATGTGCGGATCGAAGAGGAGAATACAGCGTTCGAAGTCCTGGCCGACCCCCTTCTCGAGAAGGTGTTCTATAACCTCTTTGACAATGCGCTCCGGTACGGGGAAAAGATCACCACGATCCGCTGTTACACCCTCCCCCAGGGGGACAGGCTCTCGCTCCTGATCGAGGATAATGGCGTTGGCATCGCGGATCCGGATAAAAAAAGGTTATTCGAACGCGGGTTCGGAAAACATACCGGGTTTGGACTTTTCATCAGCCGTGAGATCCTGGCAATCACGGGCATTACAATCGTCGAGAACGGGGAGCCGGGCAGGGGTGCACGGTTTGAACTCATAGTGCCGGCCGGTAACTTCAGGCGTGGCGGAACACCCTGAATGAACTGAAATGATGTCTCCCGAACCCGAAAATTTCCGGAAGAGAGGCAAGAACGGATAAAAACCTCTTTTCGATTGGTATCCCTTCAGAGAATCCAAAAAAATGGGGTCCTCTCGCCGGGCATGGGGCCCCGCATCTATCCGACGGATTTTTACCTCCCTCCGGAGAACTCATAGTATCAGGATGAAACAGGTATCCGTTGTGGTATGCGGCCGGGTCCAGGGAGTCGGATACCGCTATTTCGTCAGGAATCAGGCCGGAGATCTCGGAGTTTCCGGCACGGTCAGGAACAACCCCGATGGAACGGTGAGCATCACCGCCGTGGGAGAGGAACCTGTGCTGCGGGAGTTTCTCGCGAGAATCCGGGCCGATGGTGACCGGTTCATTCATGTCGCCCGGATGGAGGTTGAATGGAATGATACGGGCAATTCCTTCCGGAATTTTGAGATCCGGAGATGACGGGATCCGAATCCGGGGATCCCTTACCTCCGGCGACCGGAGGTGAATGCCATGCCGGACGCGCTCCTCCTCTTTCTCATCACCCTTGTCCTCATCACCTGCGTGAGCCTTCTTCTCCGTGCACCCCCCTTCTTCACCCTTATCGGTGCCGCTGTGTTCTATGGTCTTTTGTCGGGCATGGACCTGGATTCGGTATTCCAGGCCATCATAGGAGGCCTTGGGCGGGTCTTCGGGATCTTTGCCATCATCATCCTCTGCGGTGCAGTGATCGCCCGTATACTTCAGGAGCAGGGCCAGATAGAAGGCCTTGTTGCCGATATCAGGAGAAGGACCAGGAATCCCCCTACACTATCAGGTCTTGCAGGATACCTCTTTGCCCTGCCGACCACCTGCTGCATCACTGCGTTCGTCATGCTCTCTCCGGTCCTGGAGCGCCTGGGCAGGAATGCTTCGGAGAACAGGAGGCTCCTTTACCTTGCGGCGGTCGGAAGCGTACTCTCCTACACGCTCGTGTACCCTACACCCGTGACGATCCCTCTGTTCTCTGCCCTCGGCAACCAGACCTCTCCCCTTGTATTCGACCTTCTCGCTATCCCCCTCTCTCTTATCATCCTTGCCGCGGTCGTCCTTGCCGCGGGAGCCCGTAACTCCCGTTTCAAGGAGGAAGGAGAAAATGAGGAAGCGCAGATGGGAGGAACGGGATCTCACGATGAGGTCAATACGGGATTTCACTGGCGGGCCTGGGCTCCGTTCCTGGTGATCATCGGTGCAATCCCAGCCGGGATCCTCCTCCTGGCTCTCCCCCATGCAAGCCTCATCCAGTTCATCATGCTGGCCGGGGCCGCCGCTGCGATCGCCCTAGCCCCCCATGCAGCCCGGATGGCCGGGATCCAGCAGGGTACCAAGCATGCGGGGATGATCATGTTCGATATCTGCGGTGCGGGCGCCCTTGGAAATGTCATCGTCCAGGCAGGATTCGCCTCGCAGGCCCTCCCTCAGATTGCCGCCTTACTCCCCCTGGTTCTTGTTCCCTTCGTTCTCACCGCGCTCATCCAGGCTGCACAGGGATCCCGGGTCGTTACAACCGTGATTGCGTCCGAATTAATTGCCGGAGGCCAGGTTGTGGCGGGCCTGCATCCCATCACGCTCCTCCTGTCTGTCGCTGCAGGGGCTTGTGTGGTCTCTTACGTCACCGATCCCTACTTCTGGCTCCTCCAGCGCAGCACCGGCGACGAGATAGGAACCGTTGTAAAATACTATACGCTTCCGCTTGCGGTTGCGGGAGTTGTGGTGCTGCTCGTGGCGATAGGGCTGAACACGCTGGTGTTTACCTGAACCGGGATCCGCATCACTACTGCGCGGGCGGGGAGAGGATTTCCCGCAGATCCCTTCTTCCGCAGGCAGGTACCGGAGAAGCGTACCCGACCCGGAACAGCATCTGCACCGTGTGGGTCTCGGGCATCCCGAGACATTCGAAGAGATCTCTTCTTAAATCCGCGATCTCGGGATAGCCTTCAAGGATCTGGCTCATCGGCTGGAGGGCGAGCCCGAGGGCTGTAGATCTCAGATGAATCCTCTGAAACGCTCTTCCGGTCCGGATCTGATCGAGTCGGTAATTTTCCTTCGTGGAGAGCCAGGCATATCCGCCCGCACTGCGTGCCTCGTTAGCTGTGTTTTTTACGGTCATTCGCGAAAAGGAAGAATCCGGCATCTCCCCCCTTTTCCTCGACAGGATCAGCGTCCCGACGAGGAAGCGTAAAAGAATCCCGTAGCCGGACTGGGCCAGTCCGAACCCGTCACGACTGGCGCGGGCTTCCCTATCCGTGAACCTGAAGTAGTTCAGCGTTTCCCGCAGTCTCTCCCGGTCTGCAAGTTCACGCTCCCTGGCCGATGTGACAAGATCCGCAATCGAGGCGATCAGGTCCGGGTCCCCCGTATATCCGAGCGGGACATAGGTAAAATCGTAGGCAGCGGTGAGGTCTCCCGCGACTGGAACAGGGACCTTCTTTTTCTTGAACACCCTGCGGTTCGTATGCCTTACAGGGATCTGGTCGAAAAGAGGGTCCCGGATTACACGGGAATCGGGTTCAAGGTCCACGGCGGCCACCATGGAGTCGGGCGGAAGGTTCGTCCCGGGCCAGCCTCCAGGGAACAGTTCGATATCAGCCCTGTGTCCAAATGCCTTTGCCGCCAGTTCGAGGTTCTCGAGGAAGGCACCATGGGAGATCATGGCCTGGCGTGCGTTTGGATCGCAGTGAGTGAGCAGTCGTGCCCTGTCCACGAACAGGAGAATCCGGTTGCGGCCGCGGAATTCCACCCTCCAGGGCTGCGCGTTGTGCAGGCTTGGCGCGAGGAGGGCGTAGGGAAGCACTCTGCACCGGATGTCCGCAATCGCGGAGAACGGTACTTCCCCGGGCTTGATCGAAGGCAGGATCACCGGATCGGTCATGGATTACCCAGGGGTTGAGGCCTTCCCATGATAAATGCAATAGAGTGCAATCGCTGCAACAAGGGTTGCAAACGTGACGATATTTGCCACCGTAACGATCGGGTCCCCGATTGCCATGCCGTAGAATGCCCACAGCCCGACCCCTGCCAGGAACTGCACGAAGGTTGCGAGGCTTACATCCTCTACCGACCTCGTCCGTGACATCTTCAGGATTTGGGGGATGAACCCGAAGGTAGTGAGAAGTGCCGCAACGATCCCGACAAAGAACCATATCTCCATGATCGCGCTCCACTATCCTGGGAACCCTGGGGAAAAGTCCCGTTTAAATCCTCGGACTTTCCTTCCCGATGATCCTTGAGATTTCCCCGAGTTCGCGGGAGAGAAGACGGATGATATCATCCAGAGTGATCAGCCCTACCAGGCGCCCTCCTTTGTCAACGACCGGCAGCCGCCGGACCCCTGAACTCTTCATCTCCTGGATCGCATCGAAGATCCCGGTATCCTTCCGGATTGTTTTCAATTCCCGGGTCATGATCTCCGAAATAGGTGAGACCTCCGGTTCCGAGCACCCGAGTCGCCCCCGAAGTGCAAGGTCCCGATCGGTAACGATTCCTACGGGCTTGTGCTGATCGGTGATCACTACGCACCCGATGTTCTTGTCCTGCATGAGCCGGGCAACGAAATCCACGGTTGTCTCAGGCCCCACGCTGACCACGCTTTTTTGACAGATGGTGTAGATACTCATTCACCAGACCCGTTCTCCGGGCCGGTATTAATACCCTGCCTATACCACGAGGCGCCTCTTCATGAGAGCGATCGAGAGGAAGAAGAAGATCGTGGAGATGATGGCGATCCATACGAGGCTATAGAGGAAGAAGGGAGAGAGGGTCGTGAGCGTGAGAGATCGGGTGACGATGACCACCTGGGTCAGGGGAAGCGCAGCCAGGGCGAAAACCTGTAACCCTGCAGGTAGCACAGTGAGGGGGAAGAAGGTCCCGGAGAAGAGGAACATCGGGGTGATGAAAAGGAAGGCCGGGTAGTTAAGGGTATCAATTCCGGGGGATATCGCGGTGAAACACATGGCGATCCCTGCGAACAGGAGTCCTGCCATGAATGCGAAGGGGATGACCAGGAGGGAGGCCGGGAAATCCACCACCCCGAACCCGAACAGCACCACCAGCATGGCCGCGGCATAGATCGTGCTCCGGGTCGCACCCCAGAGAAGTTCCCCTGCGATCACCTCCTCGAGAGACAGCGGGGTCGCAACCATGGCATCGAAGGTTTTTTGATAATACATCCGGACAAACGACGAATAGGTGCACTCAAAAAAAGCGGAATTCATGATGGAGATGGAGAGAAGGGCCGGTGCGATATACCGGACGTAGGGGATCCCTTCGATCTCTCCGACGAACATCCCGAGGCCGTACCCGATGGCCAGGAGATAGAGGACAGGCTCTACGAAAGGGGGAAGGAAATTCACCTGGTAGGTCTTGAAAAAGACGTCCCAGTTCCTCCTCCACACCTTCCATGCTGCCCACGTAATCCGAAATGGTCTCTCCATCCATCTCCTCCAGGTCAGTCCCGCAATGCCCTTCCGGTCAGCGATAAGAATACATCTTCAAGCGAACCGCGCCGTACGAAGATTTTTCCAGGGTTGCATGCGGCAAAGAGCTTTCCGGCGACGTCTCTTGGACGTTCGGAGAAGATTTGCACCATATCCCCGTATACTTCGAATTTCTCCCCCATGTCCTGCAGGCACGCAACAACTTCCGGCGAGTATTCTGCCTCCACAACGTCTCCCCCCACGTGAGCCTTGATCAGGTCCTCAGGCGATCCATCCACCAGGATCTTCCCCTCGTCCATGATCACAAGACGGTCACACAAACGTTCTGCCTCCTCAAGGTAATGGGTTGTGAGAACGATAGTATTCCCCTGGGCCTGGAGCGCTTTGAGTTTCTCCCAGATCAGGTGCCGGGCCTGGGGATCGAGGCCTATAGTGGGTTCGTCAAGGATGAGCAGGTCCGGGCTGTTCACGAGGGCCCGCGCCAGCACCAGCCTGCGTTTCATCCCGCCCGAGAGCTTCTCGATGGCCACGTCCCGTTTCTCCTCGAGCTGGATGAATCTGAGGAGATCGTCAGCCCGATCCCCGGCCACATCAGGGGGGATGTCAAAATACCTGGCATAGACGAGCAGGTTCTCAAAGCACGTGAAATCCGTATCGAGGTTGGTCTCCTGCGGCACGACACCAAGCCGTCGTTTGATCTCCCGCGGCTTTACGTTTACATCATGGCCGAAGACCTCGAGAGATCCGGATGAGAGGGGGGAGATGCACTGGATCATCTTCANNGTGGTCTTGCCGGCCCCGTTCGGCCCAAGGAACCCGAATACTTCCCCGGGCTGGACCGAGAAGGTAATATCTTTTACCGCTGTGAGTTCTCCGTAGAATTTTGTCAGGCCTTCCGCCCGAATGATTGGAGTCAAGGGTACACCGGGTATCTCTTACTTAGGATCGCCCCGCTCCCACAACACCTTTTCGATGGACGAGCCGATCGGGACGGGAAACCTATTTTTCTCTCATCCGCCTCCTATAAGAGAATGATGGGCCCCGGAAAGATCGTGGACCAGCTCCTGGCAATCGGCACGGTGCGCCGCCAGGCACTCCTCTCCATCGGGGCAAATATCGGGATCACCGCGGTCGGGTACCTGTCCACGATTTACGTTGCTCACACCGCGGGAGCAGAAACCCTGGGAGCTTATTTCCTTTTCCTGGCCTACTACGGTCTTGCAGTCCTTTGTGTGGACGGGGGGATGGGAGGGGCTGCGGTAAAGAAGATCAGCGAGGGCAGAGAGGAAGATGCCTTTTTCTCTGCACAAATCGCAGCCAGAGCCGTTTTCCTCGTGGCGGGCGTGGTCGTTCTCCTTCTCCTCACGCCCTACATGATGGATCTCAATAGGGAGGGGCTCTTTCCCTGGCTTGTCATTGCCCTCACGTGCGGCACGCTCGGGGGCATAATCTCGGCCGGGGTCTATGGAGGCGGGAGCGTGGGCGCCCTGCAGGTATCTGATTTTTCCAATACTCTGACCAGGGTAATCGTCCAGGTCCTGGCAATCTATGCGGGTTTTGCGGCGGCCGGTCTTGCAGGGGGGTTCGTTGCCGGGATACTCGTTTCTGCGATCATCAACCTTCATTTCCTACGTTTTCGCCTCGTGAGGTTCAACTGGAGACATCTTGCAGCCATGGTCCCGTATGCATGGTGGGGATTTCTCTCCGGTGCTACGGGAGTGGTTGCAGGGTATGCCGACACCGTGCTGGTGGGATTTTTCCTCACGAGCGAGGATGTGGGATTCTACCGCGCGCCGCTGCAACTCGCGGTCCTTGCGATCTTTGTCGCCACTTCCCTCTCAACCGCGCTCTTTCCAAGGATATCCGGGTGGAGCGAGGAGGGGAATCTCACCGCCGCGGCCGGGGCTCTCTCCCGGGCATTCACCTACTCCCTTCTCCTGGCGATCCCCTTTGTTGCAGGTGGATTGCTCCTGGGAGAGAGGCTGCTCTACTTCGTGTATGGCTCTGCGTTCACAGTAGCCGCACCGTCTTTTTATCTCCTGCTCCTTGTCCAGGTTGCAACCCTGTTCTTCACGCTGGACGGAATGGCACTGAGTGCTCTGAACCGTCCCAGGATCCTCTTCTGGACAGGTGCGGTCTCGTCTCTCCTCCTTGTAGCAATCGAGATCGTTCTCATTCCCCGGTTCGGGATCGAGGGGGCGGCCGCAGCCCTCCTTCTCGCGTATATTGTTCGTGCAGGGCTTACACGCGCGATGCGTTCGCGGTTCCTGACCATCCCCGTCGAATGGAACGCGATCCGAAATATCGTCGTCTCCACTGCAGGGATGAGTATATTCGTCCTCTTCTTTTCCCGGGTTGTTCCCCTTGACCATGTTCTGTTGGTGGCAGGGCTCGTGCTTGCCGGTGCATTATTCTACCTCTTTGTTCTGCTCAGGATCGATACCGGGATCCGGGACGAGGTAAAGGAGATATCTTTGAGACTGGGCATTCCCTGGCCGGGCTGGATGTAGTGGATTGTGTAGAAGGGGCAAATCTCCAAAGTATTATCATTCCCGACCGGATTCTTCTTCTCATGGATGTGGCGGATACCGGTTCCCGGAAGCTCGTCTTTGGTTTAATTGTGTTGTGCCTCGGACTGCTGGCGTTCATTCCACCGGCTTTTGCCGCAGGGAATGACATCGATCAGGCCCTGCTCTGGACAGACAAGGGCAACGGCTACTTTGTGAATGGAAGGTATGAAGACGCCCTGGGAGCCTACGAGAAGGCTCTGGAATCTGACTCCCATTACTCTATCGCGTGGTTCAAGGCGGGAACTGCCAACTTCATGCTCCGGCGGTATGCAGATGCCCTGAAGGACTTCGAACAGGCGACCACCCTGAACCCTGAATATTTCGAAGCCTGGCTGGAGACCGGAAATACTCTGCAGGCAATGGGGCGATCCCGCGAAGCTCTGCAGGCGTATGATCGCGCCCTCAATGCGAATCCCAATTCCGAAGAGGCGTTTTACCAGAAAGGCATGGCGTGTCTTGCTCTTGGAGAAAACCAGGTGGCATTTACCGCCTTCGATCAGGCATCCAGGCTCGATTCCGGGGATGCCCGTGCCTGGGGCGGCCGTGGCACAGCCCTCTACCGGATGGGTAAGTACCAGGAGGCAGTCGAGTCCCTGGACCGTGCCCTTGCCCTGGATCCCGGACTGCAGGGAGCCGGAGAACTAAGGAACCAGGCACGGGAAAAGGCGGAATCAGGGGGCAGGACAGCAGTGACATTCCCGTATCCGGCCCTCCTCGCAGGACTCTCCCTCGCATTCCTTCTTTTCGGAAAGAAGCGATAAGGCCCAAAACATCCCCTCATTGCCGGGTAAACCTTATAGCACCGGGAGTGAACGATCTCCCATGCCTATCCTGGAGATTGCGGTATCCAATTTCAAGAGCTTCAGGCACCTGGAGGTCAAGCCGGACAACTTCAATGTGATCATAGGGTCCAACGCATCGGGAAAATCCAATTTTATCCAGATATTCAAATTCCTCCGGGACATCGCGAAATACGGGCTCTCCAATGCTATTTCACTTCAGGGAGGCGTGGAATACTTAAGAAACACCATCATCGGACCGGAACAGCCGTTCGCGCTCCGGATCACATACGGCCTGGAAGAGAAGATCGAGGATGTCGTCGGAGTAGCAGCAGGCGCTCCGGTCTACTTCTCCGCAGACGTTGTCCTTTACGAATTCACGCTGACGTTTTCGGATGAAGGGGAGACCTACAACATTTCCAGGGATCACCTGGAGGTAGGAGGGATATTTCACCGGTATGAAAAGGGAAAAATCCTGGAACTGGGCAAAGGAAGTATCCTTCTGTCGAGGGAGGGAAACACTATCAGGTACTGCCTCTGCCCGCCAGACGGGCTGGACCTCCGGGAGGAGGAGGTCTATCCCTACCATCCCCATAAAAAGGATGTTCCTCCCGGGCGCCTGATCATGAACCTTCCCATGGTGGTCCCCGGAATCCCTCCGCTCGAGTGGATCTTCCGGGGGATGAAGGTCTACGATTTTGATCCCCATCTCCTCAAGCGGGCAGTGCCTATCATGGGGAAGACGGATCTGGAAAAGGACGGAAATAATCTCGCCATCGTGATCAAGAAGATCACAGAGGACCCTGGAAAGAAGGTCACGTTCACCCGTCTCCTCCAGGACATGCTCCCATTCGTGGATGATGTCGCAGTGGAAAAATTCATGGATATGTCTCTTTTCCTGAAAATAAAAGAGATTTACAGTAAAAGCAAGTATCTTCCCGCATCGATGGTTTCGGATGGGACCATCAATATCTGCGCCCTCATCATCGCTCTCTATTTCGAGGAGCGCCCGGTGACGATCATTGAGGAACCGGAGAGGAACATCCATCCGTACCTTATCTCCAAACTGATTGAGATGCTCAAGGATGCATCGTCCACCAAGCAGATCATCGTCACCACACATAATCCCGAGATGGTCAAGCACGTGAAGATCGAGGATATCCTGCTCATCACCCGCGATCAGGAGGGTTTCTCCCGTTTAAGCAGGCCAGGGAGCAAGAAGGAGATACGCTCGTTCATGGAGCACGAGATCGGGATCGAAGAGCTCTTCATCCAGAACCTTCTGGGGATTGAATGAGCAACCGGCGGCTTTTCATCCTGGTGGAGGGGAACGATGACCAGAGATTCTTCTCCCGCATCATAAAACCCCTCCTTGCCCCCCGGTACGCCTCGGTGGAACTGGTGATGTACGCCTGCATGAAGAGAACCCGCATCTGTAAATTCATCAACACAATCCGGGCCATGGGGCACGAGTTCATTCTCGTGGCGGACAACGACCTGGAGCCCTCGATCCGGGTGAAGAAAGGGGTGATCCAGGAGCGTATCTGTGCAGTGGATCCCGGGGAGATCATGGTCATTGTGCAGGAGATCGAGAGCTGGTATCTGGCGGGTATCGACAGGGAATCTGCCCGTGTCCTTGGAATCAAACCTCCCCAATTTACGGACCAGGTCACAAAAGAACGATTCAACCGGCATATTCCGAAGCGGTATTCCTCCCGCATCGCGTACATGCTGGACCTCCTCTCTTATTACTCAATCCCGGTAGCGATCAGTAAAAACCGGTCGTTCCATTATTTCCTGGTACATTACCACCTGGAAGAGACCGGATTTCCAGGATCACCACAGGATGCCGTACAGGTGCAGGATTCGGGACCCGCAATCCAGCAATCTTCCACGGGAGTGCAGTCACATAAGGGGGAACCGGATCAGGCGGAACCTGCGTATCGGCAGTCAGGGTGACGATCTGTGGTGACGTGGGGCAACTTCCCTGTACTATTTATCGTTCCGGCAACACACCCGTATGATATGCAAGGGGGGTTTGCATCATGGGAAGCCTGAGACACAGTATCCCTGCAATCCTGGAAAAAAGGGATATCTGGATTGCTATTCTGATCGCCACGACAATTTTTGCATTCTCGCTCAATTACTATGGGATACTGCGGGGAATCTCATCCATCACCTCCCACCTCTTTTACCTGCCCATCGTCATCGCCGCTTACTGGTTCCCCCGCAGGGGTGTCCTCTATACTGTTGCCCTGGCCATGGGATACCTCGCGATGGGGTACCTCATGAGTTATCCGGATGTGGATGCGCTTACCCAGATCACTACCCAGTTCTACGTGTTCGTTGCAATCGGTGTGATTGTGGCCTCACTTTCAGGAACGCTAAAGGAGCAGGAGGATCGTTACCACGGGATCTTCGATTACTCGGAGGCAGGGGTATTCCTGCTCATGAATCTCCGTTCAGGCCTCGTGATCGAGGAGGTGAATCAGAAGGGAGCCGATATCCTGGGGTACCGGAACCGGGATCTCCCCGGGAGATTCTTCCTCGACCTGTTCCCGGACGTGGAGGAGCGGGATCGTTTCTGGGGAATGGCAGCTCCGGGGGGAGCTGTTACCGATCTCGAATGCCAGCTCATGAATACGGACGGAGTCCCACGACGGATCCTCCTGTCCGCCGGACCTCTGCCGGGCCGGAAGATGGTCGTCACCCTGATCGATATCACGGAACGGAAGAGAGCGGAAAATGCCTTACGGGAGAGCAAGGAGCGATATCAGGGTCTCTTTAACAATGCCCAGGTGGGCCTGGTCCGGACACGCATCAGCGACGGGGGTGTCCTTGAAGCCAATGAACAGATGGCACGCATGTTCGGATATGAATCTGTTCGCGAATTCATCCGGGAATTCCTCTTTCCCGAACACTACATCGATCCCGGTGCCCGCGATCGGCTCCTCTCCGAACTGGAAAAGAACGGATCTATTGCCAATTTCGAGGCCGGTTTCACGCGGAGGGACGGCAGCATCATATGGGCGCGCTTCTGGGCAAGGATTTTTCCAGAGAATGGCTACCTGGAGCAGGTGTTTACCGATGTCACGGATGAGAAACATTCTCACCGGGCGTTGACCGAGAGCGAGGAGCGGTACCGGCAGCTGGTGGATGCACTACCGGATTACGTCCTGGTATATGGCAACGACAGGATTCTCTATGCCAACCCCTCCGTTGCATCGGCGGTGGGGAAGGGGTACGAGGAGATCCTGAACACCTCAATTTTCGACTACATCTCCCCGGAAAGCTGGGGGATCGTTCAGCAGAACAACCGGAGGAGAATGCAGGGAGAACGTGTGGATCCATACGAAATCCGTATTCGCACAAGGGAGAGCTTTCCCCGGACTGTCATCGTGAACGCCGCATTCATCACGTTCCAGGGGGAGCCGGCTACCCTTGCAGTCCTCACGGACATCACCGAACGGAAGAAGGTTGAGGAAGCCCTCAAGGCGAGCAAACACCAGTATATGACCACAATCGATGCGATGATCGACGGTATCTATCTTGTCGACAGGGAACTAAGGCTGGTCCTGGTGAACTCCAATTTCAGGCGGTGGCTTGCAGAGGAAGGAGTAACCGGAGATCTCATCGGACAGCGGATCGATCTCCTCTGCGCTTCCCATCCATCCGAATCTCTGGCCGGCCTTCGGGAGGTCTTTTCGACAGGGAAGAGCCTGGAGAGCAGGGAAGATTTGTCATTTGGTGGCCGCAGGTATGACTTCGAGATCCGGAGGATCCCCGTTTTCCAGAACGGGAATGTTGTCCGGGTGGTGGTGATCATGCGTAATATCACCCGACAGCGCCAGATCGAAGAGGAGAAACGAATCGCATATGAGCAGATCGAGAAGAACATCGAACAGTTCGCCATTCTGGGAGACCATCTCCGCAATCCCATGCAGGTGATCGTGGGGCTGGCTGACCTCGAAGGAGGTGCGATTGCAGACAGGATTCACCAACAGGCGAGAGAGATCGACCGGACCATTGACCAGCTTGACCGAGGCTGGATCGAGTCTGAAAAGATCAGGGAATTTATCCGGAAATATTAGGGGATTGGCCAGGAATGAAACGCATCCGATACCGCCTGGGCTTTCCAAATCCTCCTCTGTCCCGATCCAAAATCAGCCTGGGTATACCCTCTTTTCAAGTGACCTAACCGATCAAGCGAATTTTCCGTGAGCCCCGGATTATGGCGGGGTAAAAGACTTATCTCCACGGGGGTGCTTATCTATCAATAGAGGAAGAACCCGTGCAGGTATCAATGAAACTGGAGATGAAGGATGCCCCCGGGCAACTGGTGGCGGCATTGAAGCCCATCTCCGAGGTGGGAGGCAACATCATTGCGGTGATCCATCAGAGGGATGAGAAGTCCGCGACGGGCGTGCTGAGTGTCCAGATCGTACTCGAACTCCCGGAAAGCAGGCTTCCTGACCTAGTCCGGCTCATCAAGGACCAGGGTGTCAGCATCCTTCGGATCGGACAGGAGCGTCTCCTTTATAAACAGACGGTGATGATGATCGGCCACCTCATGCATACGGATCTTGGAGACACGGTGGACCGCATAGACTGCACCGGGTTTGCCGAGGTGACCGAGCTCAACATGGTCATGCCGGCCATCAACCAGGTATCCTCCGCCCGCATCGTGATCAGGTCGGTGAACCGGAGGGATATGGACCAGGCCCTGGACATTCTCCGGGGTGTGGCGAAGGAGAAGGACCTCCTGCTCGTCGAGCCTCTGGAGGAGATCGCATGAAGGTGGCAGTCCTCGGCATGGGATCGGTCGGCCGGGGCCTCCTTGAAATGATCGAGGAGAAGGACCTGGATCTCACGGTCACCGCTGTAGCCGATTCCAGGAGTGCATTGCTGGATAAAGACGGTATCCGTATCGATGAGTTGTTTCTCGCAAAAAAGGAGCATGGATTCTGCGGGGATAAATCCCTGTCGGCAATGGACGTGGTGACACGGGGGGATTATGATGCCCTTGTTGAGGTAACCCCTACGAATGCAACGACAGGGGAGCCTGCCCTCACCTTTATGAAAACGGCCCTGGAACGCGGAAAACACGTCGTTACCTCCAATAAGGGACCCATTGCCAGGGAGTTTGCCATGCTTCACCAGATCGCTTCACGGAACCGGGTGCAGATACGATACGAAGCGACCGTTGGGGGGGCCATTCCCATCATGCATGCGCTCAGACAGGGTCTTGCCGGAAACCGGGTCCTGGCAATATTCGGGGTTCTCAACGGAACCTGCAACTATATCCTCACCAGGATGGCGAAGGAGGGATTGACGTATGAGCAGGCCCTGCTCGAAGCGCGGGAAATGGGGTATGCCGAGGCCGATCCAACGTATGATGTGAAAGGAATCGATGCAGCGATCAAGCTGGTCATCCTTGCCAACGTAATTGGAAAGAAGAATGTTGTACTGGAGGACGTGGAGGTGACAGGGATCGACATGCTCACCACCGACGCCCTGCGCCTTGCCGAGTCCGAGCACTGCACCATCCGTTTAATCGCAGAAGCAATCCCGGAGAAGGGAATCTTTCGCGTTGCTCCTCGTATCATTCCACAATCCCACCCGCTTGTTGTGGAGGGGAGCCTCAATGCGATCACGATCGAGACCGACATGGCCGGCGAGATTACCCTGATCGGGAAAGGTGCAGGATCTGTCGAGACGGCAAGCGCTATCATTGGCGATCTCCTTTTTATACGCGATTTCCATGCAAGGGGTCATTAAACGAAGGCGTGAATACCTCCATCTGATGCGGTCCTGTACCCTGGAACGCGGATACTTCACAGTGACCGATATCCACGAGGGTGCGAACGTTCCCCGCAGCACTGCCCAGGACTGGATCAACCGCCTGGTGGAGGAAGGATGCGTGGTGATCAGGGAACGGAAGCAGGGAAGGAACCCGGCCAGGTATGCCGCGATCAGTGCAATCCCTTCCAGCGCCTGCCGCCGGATTTTCACAACTGTGGACGGGAATCAGGTGGAGATCTACCATGAATGTCTTTCCGGGGGCTGTGCGGCCTTCTGCGGGTACCACCATGCGATGGCAGGCGGCGTTGTCCGGGATGTCCAGCGGGATGGCCAGTTGTTAAGGGAAGTAGCATGCATCGGCATGAACGATGTGGAGATCGGCCTGTATCCTGCACCTGCAGTGGGAGTGGTAGGCGTCAGACGGGAAGGAGATTGGATCGTGCAGCAGATCAGGTGTACCGGTGGACCTGCGTATTCTCTTACGGATATGATGTCCCATGCAGATGGAGTATGCGATGTCCAGGTCGTGAGGAATGGGAACCTGGTGGAGGGGAAGGTGAGGACAAGGGCCCTCAAGCATGTGCAGATAGGAATCGATGACACCGATTCTTCTGAAGGTGGTGCGACATTTGCCCTGGCCCTGGCCCTCCTCCAGAACCTCGGAACGATGAACGGAGTGTTTCCCATCGGCCACCGTGTAGCCATGCTGAATCCTTCCCTTCCTGAAAAAACGGCTGGCAACTCCTGTAGTTACATCGAACTGGCGATCGAGCCGTCGCGCTTCGGGAAGGTACGCGACCGTGCGATAGTATTTCTTGAAGACGAAGCACTCTCGCCCGAATGGGGAATAGCATTCAAGCAGGGGTTTATAATATCGCCGTCGCTTCGCACCTATGGTATGAGGGCCAGGCGTGAATTAATTACAATCGAAGAAGCAAAAGCAACCGCGGCACAGAACAAGGTGGAAGTATTCGGAGGACGCGGTATCATCGGTGCGCTCGCTGCGATCTCCCTCTCCGGACTACCTCACGAGATCCTGCTCAGGGCCGAAGCGGAAGTTCCGGTCTAATCCCGACACCTTAGTTTGCGCGTCGATATGGACAAGAATGACGGGGTCTTTCTAAGGAACGGATCAAAGTGGTTTTTTTGCAGAAATGGAATAGTATTACTTGACGACACACTGACAGTGAAAATAACAGGAGATATCGATCTGTCCGGCGTTGAGACCAGCGAAACCCTTACAGAACAGCTGAAGGAAAGGATCTCCGGCTTCCAGAGGAACGAGATTACGGAGTACCATATCTACCGTATGCTGGCTGAAGCAATGGCGGATTCTCCCAATGCATTGGTCTTCCTGAACATGGCAGAACAGGAGCTTGGCCATTCCCGGATATGGCAGCACTACACCGGAGAAGATACAACTCCTGACAGGATCAAGGTCTGGTTTTTCTACCTCATGGCCCGTCTCTTTGGAATCACCTTTACTGTAAAAATGATGGAGAAGAGGGAGAATGATGCTATCCAGAATTACCAGGCGTTGTCCGGAAAAATCGTCGATATCCAGACCATCATCGCCGATGAAAAACACCACGAGGCGGAGATCATCGGGCTTCTTAACGAAGAAAAACTCAAATACGTGGGATCCATTGTTTTAGGGCTGAATGACGCCCTGGTTGAGTTTTCCGGGAGCCTCGCCGGATTCACTTTTGCATTGCAGGACACGAAACTGATCGCTGCCGTAGGAAGCATCATGGGCGTAGCTGCCGCGCTATCCATGGCAGCATCGGAATATCTCTCTCAGAAATCGGATCCCACTGTCAGGGAACCAAAAAAAGCGGCGTTATATACGGGATTTGCCTATATTCTGACCGTCCTTGCCCTTGTGATGCCGTTTGTCCTCCTGGAGAATCCATTCCTTGCCCTCAGCTTGACACTGCTGTCTGCCATAGGGATCATCCTCTGTTTTACTTTTTACACCTCTGTCACGGGAGACCTTCCCTTCTTTAAGAGATTCCTCGAAATGGCCGTCCTGTCCCTGGGCATTGCGGCGGTTTCATTCTTAATCGGCCTCCTTATCAGGAGTATATTTCACGTGGATGTCTGATGCGTCCACAATGGTATGCGAATGAATAAAAAGAATCCCGGGCAGATACGAGAGGCCTTTCCTCCTGACCACGGTAAAAGAAAACGGATCCAAAACAGACAACAGAAGTCCCGCCGGGGAGGGCGACTACCCTGCTGCTGTCAGGTTATCCTGTCTTGATCTGATAGAGGGGTTTTCGTGCATCCTTGAAGTTGAACTTCGCTACGATAAGCCCGTGATTCCGGAGCTTGTGCAGGGCATTCCTGATCGTCCGGGGTGAGAACGTCACCCTCCCGATGATCTCGTTCAGAGTCCTGGCTTTTCCATCTCCCAATAACGAGAAGACGGCTTTTGCAGACGATGGCAGGCATTCGACCGCAGCTCCCTGGAGTCCTATCTCGATGGGGTGGTTGCGGATTTGGTTCTGGGCCAGTGTCATGGCATTCACCTTTAATCTCTTCCTTCTCCGGGCCTTCGGAACCCAATGGGCCCCGCCCGGATTTAGGGCCCATTGTTGCGTAGTGCCTCATCAGGATGGCGAACCATTGCCACGCCTAATTTGTTTGTTACTACACGAACATTCTATGTTATACGAACTATATTTATTTATACCTTTTCATCCCTTAGGTGTATGAGGTAACCTTGACCGCAGCCAACCCTCCTCCCGGATTCCGTGATGAACTTCTGCCATATATTCACATTTTCACATCAGACCAGGGGATCCGGGCCATCGACAGCCCATTAAAAGGGAGAATCCTCGAAATGCTGAAGGGGGGAGAGATGGACTTTGATGAGATCGTCAGGAACGCAGGCAGGAGCAAATCCACGGTCTCAGTACACTTAAAAGCCCTGTCCATGGCAGGGATTATCGGATCAAGACCGGATTCCGCCGACAGAAGAAAGAAGATATTCTCCATGAGTGCACGGTTTCTGCTGGAAGCGGATCCGCAGAGGCTGGAATCTGCCCTGGCAGAACGTTATATTCCTTCCTCCATCTCTCCGGACGTGAACACTGCCGGATTCTTCCGTTTCATCCTCACCACCATCAGGGTGAGCCTGCTTGCAGACGGAATCACGATCGATCCCATCCTGACAAGGGCAGGAGAACGAGTGGGGGACGTAATCTTCCCGGTTGTGAAGGACCCGGACATGGAGATGATGGTCGCCAGGATCCAGGAATACTGGGCGCGGTACGAATTGGGAACCGTTGAATTTGAACGCCCTGATCCCCCGATCCTTATCATCCGCGATTGTTTTGAGTGCAGGGATCTTCCTATCCTTGGAAGACCCTCCTGTGCGTTCGAGTCGGGATTACTCTCCGCAATATTCTCGGCGTACTACCGGGACCGGAGGACGGCGGTGGAGACCCATTGCTATTCAATGGGCAGCAATATGTGCCGGTTCGAGATCCTGGAAGCGAAGTTTGGCAAACCGGATCCGGAAACGGGATGCTCCTGATGAACGTGTTTTTTTAAAAAAATTCTCCGTTTTCATGAGAATGAGCGATAGTGGAGGATTGGAATCCCTTCGGATCCGTTCAGGCAGAACAGACCAAATCGGCAGGGAAGGGGAGTGCATGAATCCCTGCCTCCGGATCACAATGTAGCCTGTTACCTAAACGATCTCTGCTCCTCGAAGGAAGAGGAAAGAACCCGGCGGTGCCACTTATATTTATTTCTTATTATTTGCAGCGATTGGGTTACCTATTTATCGTCATTTTCCAAAGAGAATCCTGATCCGGGTTCTCCCATGAAGAAAGTAATTATCACTGTGCCGAAGGGCAAAGCGACCGAAATTTCCACAAAATTTAAAGATATTCTCTATTCCATCGAGGAGAAGGATAAGTCCGTTCGCGTAACCCTTTTTGTTCCTGACGATATGCTGGACGAGATGATCGCGGAGACCAACGGCACACTGGGCCCGGATAAGGAATCTTCACGCCCGCTCTGGACAGGGAGTATCCCGTACTTTGAGACATCTGCCGGGGAGGATGACCGGGTTACTCTCGTCGAGGTTTCAACACCCGATTTCGTCATCTCCCCGTTTATCGATCAGATCAAGAAGCGTTTCTCATCGAAGAACAGGAAAGAGGAAAAAGCTCCTATCGAGAAGATCCTTGCGTCGATCGAGGAACATTCGGAGTTCGATACCAACAAGATCATACTGGCCGCAATCGCAGGAATTGTCGCTTTAATAGGGCTGTTTCTGAATAACGTGGGGATCGTCATCGGTGCCATGCTGATCTCACCCCTCCTTGGCCCTATCTATGCACTTGCAATCAGCATTGCCGTAGGGGATCTGAAAAAAACACTTACGTGCCTCGAGATTCTAGGGGTTTTTATCCTCATGCTGGTCGTGATTGCCGCGGTTGTGACCTTTCTCCTTTCGTTCTTCATCACCCTCCCACTCACCACAGAGATCAACTCCCGGATGGACTCGAATGCCGTTTACATCCTCATGGCGATCCTCCTTGGCTTTGCCACCATCCTCGCCCTCTCGAAGGGGATCCCGGAAGGGATTGCAGGCGTTGCGATCGCTGCTGCACTCCTTCCCCCGGCAGTGGTAACCGGGATCTCCCTGGTCCTCGCACCAGGGGGGACGTTCAAGGCACTCACCCTGACGCTCCAGAACGTTGTAGGACTCATCACGGGAAGTGTCATCGGGGTTGTATTCATGCATATCGGGCCAAGGGATCTCTTCTCCCAATACCGCTCGAGGCAGGTGATGATCAGGGTCGCGTGGATCCTTGCAGTAATCATCCTTCTCCTTGTGATCATTTCACTACTGATTTGAAGGGATCGGATGGAAGGGCCTGGCCATGCGTCCCGACGCCCCTGGACCTACCAAAAAGAATGCGAGGGGGGGGATTTGAACCCCTGAACTCCTGCGAGAATGGACCCTAAATCCATCGCCTTTGACCGCTCGGCAACCCTCGCGCCATCATTGATCTGTGTTCCGGAGAGAATAAGTCCTCTCCTGCTTACCCCTAAATTCTATTTTTTTATTTTTGCGTAGTTGGTTCTCATCGCAGGCTTCTCCGTTTATCCAGAGGGACTCACATGATGAGGTATTGACCCCAACCCATCGCAAAACNNTTATTTTGCGCAATTATTATATATGAGGAGATTGAATTGAAATATGCCATATATGAAGGCCTGGCTAGAATAAGACCTGGCCGGACCTTGTGAACTCAGCACCAGCAAGGTATGGCATCCCAGCCATCAGGCGAATACAGAAGTGAATGTATGACAAGTATTAAGATCACCAATCCCATAAGGCAGAAGAGAGAAACTGACTGTTCGCCACCTTTCAGTCAGCCGTGCCCCGATGGTGATTATTCCCTCCTACGAGCGAAAATACTTGCCAAGCTTGATGACGAGGACGTGAGGGATGCCCTGGCCGATATAGGTTCCAGGCCTTTGTAACTTCATATATGGTACCTTTTCTGCTTTTTAGGGGCAGAAAAGGAGGATCCGGCATGTTCATGCAGCCTGATGCCGGGGTCCTAAAGACACCCTCCTAAACTCCCCTTTTGTCAACTAAATTCCCAGGCAGGTGTGTCATTTCACAGGGAAATGCCTGCAGGGGGTCTCTATCGCTCATCCTTATCGAGAGTTCTTGTAGCAATAATGCAGTTTCCCATGCAGGTATCCAGGGAGTAACCAGGGATCGATCCCTCATCGAACTAAATGTTCGGGTCGGAACGAGGGGAGAATGAAGATATGGATCTGATGCATATGTCCTCTCTATGAAGAGACGGGAGCACCTGGCTATCATAGCTTATGATATGGGGGTGATCTTCGAGTTCCTGGGGGTGATCACCCTGGTTCCCCTGATCGTGCTCCTCATCTTCCGCGAATGGGAGATGTTTCTCCCCATGGTTACCGTTCCCATCACGTTTGTGGTCCTGGGGTGGCTCATCTCCCGGATCCCGAGAAAAGAGCACGTTCCGCATCTCTCGGTTGCGCTGGTTGCCGTTGCATTGATCTGGCTGGCCATCGCGATGATCGGATCTCTTCCCTTCATGATTGGACTCCACATGTCCTGGACGGACAGCATATTCGAATCGATGTCGGGGTGGACGGGGACCGGCTTTTCGCTGATGACATCCCTCGACACCGCCCCGAAAACACTCCTCTTTTGGAGGTCCTTCATGCAGTGGATCGGGGGGATCGGGGTGATCGCGTTTGGAATTGCAATGCTCTCCCGGTCGGGGCTCGCCCAGCACCAGCTCTACAGGTCCGAAGGGAGGTCGGAAGCCCTCATGCCCAATGTTGTGTCCACAGGTCGAAGGATGTGGATCATCTATCTCTTTCTGACGATCTTCTTCACAGGGATGGTGATGATCTCAGGAATCCCTCTCTGGGACGCACTCAACCTGGTGATGGTCAGCCTCGCAACAGGGGGTTTCTCCATCCACGATGCCGGGATATCCTACTACCACAATCCATTGCTCGAGGTTCTCATCATCCCCGTGATGCTGGCGGGAGCCCTTCCCTTCAAACTGTACTTCCTCATGTACCGGGGGAAAATTCGTCCCTTTTTCAGGGACAGGGTAGTCCGCCTGATCTTCGCCCTTGCACTGGTCGCGTCCCTCGTCGTCTCGCTCGACCTTTTCCTCATCAACGGTTTTCCCCTGGAGGAAGCATTCCGCCAGGGATTCTTCTGTACGATCTCGGGACTCACCTGTACCGGGCTCCAGAACTCGGATCTCAACTGGGTGGCCGCCCCCCTCATCGTGATTACACTCCTCATGATGATCGGCGGATCGGCCGGAAGTACCTCTGGGGGAATCAAGGCAAACCGTGTGATCCTGGGGTACGAAGGCCTCGTCTGGTGGTTCAAGCGGTTTTTCGTCCGCCGGGGAGTGATAGTGCCGTTCCGGCATGAGGGGAAGGTAATCCCGAAGAAAGTCTCCGAACTCGAGCTCTCCAAGAATATGCTCATCATCATCCTGTACGTTCTTACCATCTTCGTTGCCACCATCTTTTCACTGCATCTGGCCGCAACAACCTTCGAAACCCACGAAGTCGTTTTTGAGGAGGTCTCCGCGATGAGCAACGTGGGCTTGGGCCTCGGATATATGACCCCTGCGAGTCCGGACACCGTCAAATGGGTGTTCATCCTGCTCATGTGGATCGGAAGGCTGGAGATCATCCCGGTGCTCATCCTCGTGATCGGCCTCGTGAGGGGATTCGAAGCTACCATACCTAAATAAGGCATAGGGGGAGAGTCCCCATGTCGAATAGGAGAATTCTCGCGCAGAAATAACCCGATCAAAATCTTATTTAGATGGAGAGCCCAATCATCGTGTAGGTTGACCGCCCGATGGATGGCACTCTTTTGATTCTCCTGCAAATCCTGGTGGCAGCAGCCGTCTGCTGGATCAATTTCGTTGCGATCGATCTCTTCTTCAAGCTCCCGGAAAAGGGCGGAGTGGTGGGTGCTGCTGCAATCGGCAAGCGGATCGAGGAGAAAGGGGGGGGATTGCACGGAGGATTCATGATGGGCAACATCGTATCCTCCCCTGATGCGTCGGCAGGGACCCTTCTTGCCTCCTGCGGGGTGTTCATCGCAGGGATACCGGGAGGTCTTCTCGCTGCCCTGCTCGTGTATATCGGGAACCGAATATGCCATGATCCCGGATACGCAGGTACCACGGGGTGCATTACCGCGACATTCATCGTGTACGGCTTCACACTCATCGGCTTCTCTGCCGCAGCATTCATTGCGGGAATGGTGATTGCCATCCTCACCATCCAGGGTATTTCCCACGTGCATGCCAGCAGGCTTCTCTCACGTTTGTGGAAGGTGAGAAGAGGTTGACTCCCCAGGAGGCCGCACTCATGGGGTGTGCCATCGTTGCCGTATATGCGGCATTAAGAGTAGCCCTTGAATCCGACACCCTCAGGAAACTTCCATTCCTGAACGTGCTCTCATTTGCAGTGGCAGGGAGCATCGCACTTATTATTCCGCATCCCCTCAGCATTGTCGCCGCAGCCGCCTATTTCGTCGGATCCACGCTCGAGTCGAATGCCATCGCCAGCACCTTTGCAGGAGGACTGGATCGCCGTGAATGAGGTGTTGGTTCTTGCGTTTGCGATCCTGGTTATTCTTGGTGCCCTGCTCACCATCAGGGAGAGCGATCCCTTCCGGAAGCTCATCTCCCTTGGCATCATGATCGGTGGAGTGATGCCATTTATTGTCGACAGGGGTCTTCTGGATGTCGCGATCGCCATAGCTCTCATTGCTCCTCTTTCCACCCTCTTCACACTCATGGTCTGCGGGAGAGGGGAGTCGTGAACCCGGAATTTCTCCTTGGTTCGGTGCTCCTGCTCGTGGGTACCATCGCCGCTGCATTCCCACGACCCCGGACATATCTGAACCGGCTGATAAACCTGGAGATATCAGCATGGGGGCTTCTCCTGTTGATGCTCTCCTATAATGAAGCACTTGCGCTGTTGACGTTCGGCGGGGTCTCGGCCTTGACGGTCTATATCTTCGTCCGGGTTCTTCAGAAGAAGGAGGCGGCCGTATGATCATCCAGAAGATCTCCCGGATCCTCTCGAATTTCGATAATATCCTGCCGTTATTTGCCGCAGCGTGCGCGGTGATGTCGATTATCACCCTCATCTCGCTTCCGCTGGCATACCATGAGGACCAGCTCTATCCCAAGCGGATCGTCCCGGGAAGTACTCTCAATCCTTATGACCGGGGGGGACCGCCATTCACCCAGGCAGAGATACATTCCCAGTATCCCGAGAACTCTCCTACCGCGGGATATGTGACGGCCTACCTCACTCCGTTCTCTCTTTTCCTCTCGGAGTATACGTCCTACATGGGGACCACTATCGTGGCCCACCCGGGGGGAATACTCGACGAGATCCTCTATAACACGCGGGGGTTGGATACGGTCGTCGAACCGACGATCCTTTTCATCGCATTTGCAATTGCCGCCTACATATTCAGGAAAGGAGGGGATGAGTGATGTGGAACGAATACTCCTTCGGCCTCGCGATCGCGTTCGCCTGCGCCCTCATCGGATTTGCAGCACTCACGAGAGAACGGGATGACCTCCACAAACTCCTGTTGATCGACCTCGTTGAGACCGCGTCCCTTGCCGTGATCGCACTGATAGGAACCGATCTTGCAGAAGCGCTCATACTCCCCGGGCTGGTGGTGGGAATTGCGGAACTGCTGGCCCTCTCCCAGATCTACCTCACCAAAGAGGGATATCAGCAAAACCCGGTGAAGGGGCTGAATATTGAAGTCATGATGAGATCGCCTGCCCCGGTCATCCTATCCACCATCCTGGTCGTCTACGGAATCATCCTCTCGGGGTTCACGGGTGGGGGTATTGCCGGACTGGGGGTTGTCTTCTTCCTGATGAGCAGGAGCTTTACGGGGGATTTCCATGTTCTGGAGATAGCAAGCGGGATCTCCTGGGCTCTCTGGGTCGCGGCCTTCTTCGTCTTCATGTTCCTCCCGGGGTGGTGGTACTTTGCCCTTTTGGGTGCTGCCATTGGTATTCTCCTGAAAGTAATCACCAAGATGTCTCTTGTCGGCGCCATGTGGGGTGAAACGGAATGAACGAGATCGGGGGGGCACCTCTCTTCTTCCTGGAGTTTGGGGACATCGTGATCTACTTTTCTCCCTTCACCATCACACTGTTCCTGCTGGCGCTGGTCTTTTCGGTCTTTGTGCTGGTGAGCCGTCCCGAACGGCAGATCGACATCGCATTCGGGGCAGATGCGTTCTATGCCAAGGTGATCTCCCTGTCTGAACTGAAGTTCCGCCGGTTCATGTCGATCGCATGCGGCCTTGCCTGCATGGGGGCAATGGTGACAGGAGATCTCTTTGATTTCACACTCTTTGTCTCCCTGGTGGGCATCTGCAACGTCGGGATCGTGGCAGCAGTAAAAAGCCGGCACGTCCAGAATGCCGCCTACCAGTACGGCCTTGTGGCGCTCGCAGGAACCGTCCCGATGTTTGCGGCAGCAGCGATGGTCGCTGCAACCACGGGGACGCTCTCCATGCTCGAACTGGCAGAGGGGACTATCCAGGTCCCGCTCGCTGCCCGAGCCCTGCTGGTCCTCGGCGTGATGGGGGAGGGGATGGCCCCGTTCTATGCAGCCAAGGCCGAGATGTTCAGGGCCCCCGGTGCTCCCTATGTGATCATGTGCTCGCTCTCATCTCTCCTGATCTTTTTGAGAGTGGCCGAGGTGATCCTGGTCCTGTGAGGTGAAGGAATGAAGAAACAGCATACCCTTGCACTGACATTGATTGCGGCGGGATCGGGTATTGCAGCCAGCGCACTCAACATGATGCACATCCTCCCCGACTGGGCCTGTGCGGGCGTGCTGGTGACCGCGTTTCCGCTCTTCGTGCTGGGGCTCGGGCTGTACTGGATGGCCCGCGAGGGTGAAGCGGACATACCGTTCCTGGGGTACTAGCGATGATCGCCGAGCTCCTCTTTGCCACGTTCTTCGGGCTCCTGCTCCTTGGTATTCACCGGAAGGTCATCGCCCGCATCCAGAGGAGGCCCGGTCCCCCGGTCTGGCAGGAGATCCTGCATATGCTGAAGTTCTCTTTTAAGACCACCTGGGTGCCGAACACTGCAAGTGCAGCCCTCTTCGTCGGCGTGGTCCTCGTGGCCATCGGGATATGGACTGCGGCTCTCTTCGTCGTCACATCCGGAGGAAGCCTCCTCGTTATCTTCGCCATCTACATGCTCCACAAGATCGTGGAGCATGGTTTCGGTCTCTCTTCAGGGTCACCCTACGGGAAGTTCGGCGGGGTCCGCTCGGTCATCTCCGCGGCATCCGAGATCCCGCTCATCGTGAGCGTGGCTGCGATTGCCATATTCACCAAATCGTTGCTTATTTCTGATATCGTAGCCTACCAGACCCTCCATGGGCCTCTCCTCCTCACGATCCCTCCTGCAGCGGTGGCGATGTATGTGGTACTCATCTCCAAGATGCCCTTTGGCCCGTTCTCCATCGTGGAAAGCAAGGAGCTGGTCAGCGGGTACAAGACCGAGCATTTCGGGGTATGGAGGGCAGGGCTCGAGATATGCAACGGCTTAAAGACGTACGTCCTCCTGCTCACATTCATCCTCGTCTTTGCAGGGGGCCTGCCGTTCTGGCTGATCCTCCTCGCGATGCTGCTGATCACTCTTTCGCTCTCGTTCGTGTGCGCCTTATCTCCCATGCTATCCCCATATGATAGTGTAACCATCCAGACCATCATCGCTGGGCTCATGGTGGCGTACGTGGCCATCCTCGGGGTGGTGTCATGATCAGAGGACTATTGGCTCTTGGAACGCTGATCTATATCCTGATAATCGCCGTGCAGTTGATCGACCGACCGTCCCTGTGGCTGCAGAGTCTGGCCATCGGTGCAGCCCTTGCAATTGCAACCGGAATGTACTGGTTCCGGGATGAACTCCGTCTCCGGAGGTGGGAGGTCTTAGCGCTGTGGGCTGCGGTACTCCTGTTTGTCGCGTACGGCCTGGCAACTATCGGAGGCTTGCGATGAAGGGGCCGCTGTATGAGAAGGATCTCACCTCCATGAAATATGACATCCTGGTAAGCCGGAGGCACGACCGGATGGTACGTGAGATCGCGGCCGACCTTGGAATCCCTCAACTCAGGGTTAGGCGCTATATCATGGACCATTTCGACATGCTCCTGATGGAGAATCTTCCTGCGCGGTACGAGCAGGGAAAGAAGGTGAGAGCGGAAGCTCCCGAACCCGAACGGCACCTTGGAGCACATCTCTATACCCATGCCGTTCCCCTTGTCGGGGCGGAGCGCATGGATGAGATCGTCACCGGGGTAAAGGAGATGATGAGCAGGGGGACTCCGATGGACCAGGCGGTGCTCGCAGGAAAAGGCATGATACGGGAGGTTATCGTCCCATGACTATTCTGCAGTCGCTGAAGAATCTCGTCCGGTCAAAGTCTATCCACGTCGCCTATGTGGATGTGGGCTCCTGCAACGGCTGCGACATCGAGGTCCTGGCATGCCTTGCCCCCAGGTATGATATCGAGCAGTACGGCATCTTTGTTCACAACAATCCCCGCGAGGCGGATGTGCTCCTTGTGATCGGGGCATTTACCCCCGGATGGGAGGAGAAACTGCAGGGACTCTGGCAGAAGATTCCCGATCCAAAGGTCGCGGTTGCCATTGGCAACTGCCCCATTTCAGGCTGCCTCTTTGCCAGACCCCACACCCTGGTCGATCCACCTGTTTCCAAGCACATTCCTATTGCGGCGCAGGTCCCGGGCTGTCCTCCCAGGCCGACCGAGATCCTCTCTGCCATCCTCTCGGTAGCGCCCACGGTATTCAGGGATTACGAGGTGAGGAAGAAATGAAGCGGACGGTCGACGTCTCCATCCCCATTGGCCCCGTACACCCCTGCTGGAAGGAGCCTGCCAGGGTCAAGTGCGAAACTCGGGGAGAACTGGTTCTCTCTGCAGAAGTGGAACTCGGCTACATGAAGAAGGGCATAGAGCGGATCATGAGGGGAAGGCCCTGGCAGGAGGTGATGTTCCTNNTCTGCGGGATCTGCTCGGTGATCCATA
This sequence comes from Methanolinea sp. UBA473, assembly GCA_002509495.1. Classification (GTDB taxonomy): domain Archaea; phylum Halobacteriota; class Methanomicrobia; order Methanomicrobiales; family Methanospirillaceae; genus Methanolinea_A. Next base: position 26,465 of record DAEV01000003.1, on the reverse strand, counting down.
ACATGGTCTTCATCGAGGCACTCGAGCACATCAGCAACATAGAGGTCCCGGAACGGGCTGGTCTGCTCAGGGTGATCGTAAACGAGCTCGATCGCATGCAGAGCCACATACTGGCAAACTTCTCCTACTGCTACACCATCGAGCACGAGACCCTCGGGATGTACCTCCTTGATACCAGGGAGAAGGTCATGGACGAACTGGAGCGGATCACGGGTGCACGTGTCACCTGCGCCTATATCGTCCCGGGCGGGGTGAGGTTTGACCTCCGGGCTGAAGATGCTCTTCACCTCGGGACCAGCCTGGATGCGCTGGAAAAAGATATCACCCGCTACATGGGAATGTTCGAGCATGGGCCTCTCATTGCGCTCCGGAGCAAGGGCATAGGGATCCTTACAAAGGATGCAGCCAGGGAAGCCTGTGCGGTGGGCCCGACGGCCAGGGCCAGCGGGATCGGCGAGATCGACCGGCGGCTCCGGCACCCTACCTACCAGAAACTGGGATTTGCCCCGATCTCCCGCGAGGAGGGGGATAATTTCGCCCGGATCATGGTCCGGTTCCAGGAGATGCTCCAGAGCATCGCCCTGATCCGCACGTGCCTGGACCTGCTCCAGAAAGGACCTATCAGGGGCGGAGGAATCCCTGGAGCGGGGGAGATCGCCTATTCCGGCGAGGCGCCAAGGGGAGAACTCTCGTATTTCATCAAGACCGATGCGGCGGGGAGGGTGCTTGAGATCTCCATCCAGACCCCGTCGATCATGAATATCGAGGCCTGCTGCCATTACATGCTCAAGGGCGTGGCCTCTCTTGCGGATGTGTCGTCGACGTTCGTCTCTTCGGACCCGTGCATCGCATGTACGGAGCGGTGATATGCCCCTCTCGATCGTGTATTATGCAAAGGAGTTCTTCCGTTGGGAATGGGCGAGGAAGTTCCTTGCCGCCAGGACCGCCCCCCTGGTCATCCCCCCGCATTTCCGGAATTATCCCGAGATGACCGGCAAGACCTGCACCCATCAACTCTTTTGCATGATGGTGTGCCCTGCTCCCGGGGCAATCGATGTGGTCAGTACGGCCGAGGGATGGATGCCCCGCATCCACGTGGGTCATTGTATCAGGTGCGGGCTCTGCGTGGAGGCCTGCCCGAACGGGGTGCTCACGAGCGGAAGGATCCTGGAATCGATGTTCAACGATAACACCTGCCTCTCTTTCTCATTCCGGATCGACGTGGATACCAAAAAGTGCATGGGATGTGGAAACTGTGCGGTGGCCTGCCCGGTGAATAAGCTGATCGATGCGCAGATGTCCCATGGCGGGAAAGCGTCAACGGACGATCTCCTTCTCAAGGTGAGCGAGGGGAAATGCCTTGTCCTTCACGTGGAGAAGTGCACGGGGTGCAAGACCTGCGAGAATCACTGCCCGAACGAAGCGATCCAGGTCGCCCGCCTGCTCGAAGCGGTTCACGCGCCGGAGGACGTGGTATGAGGTTCCTCCTTAACACCGGCCGGACAATTGCTCAGGGTTCGTTCGTCGAGCGGAAGAACAGCCCTTCCTATCGAATGGCGGCAGCGACCATCTGCATGAACCCCGTGGATATGTTGGAGATCCTGGTGGAAGAGGGAGAGCATGTCAGGGTGAGCAGCGATGCAGGTGTTGTGGTAATGAAGGTCATCCCGGACCAGGGCCTTCCGAGGGGGAGAGTTTTTGTAAGCCTTGGGCCGTATGCAAACCATATCGTCAGCGCCGAGACCCACGGCACCGGGATGCCGGATTTTAAACTCACTCCCGTGAGCATCGAGCCCACAAAAGATCCGGTGATGCCGGTCGGCTCTCTGATGGGGCTCTGTGGAGGATTGCCGTATGAAGATTGAGGACGTGGTCTGCTCGTTCTGCGGCTGCCTCTGTGACGACCTTGTCGTCGAGGTCGATGGGAAGAAGGTAGTAAACGTGGAGAACGGCTGCACCCTCGCCAATGAGAAATTCATGGGAGACCACAGGCTGGAAACCCCAATCCGGAGAACCGGGAACGGATGGGAGAAGATCTCCTATGAAGAGGCGATTGCAGAGACAGCAGCAATCCTGCTTGATGCAGACCGCCCTCTCCTGTACGGATGGAGCGGGACCTTCGGCGAAGCCCAGAGCGTTGGAGTCCACCTGGCCGAGATCCTGGGGGCAGTGATCGACAACACCTCCACGGTCTGCCATGGCCCCTCTATCCTTGCCATCCAGGAGGTTGGCCATCCTGGCTGCACTCTCGGCCAGGTCAGGAACAGGGCGGACGTGGTGGTGTACTGGGGAGCGAATCCCATCGATGCCCATCCACGCCATATGAGCAGGTATACCACCTACTGCGACGGATTTTTCCTCAAGGATGCCTTTAAGGATCGGAAGGTGATCGTCGTGGACGTTCGCGAGACCGAGTCCTCGAACGTGGCCGATGAGTTCGTGAGAGTGAATCCCGGCGGCGACTATGCAGTCCTGTCGGCGCTCAGGGCGATTGTCAGGGGGAAGCGGGATATCATCCCGCCGAACGTAGAAGGGGTGTCCCGCGAACAGCTCTTCAGGGTTGCGGATATCTGCATCGCTGCAAAGTTCGGGGCAATCTTCTTCGGGCTTGGGCTGACGATGTCCCCCGGGAAGAACAAGAATATCCGGAATGCCATCGAACTGACCCAGGAACTTAGCCGGCACACCAAGTTCACCATCTCCCCCATGCGTGGACACTGGAACGTATATGGGTCGAACGAAGTGTTTACCTGGATCACAGGGTATCCCTATGCGGTCGATTTCGCCCGGGGCATCGCCTTCTATAACCCGGGGGAGACGACCAGCGTGGACATCCTCCGGAGGGGGGAGTGCGATGCCTGCCTTGTGGTTGCAAGCGATCCGGGGGCCCACTTCCCGAGGGCCTGCGCAGAGCACCTGGCACGTATCCCCACCGTGCAGATCGATCCCCACGTAAATGTCACCACCCACCTGGCACGTATCCAGATCCCGGTCGGAGTTGCCGGGATTGATGCGGAGGGGACTGCTTACCGCATGGACGGGGTTCCGCTGCGGACCCGCCGGCTTTATAAGGGGGATTATCCGGACGACCAGGAGGTTCTCCGGAAGATTTATGAAATTGTCAGGGAGGCGAAAGGGTAATGGCCGGGCTCCATATAAAAAATGCGTTTGTCATCGATCCTCTTTCGGGAGTGAAGGGAGAGATCATGGACATTTCCATCCGCGACGGAAAGATCGTGGAGGATGCACCACCCGGTGCGGAGATCATTGATGCCGCGGGTTGCCTGACACTCCCCGGCGGGATAGACTCCCACTCCCATGTATGCGGCACAAAAGTGAACTTTGGACGCTACATGAGCCCTGAAGATATGAGGGCCGGGAGGACGGCAAGGAAAGGCGTCATGCACGTTACATCCGGCTACAGCGTGCCGACAACGTTCGGGAACTCCTATCGCTACAGTACGATGGGATACACAACGATCCTGGAGGGTGCAATGGCCCCCCTCGAGGCCCGCCATACCCACGAGGAGTTCACCGCCACACCGCACCAGGACATGCTGGCGAATACCCTCTTTGACGGGAACTGGTCCATCATGGAGGCGGTGAAAGAGAAAGACGATAAAAGGGCTGCAGCGGTCGTGGCCTGGACGCTCTCCGCAGTGAAGGGATTTGCCATCAAGCTGACCAACCCGGGAGGCACCGAGGCGTGGGGATGGGGTGAGGATATGAGCAGTATCCATGACCAGGTCCCCAATTTCGGGGTGACTCCAGCCGAGATCATCAGCACCATGATCAGGGCGAACGAACTACTACACCTGCCCCATTCGGTTCACCTCCACTGCAACAACCTCGGGGTGCCGGGGAATTACCGGACCACGCTGGAGACCATCGACCTGGTACCGGACCTCAACAAGGACCGACAGAGCCTCTACCTCACGCACGCGCAGTTCCACTCCTATGGAGGAACAACCTGGAGGGATATCTGTTCGAAATCGGAGGAGATCGCCCGGGCGGTGAACAACAAACCGCAGGTGGTTATGGATATGGGGCAGATCCTGTTTGGTAGAACCACGACCATGACCGCCGACGGACCCATGGAGTTCAAGCTCTACATGCTCCACCACAACAAGTGGAGCAATCACGACGTGGAGCTTGAAACCGGTTCTGGGATCATACCTGTATACTACGGAAGAAAAAGCCTTGTCAACTGCGTGATGTGGTCAATCGGACTGGAACTTGCGCTTCTCACAAAGAACCCATGGCAGTGCCTGCTGTCGACTGACAGCCCGAATGGTGCTCCATTCGTGAAATACCCCGAGATTATCGCCCTTCTTATGAGCCGAAAATTCAGGGACAGCGAAAGGAAGATGATCGATCCCCGGACTGAGCACCTGGTTCCCCTGTTTGCCCTTGATCGGGAAATGGACTGGTATGAGATCGCCGTGATGACCCGTGCTGCCCAGGCAAAGGCGCTCGGGATCACCCGGATCGGGAAAGGCCAGCTATCCCCAGGTGCGGAGGCGGATGTGGCGATCTATCCGCTCAGGCCGGATGAGATTGACCCTTCCGCCGACTACCAGCAGGTCATGGCCGGTTTTTCCCGCACACTGTTTACCATCAAGCGTGGAAGGGTGGTGGCGAGGGACGGCGTGGTCGTGGTCGAGGGCGCGAACAGCACCATCTGGACCAAAGCAAACGTCCCGCCTGCATACGACATGGGAGCCGACCCGGAGTTTACCAGGAAGTTCGAACAGTATTATACTGTCAGGATGAGCAATTACCCGGTCCAGGACGTGTACCTTCCAAGAGGTGTCCGGATCGAGACAGAGGCATCACTATGAGGGTTGTCCTTAAGACAAGACCCCGGGTCAAGCCGAAGATACCCATCGAGGCAGAGGAGATAATCCCACAGAATTTTCTTCGCAAGAACGATATGAAGGTCTTCGAAGGGAACAAGGAACGGGCTCTTGATGACCTGTTCTTCGTGACCGTCGAAGGCCCGGCAGTTTCGCCCGATCAGGTCGAGGTGATCCTGACCGGTGATACCGGGGTGGTCAAGAGGGTCGGAGAATACATGAATGCCGGCCGGATCATCGTGGAGGGAGATATCGGGATGCACTGCGGGAATTTTATGAGTGCGGGAGAGATCATCATCCGGGGGAATGCCGATGCCTGGCTTGGACGGGAGATGAGGGGAGGACGAATCCTCTGCGAAGGAGATGCGGGTCACTATTGTGCGGCAGGCTACAGGGGCGAGAAGCGGGGCATGAGGGGAGGGACTATCGAGGTGAAGGGGAATACCGGCGATTTTACGGCAGAGTACCTCTCGGGAGGGGAGGTGTTAATCCATGGTTCGACAGGCGACCTTCCCGGAGTTGAGATGCGTGGCGGGACGCTGTGGATCGGAGGAGGGTGCAGCCGTCCCTGCGGGAATATGACCGGCGGGACCTGCATGGTCTTTGGGGAAGTGAAATCGATGCTCCCTACGTTTATCAGATCCGGCCTGCAGGATATGGAGTTCCAGGGGGAAAAACACCAGATGCGGGTCTATCTGGGTGACGTGGCGAACAGGGGGAAAGGAACCCTTCTTACCAGGAATTGATCGGCGTCCTGATGAACCGCAAGAGAACGAATTGCAAAAGGAAAGCAGTTCAGCTCTTCATTTTTGATAGAACCGCAGATTCATTCAACATTCTTTTTATTTCTAAAAATCAACTATTATTCAGGATATTTGCTCTCCAGCTCCATGAACCATTGGGAATTTTCAGTGATACTCCATGATATCGGTGCTTTTTGTTGACGATGAACCGCCCCTCCTTGACATTACCCAGATCTTTCTTGAAAAGGATGGCAGGATGCAGGTGACGCTCTCCGAGAGCGCAAGAGACGCTCTGGTAAAACTGGAGTCAGGCATTTACGACATTATCGTCTCTGACTATGAGATGCCCGAGATGAACGGGATCGATTTTTTAAAGGCTGTGAAGGCGCGGAACCTGAATCTCCCCTTCATCATCTTCACAGGAAGGGGCAGGGAGCATGTCGCGATCGAGGCCTTGAATTTCGGGGCCTCGTTCTACCTGCAGAAAGGAGGAGATCCCAAGTCCCAGTTCGCAGAACTTCGCAATATGATCGTCCAGGCGGTGGAACGCAAGAAGGCCGAGGAGGAGGTGCGACTGAATGAGAGGCGGCTTGCCACGATGATCGACCTCTACCAGATGACCCGGGCTACGGCTGGTGAACTGTGCGACTTCGCCCTGCGGAAAGCGATCGAACTCACCGGGAGCAAGGCGGGGTACATAGGATTTCTCAACGAGCAGGAGAACAGGATTTCCCTGTTCACCCTGCAGGGGGGGTTTCCAGGAGGATCGGGCAATCCGGCGAACATGGCAGAGATCGATGTGAAAGACTCAGGCCTGTTGTCCGAGCCGGCCCGACAGCGGCGGCCGATCATCACAAGTTCCCCGCTTGAATCCCGGCGGGGATCTCCTGTACCCGGTGTCGACCTGGAACGCCACCTGGGAGTGCCTATCTTTGAGGGGAACCACATGGTCATGCTTGTTGGGTTGGGGAACAAGGATTCCGGCTATGAAGAGGCCGATAGCCGGCAGGTTACCCATCTCATGGGGGGGCTCTGGCAGATCCTGAAGCGGAAGCGGACCGAGGGAGACCTGTTCGAGAGCGAAAGGCGTCTCCGCTCATATTTCGAACTTCCCCTGATTGGAATCGCAATAATCTCCCCTGATATGCGTTTCCTGTCCGTGAACGATAAGCTTTGCCAGATCCTGGGATATTTGCGGGAGGAGATGCAGAACTGCACCTGGATGGACATCAATCCGCTGGTGGATCAGGAGACAGGAGAGCCTGTGTTCCATTCGCCGGCACCGGGGGATAAAAGTCCGGAGCCCGTTGAAGGAAAGTTGCGCCGCAAGGACGGCACTCTTGTGGATGTGGAGATCTCCGCGCTGCCGGTGAGAAAGAGTAATGGGGAGATGGATTATTTCGTGGCCCTTATCAAGGACGTCTCACCGCTGAAGCGGGCAAAGGAGCAGTTGATGGAATCCAATGCCCAGATGGCCGCAACCCTGGAAGAGCTGAGGAGAGCAAAGGAGTCCCTGGACGGATACTGCCGGCGTCTCGAACAGGAAGAGGATGCCCTGAGACGATCCGAGGAACGCTACCGGGAACTTGTGAACGATCTCCCGGACATTATCTTCACAACAGACAGCAAGGGGACGATCACCTTCATGAATCAGGCCGGACTCGTTGCTCTCGAATTACCGGAGGAAGAGGTGATAGGCAGGTCGCATGAAAGATTCCTGCACCCTGGTGATCTGGAAGCGGGGCGCAGTATCTTTGAGGGGCTGGTGTGCACCGGCAAACCTGTCCTCAATTTCGAATGCAGGTTTATTTCCGGGGCCGGGAAAGGGAGAACGTTTCCAGTGATTCATAATGTCAGTGCAGTCAGGAATAGGGAAGGCCTGATTACGGGTACAAGGGGCATTGCCCTGGACATCACGGAAAAGAAGAAAACCGAAGATGAATTGAGAAGAAATGAAGCCCGTATACGGCAGATTGCCGAACAGATACCCGGGTCGTTGTGGACGACCGACGAGCACCTCGTCTTCGCGACGTTCCTCGGGGCGGGCCTGGCAGATACGGGACTATCGACCAACCAGCTTGCGGGAACTCCTGTGGAGGACTTTTTCGGGGACCCCTCCGGTTCATCGGAAGCTCTTGACGCTCACCGGAGGGCGCTTTCGGGAGAATCGGTTACTTACCAGTTCGGATATGCAGGAAGAACGTATTCTTCCCACCTGGAACCGCTCCGCGACGAGCGGGGCAGTATCGCAGGCACTCTCGGAATTGCATTCGATATCACACCCCTGCAGAAGGCAGAGGAGGCGTTGGAAGAGAGCGAACTGCTGCTCCGGACATTCGTCAATGCCATCCCCGAGCCCGCCATCCTGATCGACAGCCAGGGATTCATCCTCTCCGCCAACAGCGCATCTTCGGTCCGTTTTGGGAATAAAGCCGGGACAATCATCGGAAAAAATGTCTTTGATCTTCAGGAAAACAAGGGAACTGAGGTGGGGAGGGAGAAGACCTGGGAGGTCTTCCGCACGGGAATTCCTGTCCGGTTCGAGGAAGCATCCGATGAATGCTGGTACCTGAACGGTATCTACCCTGTTACAAACAACCAGGGAAAGGTAACACGGGCTGCCGTCTTTTCCATGGACATCACCGATCGAAAGAAGGCCGAACTCCAGACGGCTCACTTCAACCGGAGTCTCAACCTGCTCTCCCGCATCACGAGCCAGGATGCATGCAATCGCTTAAACGTCCTCCAGGGCTACCTTGCCCTCCTGCAGGAGCAGACCAGCGATCCGCTGCTCCTCACCTATGCGCGGAAGGGGGAGCGCGCGGCGGATACCATCCGGAACCTGCTCTCATTCATGGAACATTATCAGGGACTTGGAATGCAGTCCTCTTCGTGGCAGGACGTATCCGGAGCTATCCGGCGCTCGGCGGCGATGCTGGATCTTCAGACCGTGATCATCTGCATGGATACCTCCGGGCTGGAAGTATTCGCAGACCCGCTGCTGGAGAAAGTCTTCTACAACCTGATCGAAAATTCTCTTCGATATGGAAAGAAGATCACCAGGATTACGTTCTCTTCGCGGGAGACAGGCGACGGGCTCATTCTGGTTTGTGAGGATGACGGCACCGGCATTCCGGAGTGTGAAAAGGAGAAGGTTTTTGATCCGGGGTATGGGACGAATGCCGGTTACGGGCTTTTTCTTGTCCGGGAGATCCTCTCAATTACACAGTTCTCGATCCGGGAGACCGGCGAAGAGGGGAAGGGGGCGTGTTTCGAGATTCACATACCCCCCGGGAATTTCCGGTTTACAGGCCAGACGTGATATGAAAGGTTTTAGAAGATCAGGCCCTGAATTCCAGGACCTGGTCATAGATCCGATACCGGCTTCCATCCTTCATCCTTGAAAAGACCTCGATCCGGTCTTTGTACGTGCTGCCCACGATCTCGATGGTATCGCCGATGCTGGGTTCCCGCACACTTGCGCTTCCGACTGTCCCGTCGGGCCTCGTCACCGTTGCTTCGAGAGACGAGAGCAGGACCATACCCTGCCCTCCGCGAAATTCAACCACTATGACAGGGTTGAACGAGAGGGTCCCCCTGCTGACCGAGACCAGGATCCTGTGATCCGTCGGTACTGCATCGGTCGGTATCGGTGAAAGATCGGGAAGACCCATTGTGGGGGCGGGTGTGGGAGTCTGGGTAGCGGCCGGGGAAGGTTCCGACTGTGTACACCCTGCTATCAGCAGGAACACAGCAAGAAATGCCATAAAAATAAACACGGTCGGTTTCATACACATGAGTAAGCCCCACCCGTATATGGCCTTTCTGCCGGGTGAGGATTGGAATATCTCCGTTGTAAACGGTAAATTGAGAAGGAGAGAACAGGAAAAGTCAGGTCTCTTCAGACCTCTTCCACATCCTCCGACTGGCAGGAGGGACACATGGGATGTCTTCCAACTCCCTTGAACTTCTCGCCGCACTCTTTACATCGGTAATTTTTACCTTTTACCCGTTCTGGTGGTATTTCAAGGTCCACCGGGCCACCGACAGTACACATATTCTGAGCACCTCAATAGGAGGGATAGGGCAGGAGAGATATAAGCTTATCCAGTCCGCCTCGTGTCTTCGAACGATCCCTCCTATTTCGGGGTAGAGGAACTTCGGCGTTTTCGCACCAGGATCAGAATCGAAGCAGCGGAGATCCCAAGAACCGACCCTGCCACGGGAAATCCCGTGGAAGTGGTTGGCAAATCGACCGGTTTTTCCGACGGAGGCGTTGCTGTCTGGGTAATCGTTTCCTGCCGGGTTGCAGGGACGCTCTGTGTCAGGGTATACGATACCTCCGAATTCTCACCTGCGATCACATCCACCGTTTCGTTTTTCGTGAGGTATCCGCTCATTTCCACTCGCAGGGAATAGGAGGCCGGGGAAAGGTCCGGGATGGTAAGCGGTGTGAGACCGCTGAATTTTCCGTTCAGATAGACCTGGGCATCCCCAGGCTCCGAACGTATGGTCAGGGCCCCTGTAGCTGGTACACGATTGAGCCGGACTTCCACCTCTCCATAGGTAACCCCGGAGAGAGCATCCGCAGCTGCTGGCTGGGTCGAGATATATACGGTATAGCTGCCCTGGGCAAGTCCCCCGGAGACTCGTCCAGTATCCCAGGTATACTGCCAGCGGTCGTTCTCGACCAGGACCTGGGTGAAGGTCGTGGGCTCCCCGGTCACCACCGCCGCATTGCTGTTCGCCATGGGAGCCCCGTTCTTCGGCATCCCCGGCCCTGTCACAAAGAGATACACCATATCGGCGAGTGGAACCGTCCCGTTGAGTTCGATCGTATCCCCGATGTTTGCCGTAACGGTCTTGGCGGTGCAACTCCCCGTCATCCCGAATGCAGAGACGAGGATTAGGGTAAAGATGGCTAGAAGGAATGGAACGTTGTACTTCGGATTCATTAAGGATCAGTCTATGCCCTCTTTTCCGGGGAGCCGATAAAATCTACGGAATTGTTCCTGAGAGCAGAACCAGGAAAAGGCCACAATCCTCTAGAGGGGGTGGGACCCTATGAGGAATTCCACCGGTTCTTCTGGATTGCGTCGCGCCAGCACTTCCTGGCCCTGGCAAATAGGCCATGAACACGTGGATTCCTTCTCCATTCCGAGAAGAGGCGCATGGTTTGCGGATGCAATGGCATTCGATCAGGTAGTTTCCGTTGGGAGAAGAAAAAATGTGGGTTGAAGTAAACGGGAGTCGACAGGGGAGTTCAGCGGGAGAGAGAGCTGACCAGTGATCCGGCCGGATTGTACAGGTACGCCGTATCCCCCGAATCGTTCCATAATTCCTCGGGCCAATAGAAGGTGTATCCGCCAGGATTCCCCTCCCTTCCCGAATAGACAGTCACGGTCCTGTGGGGAGGCAGTTCGAAGGTATAGAAGGATCCGTCCTCCTCCGGGAAATCGATGAATGTGATCGAGTTCCCCGCGCGGTTGGCGATCTTCCATCCGGTCATGGTAACTGTCTCCTTCCCCTGGTTTGTGATCTTCACGTAGTCGGAAATCAGGTTCAGGTCGCTGATATACACCGAAGATCCGGAGGTGTCAGGAAGATCTGGCTGCTCCGGGTGAAGGGGAGAGAGGTTGAAGACAGGGTTCGTTGGATTGGGGAGGGTGCGTTGCGGTCTCTCCAAGGATGGTTTTTGGTTTTTCCATAGGGTTGGTAATTGGTCGAGAGTTTTCTTCACAGGGAGGTCGGGCAGGCTGAACCTGCCGTTCAACTGGGAGAGGCTCCATCCGCGGGATGTTTCACTGCCAACGGTATCGATCCCGGTGACCTGGAGGTCGTCTGTTGCGGTCACGAGCTGGATCATCGGGACACAGGCAAACAGGGTGATGGCCATGATGACCAGGATTCTTTCTTTGATCACTTCTCTCACCTTATCCTCCAGGTGTGGCGGATTGAAGTTAAAAAATAGCTGGATACTCCCGGTTCATACATTGGGCGGCCTGATCCCCTAAGGGTAGTCATCGGACGATCCTCTCGCTGCATCCCGGACTCCGCCAGGGATCGGACGCCCCTAACCCTTGGAGATGCCCTGCTCTTTCCTGTATTGATCCAGGTCCCGCAGAAGTGCATTCACGTCCATGTAGCGGTCCCTGGGATCCCGGGACAGGCACCTGGCGACAATCGGATCCAGAGGCAGGTTTGCAGGATTGAATTCTGAAGGTAATCGCAGGACCCCGGTCAGGATCTCTCTTGTAATTTCGGCGACGCTCGCTCCCGGAAATGGAAGGGAACCTGTAAGCAGCTGGTAGAATATCACTCCCAACTGGTAGATATCAGTCCGCTCGTCAGTACGGCCGAATCGTCCTGGGTCGAGCTGCTCCGGGGCAGCGTGCGAGAGAGAAAAACCTACAAGGGTGTTCCCGTCATGAAGTGCATTATTCCGCGAGAGCCCCCAGTCGGCGATCTTGGGTTCCCCTTTGTCATTTAACATGATGTTTGCAGGTTTGAGATCCCTGTGGATCACCCCTCTTTCGTGAGCAAAGGCAAGCCCCCGTGCTACTTTCTCTACAAGAAGGGCAGCCCGTTCCGGTTCCATGGGAACCGTTTCCGCTTCAAGGGATCCTGGGAGGTACTCCATCTCTACGTAAGGGACCGGGAGGATGTTGGCCGCAGTCACCTTCACGATGGACGGATGGTCCAGACTCTGCCAAACGCTCATCTCACGGAGCAGGGATCTCCCTGTCTGCTCATCCGCCTCCCTCGCTATCTTGACTGCCACAAGAACCCCGTCCTCCCGCCTTCGGGCAGAGAATACACGGGCAATCCCTCCCTGGCTGAGAAAATGCGAGTCATAATACCGCCCGTTGAGTTCCGGGGGGAACCGCGGGGGTGGAGGAGCAACACGTTCCTCGAAGAGAAACGTGTCGGAAAGCGGTGGTTTGACCTTGGTCTGCGGATCAGCCGGTTCCAGCTCCTGTACCGCTGCCAGACCCATGGCGGCCGGGAAGAACAGGAGGGCCAGGGTCGGTATGAACTGCATAACTCCCTCTGCCAGGAAAAACAGGAATACACCAAGTCCGGCAGCGATCATATGCACCCATCTGTCAAGGCGGAGCCGTCGATCGGAATAGGCACCGTAACTCATCCCTGCGGATGAAACCGCCAGGTATACCAGAACGAATCCTGCCGGGATAGTCAGGAGAGGGGCGCTTATGACCTGGGGGAATCTCATCAGAACGGAGTGGAGATAGACCGAGGCCGTCGCGAGAAAGAATAAGGCCATCAGGGCATGGGATAGGGAAAGAGGTATCCGGAGACGGCATCTCCACCCGGGAAAAGGCCGCCTGAGATCGAAAACGACCAGGGGAAGATTCACCGCCGCCCCACAGAGAAGGAGCCCTGCCATGAGCAGCGTCGTGGCATAGAGGGTTCCCATCAGTTGCTCCATGAATGCAGAGAACGGTTCGGATCCCGGAGAAATATTCGCGGGAATCGGGACCTCCGTCAAGGTGGGCGTGGGTGAGAAGGCAGACTCCTCATGAAGGGGGCGGGTTGTGGGATTTGCCGTAGTCTCTATTGGGAGGGGAATGGTCCCGGAAAGCGTGACAATTGGTTTTTTTCCAATGATCCCCTTCTGGATCCTTTCATCGACCATCTGCTGGATATCGGTGGATGAGTTCTCCTCCAACTGGATCCTTGCTCCCGTTGCGAGAAAGGTCCCCATCCCGAACAGCAGAAAAACCAGGAGGAAAAAAGCGAGAGATCTCTTTGAATTATTCATTTGCCTATGTCCCCTGGAAGCTGCGGATCGAGGAAGAGAAGCTTTGCCCCAAAAGAGCCCATTGAAAGGTCGATCATGTCACCGTCCCGCAGGGCATGGCGCTGGCGCTCGCCAAGCCGCTTCCCGTTCACGTACGTCCCTCCCGTACTCCCACAGTCCTCGAGATAAGAGGTTGTTCCGGATCTTGTGATCCGCGCATGTTCGCGGGATATCCTTGTGACAGACCTGTAAGACTCAGGGAGTGCAAGGAAAGCACAATCAGGGGCGCTTCCAGGCAGTCCGGGTTCAAAGCGTCCTACTACGAGGCAGTTCTCCGTGAGGAGCAGTTGGTTTCCATCCCATTCGCCTCCCATTACAACCACCATACTTCCTCCTTTCCCTGATTCCATGGCTACCTGCCTCCGGACTGCGATAATCCTCTCTTCCAGGCTGCTTCCCGAGAATTGCCTGTTGAGTGTTGAGAATACACCAAGATCACGCTGGATCCCCTCGAGAGCTCCGGGTGATGGGAAATATTCCCATGCCGGATGGATCCCCTTGGAGGTCTCCCGCCCGACCCCCGGTCGCCTGGCGATAAGACCGGAGTGGAGCAATTTTTCCAGATGTTTCTTGGTATTCTCATAACTGGTCTCGATCTCGATCGAGATCGAGCGGGCATCCAGGGGTCTTTTCTCAAGGAGTGTCAGGATGCGCAATCTCGTACTGTTGCCCAGCACCTCAAGGTACTCCGAGAGTTCTTTCAGGAACTCCCTGTCATCTGCATGCAGAACGGTTCCCGACGTTTCATCCAATGCGCATCCCTCGAATACTTCACTACCTATTTTTCCTGCAGTTCTCATGAATGTGGCGCTTTTGCAGGCCGTTCGGGGGAATTGTCCCTAGACCCGTAAAAGGAGAGGGACGAGGAGTTCATGCAATAGCGCTGTCCCGTGGGCGGCGGTCCATCCGGGAACACATGGCCCAGATGCGCGCCGCATCGGGCGCAGAGCACCTCCGTGCGGATCATCCCGAGGCTGACGTCCTGGACCCTGCGGATGTTATGCTCATCGACCGGGGCTGTAAAACTGGGCCATCCTGTCCCGGAGTCGAATTTTGTTTTCGAATTGAAGAGATCCGTGCCACAGCACACACACCGGAACAATCCATTGCCATGGAAGTCGTGGTAGGCTCCGGTGAAGGGGGGTTCGGTCCCTTTCATCCGTGCCACCCGGAACTGTTCGGGAGAAAGCAGGAGTCGCCACTCATCCTCCGTCTTCTCCACCCGCTCCACCTCCTCGAGCAGTTGGGATTGCGCATTGAAGATAAGAATACGCCCGGGAAGGGGATCATGATTTCGGACCATAAGGAAGTGTTGTGTGCCGGACAGGGGATAAACTTCTGGGGGATTGGGAACCGGAACGGGCAATGGTATTTTTTCATTCCGCATCCATGATCATTGAGAGGACGGTGCCAGCGAGATGGAGATCCAAAAAGAAAAGAACGGCGGTGTACTGGTACTCAGGTGCCGGGGCAGATTGGATGGGTTTGGAGCAGGGAAACTGGAAGAGGAGGCGAACCGGGCCCTTCACGATGATGATCGTTCCCTGGTTGTGGACATGGAAGGTGTGCCGTACCTTTCCAGTGCCGGGATCCGTGTGCTTCTGGCCCTCCAGAAGAAGGTGAAGGAACGCGGGGGAAAAGTCTTCCTTGCATCGCTCCCGGAATTCCCATGGAAAGTTTTGGATATGGCCGGATTCCTGACGATATTCCCGCATTACGGGACTGTGCAGGAAGCGGTGGCATCCGCCGGACGTGCCACGGAAAGGGATCTTCTCCTTGCCGAACTGGAATCTCCATTCATTGAGAAAGAAGGAATTCGATTGAGCATCGAACCGGGATCTCCACGGACGACCGATCTCCGGGTCCAGGGGAATTTGTCCGATGTCCTTTATTCGCGACTGGGCACAGAGAATGTCAGTGTGATTCCTTTTTCGGGAACCGAATATGCCCTGGGGCTCGGCGCACTTGGAATGCACCCGCAGGATGCCCTCCCATTGCTCGGCGAGATGGTAATCCTCCATGGGACTCTGGTCTGGCTGCCAACGGACGGGAACGATACCCCTGATTTCTTTACGCCTCTGAAAGATACGGGAGAAGTGAAGATCTTCTCGGGATATTGTGTCTCTCTTGAAGGAGCGTTTCAGGAGTATCTGGTGATGGAGAGCGCAACTTCCGGGGGAGTGCCGCTTTCAATGGTATACCAGGTTCTTTTTTCCTATGCGAGGGAGAGGAAAAAACAGATAAAAGGAGTGGCGGCTGTTGCGATGTGGGCAATTCTTGGAGAGCTGGAGAGCGCGGGAATAATCCGGTCCCCGCTTCGGGAAAATGCCCCTCCCGGCGAATTATCGATCATGGATCCTTCCCTGTTCGACCGGTGGTTCGAGCATGGGGCTGATCCCCGGTACTCGGGTGATACGATGGTCAGTTTCGGAATTGTCCTCGATACCACCGAAGCGACCAAATATTTCGACGCAAAGACTCTTGGATTGATCCGGTATCGGCATGGCTCAGAGGGAGAGCCGAAAGGTCTCTTCTCACATACTCACGGCGTTGTATTCAGGAACGTTCCCTACGATCCGTCCGCCCCACTCGATCGCCAGGTAAAGAAAATACTTCGCGAGGGTCAATTTGTCGACATGCGACATCTTATGGATTCCACGAAAATAAGGAAGGCCAGGATCGGGATTGCTTACATCTCTCTGATCAAAAAGGATGAAAATCAGGGCTGATCGTTCGCCCGTAAATAAAAATTACTTCCTTCTGCCCGCAAAGAAGAGGCATGCAAATGCCATTGCTCCTGCCAGGGGCACCAGGGAAAGATCTGCCGCCCGGGTCGCTCCCTGGGCCGGCGTGACGGGAGAGAGGGATGCATCGACCTGGGTTGTCGCACCGGGCGTAACTACCACGGCCGAGATGAACTCCTGGTAACCCTCACCCTGCACCATCACCGAATGGCTGCCAGAGGGGATATCTGAGAGGGTTATCGGGGTACTCCCTCTCACCTGCCCGTCCAGGTAGACGGAGGCGCCAGCGGGTACGGATGTGACAGAGATCGATCCGTACTGGACCGGCTGAAGATTGATCGGGACCTGGATCAATCCGTTATTGGGCATGTTGACATCCTGGGTCACCGTGATATAACCGCTCTTCTCCGCAACGAGGGTATGCTTACCGGGCTTGACATTATAAAGGATCAGTACTCCATTGACAGGGACTTCTTCCGTGGGATTCCCATCGAGACTCACCCTGGAATCCGCAGGTGAGACGAGGACATGGAGGGTCCCGTACGGCACGAGCGGGACCGCGGTCATGGTTACATAGATATGGATCACTTTTCCGCTACCGGGCACAGAGTTGATCGGACCGGTATAGTTGTAGTATCCCTCTTTTACCACCAGATAATTCCGATAGGGGGTTCCGGTGACATATACCGGGACATCCAGGATACCCTGTGAAATGGCGCCTTTAAGGTCGCCGTCAAAGTATACCTGGGCACCTTCCACGTTGCAATGGACACGATACGTTCCCATATCTCCGCCAACCGTTGTGCCGGATTGCGCAGAGACCCCTGCACAGAATGTGAATACTGCAACGAGGACCATATAGGTTAGATATGAGATTTTCATGCACTCCACCAACCAACTATATAAAAGGGGTGAGTGTGCCTATTTAAACCTATCAGTTACCCGGGTCTCCGGCGTATTCTCGGTCGGACGACGAGAATTATTACCGGTGAGGACCGATCGGATCGTGGAAGATCCATAACCGGATCTTATACGTGTGAGCGGGATGATCCTGGCTTAATGGTTAAATAGGATGGCCAAAGAGTGAGGATAAGAGGTTTTATGTCACAGGCGGACGTCTTTCGGGGCCAGGGCCTCCAGGGGTATTTATTCGGACGACGAGGTGTACGACTTCCTTTCGGTTCCCAAAATTTCGTTCCTTCCAGGCGTCCGGGTGCAGTTTCACTCATCTCCCCCGGCAGGAACTGGCTGAATCTCACATGCGAGGCCCCGGAGCCCATGGCTCCCCCCTCCCCGTATTCAATGGTACACTACGGCGACCGCACCGGGTCACCAAGCCGTTGGGAGGGATAAGGGATGGCTACGGGTGCCAGGGCGGAATGGGACAGGTTGCGCAGGGTTGTGCTCCACAGGCCGGGCATCGAGATGTTTTTCGGTCTCCTGGAACCGTATTCATCCCTCTACGAGCGTGCGTTTTCCCGGTTCAAGGCCCGGTACGAACACGAGAACCTTGAGTACACATTGAAGCGGGAATTCGGCGTAGAGGTAATCCTGTTAAAACAAACCCTCCTTGAAGATGCAGACCGCGATCCGCGGATAAGGGCGACACTTATGTCACTTGCACGTGCAGCCCTGGAATTTTCCGGGGATCCCCTGACCGCAGCTCTTGCGCGGGAGGATTTCGAAAAGAATGCGGACAAACTGGATAGCGGCCATTTCTTTAATATCCTCCTGTTGAACCCCGGGATCGAACTTGCCCCAGGTCGCGCGGCAGGATCAATCCGACTGGATATCATCGAACATCAGCCGCTCTCCAACCTGTATTTCATGCGGGATCAGCAGGTGATGACAGACAGGGGAATCGTGATCTCCCGGATGGCCAAATCTCAGCGTGCAAGGGAAACCGATATCACCCGGATTTTCTGGGATGTGACGGGAGAAAATGTAGTGGGACAGATCCAGGCGCCCGGGACCCTGGAAGGAGGGGATTTTATCCCTATGGGGGATTTTGCACTGATCGGTGTAGGAGACCGGACAAACATCGAAGGAGCGACCCAGTTGATGGCATCCGGAATGGGATTTCCGGAAGTGGCAGTTGTCCATCAGCCGACAGATCCGCTCATTCCGGGTGGCCGGGGGGACCCGATGGTCCACATGCATCTCGATACGTTCTTCAACGTGGCCGGGGAAGGGCTTGCAATAGGGGCAGAGTTTCTGCTTAAGCGGGCCCTGGTGGATATCTACCACAGGCAGGGGAGCGGGGAGTACCGGTGCAGAGGGGGATCATGCAGCCTGCACGATTATTTAAGAGAGAAGGGATTCGAGATCATAGGGATTACCCTGCTGGAACAGATGGCCTATGCCTCCAACATCCTCTGTATCCGCGACAGAACTATCCTCTCCGTCGAATCGGATCATATCGCAGGATCTGTCCTTTCAACCCTTCAACAGAAGGCGGACCGCGATCCGTCCAGGTATGGATCTCTCCTTGCCCGGGCAGAGGAAGATTATCGCAAATTGAAATTCGAAGGCCAGTTCTTCCCGCACAAAAAGGAGATTTACCAGCATGGAATTGATGCCTATCCCATAAGCCTCCAGAACCTGACAGGAGGCTACGGAGGAGCTCACTGTATGACCTGCACCCTGGAACGCGGATGACTTCCCGTTGAGATCCTGGAAAAGGATATACGCAGTCCGGAGATATTGCGTGATAAAGGGGATATCGTGACGGAGAGAAATGCGGAAGGGACATCGGGAGGGAAGGAAGCCCGCGGGCATGTGTTCCGGGCATGCGTCTGTCCCCGGTGCGGGTATGAGACGGATAGGATACCGGAAGTTCCCTGTTATTCCATGCGCTGTCCGCGCTGCGAGACAATGATGGTGGAACGATAGGGGAAACGAAGGCTGCCGCCCGCCACCGGATGGGAAGATTTGTGAAAATGGGAAGGCCAGGGCCGAGACTCGAACCNNCTAGGATAACCAACTACCCCACCCTGGCAGGATGTACCCTCTTTCATTTGTTATCGACCGTCTTTAATATATCTCCCGCGGGAATCTCGGGCAGGGGAGGCAGGTCATGTTAATAATTCCCTGTGATCCATTACATTGCACGATTACTGGCACACCCTCCGGGGCCGGGTGAGATCCTCTCGGGGTAGTAGCCAACCGTCGATTCTATCCGGGTGTGAGGAGTATGAAAGAGCAGAAGAGTATCAGGACACCCATCGTCTGCGTTCTGGGACACGTAGACCATGGAAAGACATCCCTCCTGGACCGGATTCGCGGTTCCTCGGTGGTGAGCACGGAGGACGGGGCGATCACACAGCATATCGGCGCGACCATTGTTCCCATCGAGGCCATCAGAAAGATGAGCGGAAGCATGGAGAAGATGCCCTTAAACGTCCCCGGCCTGCTCTTCATCGATACTCCCGGGCATCATGCGTTCACCACCCTGCGGGCAAGGGGGGGTGCCCTTGCTGACATGGCGATCCTCGTGGTGGATATCAACCAGGGATTCCAGCCACAAACCCTCGAAGCCCTCCACATACTCAGGACCTACAGGACGCCCTTTGTCGTGGCCGCGACCAAGATCGATCGGCTCCACGGCTGGAGAGTTCACGAAAATCAGCCATTCCTGATCTCTTTTGCGAAACAGAACGATCGTGTGAAGCAGCTTCTGGAGACACGGCTGTACGAGGAAGTGGGGGCACTCTCTGATCTTGAATTCTCGGGAGAACGGTTTGACAGGGTTACAGATTTCCGGAGGAACCTCGCGATCGTCCCAGTGAGCGCCCATACGGGGGAAGGGATCCCGGAGCTCCTTATGGTGATGATTGGTCTTGCGCAGCGATATATGGAGCAGGATCTCGCGATGAGTGTGGAAGGCCCCGGGATGGGTACGGTTCTCGAAGTGAAGGAGGAGAGGGGGCTTGGACCCACTCTGGATGTAATCCTCTACGACGGCACGCTGTCGGTCGGGGATGAGATTGCCCTGGCAAAACAGGGTGGGGGCGTTATCCTCACAAAAGTGCGGGCTCTCCTAAAACCGCGGCCACTCAAGGAGATCCTGGTAGAGGACAGGTTCGACCGGGTGAAATCGGTCACTGCAGCTGCCGGGATCAAGGTAAGCGCACCCAACCTTGAGGGGGCTATCGCCGGATCGCCGATGCAGGTGGTCCGCGGAAATGCGAAGGAGGTTGAGGACCGGGTAAGGAGAGAGATGGAAGAGATCAATGTCCGGCTCTCCCCTGAAGGGTTGATCATCAAGGCCGATACTATCGGGGCACTGGAAGCAATCTGTAAAGAACTCGACGAGAAGGAGATAGGGGTGATGCGCGCCGAGGTCGGACCGGTCAGCCGGCATGACCTGGTGGAGGCAGAAACCGTGAAGAATCCCTACTACCGGGTGCTCATGGCATTCAACACCCCGGTTCTGCCGGATGCCGCCGACATGACAAAGGACCCGGAATACCCTGTAAGGTTATTCGAGGGGCGCGTTATTTACCAGCTGGTGGATCGGTATGTACTCTGGCGGGATGAACTGAAACGAAAGACCGAACAACAAAAATTCGAGCAGATCATCCTGCCCGCCAAGATCCGGATCCTTCCGCACTGCGTCTTCCGGCAAAGCAATCCGGCAGTTGTGGGGGTGCGAGTGCTGGGAGGGACTCTCCGCACGGATGTAAACCTCATCCAGAGGGATGGGAAAAAGGTCGGGCACCTGAAATCCATGCAGCTCAACCAGGAGAACATCCGGGAAGCCCAGGCAGGATCCGAGGTGGCAATCTCGATCGAGGGCGCTACAGTGGGGAGACAACTGAACGTGGAGGACGATCTCTTCGTCGAGATCCCGGAGCGGCACGTAAAAGTCCTGGAAAAAGAGATGTTATCCCACCTTCCTCTAAGCACACAGGAGATCCTTGGAGAGTATACCGCAACGAAGAGGAAGACGGATCCGTTCTGGGGAAAGTAGGCTTTAATATATTCCCCGCCCAACTAGGTGGGTACTTCATGGAGTCCAGGTGAGGGCTGGAGAATAGGCTCTTCGGATACGAGGCGCACCAACACCGGCATCCGATCCCTGGCACTGGCATGTATCCCGGAGATTCCCAAGGAGAGTTGAAAGAATGGTGGAGTTCAAGGTAGTCCTGTCCGATCAGAAGAGTGGTCGGGCGTATAACGTGGACGTGAGCGGTGGCGCGGCAAACGCAATCATCGGCAGGCGTATCGGTGAAGAGCTAGATGCAGGGATCCTGGGATTGCCGGGATACCGGATGGAGATCACCGGCGGATCAGATCGCAATGGCACTCCCGCAAAGCGGAACCTTCCGCTCGCGGGAAGGCGCCGCATTCTCCTCTCGGGGGGAGCCGGCTTTTCACCCGTGATGGAAGGGCAGCGGAAGCGAAAAGCCATCAGGGGGAACGAAATCACTGCTGATTTTGTTCAGATCAATGCCCGTGTCACGGATTATGGTGACAAGAGTCTGGACGAATACTTTGCAAAGCCAGCTTCTGAAGAAAAGAAGGAATAGTCCCTCTTGATATGGAAATGCCTCCGGCATTTTCTTTTTGTGCCATGCGGAAAAGAAGAGCAATTATGCTTTTTTCATTAGGTGCTCCCGCAGGGCGGGCAGCAGATCTTCAAATTGAACCCCCGAACGTTTGGCCAGAATAACTGCTGATGCTTCCGCCGTGAAATTTCCATCGAATTGGTCCCCGATGATCTGGTTCAGCTCCGAGACGGTCTGCCCCTGGGAGATCCCCCTCGCATCTGCAATACGGCGGATGAGATCCTGGACAGGATCGGATCGTTCGAAGATTGTTGAAGAGGGTTTGAACCCGATGGGTATTTCAATCCCCGAAACGTCAAAGAGCGGCCTGACCATGTCTCCTTCGAACTCGATGAGTCCTTCCTCCCTGGCCCTGGAGAGGAGAAGATTCGCCTGCTCTATTGTCATCCAGTGCCGTTCAAAGGCCAGGAAGTACACCAGTTCGTTTTTCTTAAGGCGATCCTTCCGGGCGTGCCTGAATGGCGCAGCCACTGCGATCGAGAGACTCATCCGCACCCCGCTATAAGAACCATACTCTCCAGTCGTATAGTTACTCCGGGACCCCTATGAAATAATCGCATTGTCCGGAGACCGCAGGGGATCATGAGGACTTCGGCAATCACCGAATATTTTCCGGTTTTTGTTGGGTCCGGAGCCATGCGACCGCATTACAGACATTTTATTATTACCGGGAACGACAGAAAGCGTATGGCAAACACAAAAGAGTATGCAG
Organism: Methanolinea sp. UBA473; assembly: GCA_002509495.1. GTDB lineage: Archaea > Halobacteriota > Methanomicrobia > Methanomicrobiales > Methanospirillaceae > Methanolinea_A. Next base: position 4,018 of record DAEV01000003.1, on the reverse strand, counting down.
AGAAGGCAAAAGAACAGATCGATGCGATTGCAAAGGAGATAGAGAAACTCCAGGGGAAAGCGGAAAAAGCGAGCGGGGCCATGAAAGTGGAGTATTCAAGGCAAATGGAGGAACTTCGCGAGAAACAGGCCCTGGCGGGAGAGCGATTGAAACGCTTCACGGAAGCGGGGGGCGGAGCCATGAGCGATCTGAAGACCGGGATGGACGAAGCGATCTCCGATATGGCTTCTGCCCTCGACAAGGCACGCGAGAGGTTCAAGGACCTTTGATCAGGCAGTGATCGGGAAAGAATTTAACCACGCCTGATACCATCAGAAGGGATGGTTACACCGTAACCTATATACTGTTCCGGGCAGAAAAATAATTACGACAAAAGCCGTATCCAATCCGATGCCACCTCCTACACAGAGAATAATGGTACGACTTTTGGATTTAATCGTTCAATCCTAAGGTGAAAATGCCTCCGGCATTTCCAATTTTTCTCTATGCGGTTCGTGAAGGAAACCGTATTGCGTTTAGAAAAATTTCTGACCTTACCGCATGGTCAGATACAAGGAAAGAAAGGGGTTATTCAAGTAATACGGCATTGATAATGCCGTGTTGACCCGGGCGGCTCACGATTCGGGCTTTTCCAAGCTCAGTCCGTACGACTGCGCCGCATGTAAGAAGATTTCTTCGAACATAGTTGGGATTTGCCACGTTCTCTTCCACGGTCTCGATACGGACCTTCTTTATCTGGCCGGTTCGTCGATCCGCTACATTCGCGAACTCGGCACGCATCGCCCGCACCTTATAGTTTCCACCAGTTGTCCGGACGATGTACCTCCGGTCCACACCAATATGGCTGTCGGTGGGGGCCGATCCAATCTCCGAACGCCGCTTTACCTGGGTCAACCGGTATCTTCCGCCGGTTGACTGCCTCACAGATCTTCCATGCCAAACCATGATATTTCCCCGAAATAACCTTATTTACTAACGTATTCGAAAGGGGATTATCCCTTCCGGAGTGCTCTAATAATTAATTTCCCACCTATTTAACGTCTCTGGTCAGGCAAGGAGCGCTTCCAGGAAGGCCGGCACGCCGTCTCCTGTTTTCAGGTTGGTGCGGAAGACGTTCATGCGCGGATTGTACCGCTTGATGTCTGTCTCCATCCGATCCAGGTTCGCGCCCACCAGAGGGGCAAGGTCTACCTTGTTGATGATCCCGAGATCGCAACCCCGGAACATCATCGGATGCTTGTTTACCACATCATCCCCTTCTGTCGAACTGACAATGACCACCCTTTTTTCTGCACCCAGAGCGAAGTCCGTCGGGCATACCATGTTCCCGACATTCTCGATGAACAGGATCTCTATCTGGTCGAGCGGCAGGCTCTCGAGCGAATGCTCCACCAGATGGGCATCGAGATGGCACTCTTTACCCGTATTTGCGTTTACGGCAGGGATCCCGAGAGCTCTGATGCGCTGGTAGTCGTCATCTCCGTACACATCACCGGCAATTGCTCCTGCACGCAGCCCTTTCCGGATCAACAGGGGGACCATGCGCTCGATGAGTGCTGTCTTGCCGGATCCGATCGCTCCGAGGAGATCAAATGCCCGCACCCCGTGCTCTTTCAGGCGTCGTGAATTGGAGTCGGCGATGCGGCGATTGACGTCGTAAATATCCTTCTCTATCCTGACGTCGACATGATGCATAAAGAACGTTAGGTGCTGCAGAGTTTATAGGTTCACCATGCGAATATATCTGTGATGAAAGGAGAGCGCATTCTCTACCCGTGTTATTTTAATGGCTCGATAGAGCGCAAGGAGGGCCGGAGAGTGGCAAAAACGCGTGCGCATCCGAATCCCACCCTGGCGGACCTGGAGCGTGCGGCAAAGAAGACTGGACTTCGTTACCGTATTGAACAGAAGCATCACCCGGCGCACTGGTGGAAAAGGGAAGGGCGAATAGTGGTGGAGTGGAGCGAGAGCAAGGAGACCCTGCTGAAAAAGGTCGCGGCCCACCTCGTAACTGTGAAGTGATGACATGTACGACCTTCACACTCATACCACCATGACCGACGGGGAAATGATTCCTGTCGAACTCCTCCGCAGGATGTCGGTCCTCGGTTACCGGTTCGTTGCGATTACCGATCATGCGGACTCGACAAACCTTTCTGTTCTATTAGCGGCGCTCGATCGCCTGGCAGCGGATGCGGATGAAATGGGATTATCCCTTTTGCGTGGTGTGGAACTCACTCACGTTCCCCCTGCCAGGATCCCAATGATGGCAACGGCTGCAAAAAAAATAGGTGCCGACATCGTGGTGGTTCACGGAGAGACGACAGTGGAACCTGTTGCGCCTGGTACCAATCATGCGGCCTGCACCTGTCCTGATGTGGACGTGCTGGCCCATCCGGGACTCATTACCCTGGCGGATGCGAAGTCCGCTGCTATCAACGGTATTGCCCTGGAAGTGACCTCGCGTGGCGGACATAACAGGACAAACGGGCATGTGGCAATGATCGCCAGGGAAGCAGGCTGTCAGATCGTGATAGATTCAGATGCGCATTCGCCTTCGGATCTCCTGGACAATCGCGCAAAAACCATGGTGGCAAGGGGAGCGGGGCTTACCGAAGACGAGGCCCGGCGCGTGCTATCTTTAAATATCGAACGCTGGCGTTCCCATAAAATTTGATATTTATATTTTTACAAAATGTTTATATACTATTATTTTCAATATATATAGATTACTAAATCTTTCACCTCTGCATCGATGACGTAGCAGAGGAAAAAGGGGCATTTCGTGTGAAAATCATTGGTCGGGCGATGCATATCATAGGGGGGCGTATCCTCGTGGTGCAGTGCGATGCCGCACAGCTCCCTCGTATCTCCGGCGAAGTGGTCGACAGGCGAATGAAACCCGTTGGTAAGGTGGTGGATATATTCGGCAGCGTGTCAAGACCCCTGGCTGCGATACAATGCCGGTTGCCCTGCCTGGTGATGTCTGGCGAGAGACTGTTCATAAAATAAGGGAGTGACGAGATTTGCAGGAAGTAGAGAAGCTGAAGATTCTTCAGACTGAAAGAGAAGCGCTGAAGAACCGGCTCAAAGAGCGGGTAAAAGAGCATGAGAAGAAGGCCGAGGATCATACCGAGACCGTCTGCCCGGAGTGCGGCAGCCGGCAACTTGTCCATGATTACGAGCGTGCGGAACTGGTTTGCCAGAGCTGCGGTCTTGTGATCGACGAGGATTTCATCGATCGCGGTCCTGAATGGCGTGCCTTTGATCACGACCAGCGGATGAAACGTTCCCGGGTGGGGGCTCCCATGACCTTTACAATCCATGACAAGGGTCTCTCCACCATGATTGACTGGAGGAACAGGGACTCCTACGGGAGGGCCATTTCCAGCAAGAACCGGGCACAGCTCTATCGTCTCCGCAAGTGGCAGCGGAGGATCCGGGTGAGCAATGCGACCGAGCGGAACCTTGCGTTCGCTCTGTCAGAGCTGGACCGGATGGCATCGGCCCTGGGTCTTCCCCGCAATGTCAGGGAGACTGCGGCGGTCGTCTATCGTGACGCGGTCGACAAGAATCTCATCCGCGGTCGAAGTATTGAAGGCGTTGCAGCGGCCGCTCTCTATGCGGCGTGCCGGCAGTGCAGCGTTCCTAGAACCCTCGATGAGATTGCCGAAGTCTCCCGGGTCTCCCGGAAGGAGATCGGCAGGACCTATCGCTTCATCTCGCGTGAGCTCGGACTCAAACTGCTTCCCACCTCCCCTATCGACTATGTCCCCCGGTTCTGTTCGGGTCTGAACCTCAAGGGCGAGGTGCAGAGCCGGGCTGTCGAGATCCTGAGACAGGCCGGGGAGCGGGAACTTACCAGCGGACGGGGCCCTACGGGTGTTGCAGCCGCCGCAATCTACATCTCCTCAATTCTCGGTGGCGAACGCCGGACCCAGCGGGAAGTTGCCGAAGTCGCGGGTGTCACCGAGGTAACGATCAGGAACAGGTACAAGGAACTTGCAGAGAAGCTCGA
>DAEV01000095.1:552-7550 GCA_002509495.1 Methanolinea sp. UBA473 | reverse complement strand
ACACCGGTCTGAACGGATGGTACCTGTCCATGCTCCTGCACAAGGAAGGCTGGTCACGTCTCGGATTCTTCGCATACGACCTGCAGGACCAGTGCGGTTCCGCAAACACCGAGTCGTACCGTGCGGACGAGGGTGCAGTCGGGGAGCTCCGTGGAGCGAACTACCCCAACTACGCCATGAACGTCGGTCACCAGGGAGAGTACGCCGCAATTGTCGGCAGTTCCCACTACGCAACCGGCGATGCATGGTCCCTGTCCCNNAGTTCATGCCCGCCGGAGAGCGCTCCCTGATCATCCCCGCCCGCTGAGGGGCAGGGACCTGATCACTCACTTTTTTTTCTTCCCGGATCCCGGGAAAAGGGATCGATCGTAGTAACTTTAAACCTGTTTTCGACTCCTTTTCGCCGTTGATCCTGCTATAACTATATGAGTTTTGAGTTGGGAAATTCACTATCACAATGAAAAATCCGTTCCACGTGATGCTCATCCCCACCCTCGGCTGTCCCTCCCGCTGCAGTTACTGCTGGAGTTCGGAAGAGGGATCCCCTGTCATGAGCATCGATACGGTCCGGGACGTGGTGGTGTGGCTGAAAGAGTACCGTGACGACAGGGTGACGTTCACGTTTCACGGAGGCGAACCCCTCCTTGCCGGACCGGGATTCTACCGCGAGGCCCTGCCCCTGCTCTCGGAAGGTCTGCGGCACCTGAAGCCTGAGTTTGCAATGCAGAGCAACCTCTGGCTGCTCACCCCGGAACTGGCCCAGATCCTTGCAAATTACCGGATCCCCATCGGGTCGAGTATCGACGGCCCAAAGGAGATCAACGACTCCCAGAGAGGGAAGGGATACTTTGAGAAGACCATGCGGGGCTACGAAATTGCGAACGCACACGGTCTCTCCGTACGGTTCATCTGCACCTTCACCTCAAAGTCGGTGAAGTCCCGCGAGGAGATTTTCCGGTTCTTCCTCGAGAACGGCCTGACCCTCAAACTGCACCCTGCCCTCCCTTCCCTCCGGAGCCACGATCCCGAACAATGGGCGCTGGACCCGGAAGAGTACGGGGAACTGCTGGTCTATCTCCTTGACAAGTATCTGGAACACCTGGACGCGATCGAGGTGATGAACATCAACGACCTCTTCCGGTGCGTCTTCACCAGGAGAGGAAGTGTCTGCACCTTCGTCGACTGCCTCGGAAATACCCTCGCGGTGGGGCCGGACGGGAGCATCTACCCCTGTTACCGGTTTGTGGGCATGCCTGAATACGTGATGGGCCACGTATCCGACCACCCGAGCCGGGACGACCTCGCCCGGTCACCCGCATGGAACCGCATCCAGCAGTTCCAGGAGTACGTGGACCGGGAATGCGCCGGGTGCTCCCACATCCGGTACTGTCGCGGGGGATGCCCCTACAACGCCATGGCTCCGTCCGATGGAGAGATCCGGGGAGTCGACCCCCACTGTATCGCGTATAAAAGGATATTCGACGAGATCAACAGCAGGCTCGACAGGGAGATGTCCGGATCCTGCGCCATCGAGATGTCCCCCTTCTCACGAAGAACCGGAAAACAGCGAAAACCAGGGATCATGGCGCTGATGGGAAGGATGGTATCCCGTTAGGTGTTTTCTGCCCATTCTTCTGTTTTATCACACCCCTGTCCCTTTCCTCCCATCGGATCGACCTCTCTCCCAGGGTCCGGATCAGTACCTTTATCATTTTTCGCGCATATGAGTAATAATTAGAGGGAATGAGCGATCAGGAATCTCCCGATTCGAGGGGATTCCCCCTCGGTCCTCCCGGACACGCAGCGGGTTAAGGGGCTATACTCATGATACAACAGGAAACCAACCAGGATACGACAGGCAGCAGTTCAGGCACCCCCTGTTCATCTGCAGGACAGAAACAGGCTCATGGAGCCGGGACGCTGCCTCCGAAGGCTGCGATCGATGTGAAGCACGTCATCCTCGTCCTTTCGGGAAAGGGTGGCGTCGGCAAATCCACCGTTTCAGTCAACCTCGCCTATGCTCTCTCGGGCAGAGGAAACCATGTCGGACTGCTCGACCTCGATATCCATGGCCCGGATATTCCCAAGATGCTTGGTATTGAAGACCAGCACCCGGCAGTAATCGACAAGCTCATCGAACCGATCCATGTGACAGGAGCGCTCTCGGTCATGTCGATGGCATTCCTGCTCCCTGATACCAGTTCCCCGGTTATCTGGAGGGGGCCGATGAAAATGGCGGCAATCCAGCAATTTCTCTCGGAAGTGAACTGGGGACCGCTGGATTACCTTGTGGTTGACCTCCCTCCCGGTACGGGAGACGAGGCTCTCTCCATCGCACAACTTGCTCCCAATGTCCGCGGGGCAGTGATCGTGACCACGCCCCAGGACGTTGCCGTGCTGGATGCCGGCAAGGCGGTAAAATTTATCCAGAAACTTGATATCCCGGTGCTCGGCATCATCGAGAACATGAGCGGGATGGCCTGCCCTCACTGCGGCAGGGAAATCGATCTCTTCGGCACCGGGGGGGGCAGGAACGCAGCGGAAACTCTGGGTGTCCCGTATCTGGGCGCGATTCCTCTCGACCCCGAGATGGTGAAGGCCGGGGATGAAGGGCGTCCGTTCATTCTCCGCCATGCCAATTCACCCTCGTGGACTGCGATCGTATCGGTAATGGAAAACCTTGTGAACGCGATCGAGTCCTGAATCAATGGGAACCGATCGGGGGACCCCCACAGGATCCGAATTGTGCGAATCGTGTCATTGCCAAACGTTCGACGCCCGGGAGATGTGACACGACCCGCATGTTTTTTAATTTATGCTCATATGGGTAATAATGTCAGGAAGTGAACAATACATGAAGATCTGCATCACGGCACAGGGACCCCACCTGGAAGCTCACCACGAAGAGCGGTTCGGGCGGGCCCCGTATTTCATTCTCATCGACAGGGAAACGGGAGCGTTCGAGGCCATCGAGAACAGCTTCGCAAGTGGAGCCGGGGGAGTCGGCCCCAAGGCTGCCCAGGTTCTCATTGCCCACAAGACCAATGTATTGATCAGCGGGGCGGTTGGCGAAAACGCCAGGCAGGTACTGTCCGCGGCAGGAATCACGATGATCACCTATCGAGCCGGCGGGACTGTCCGTGACGCTCTGGAATGGTACTTGCGGAACAACCCCGGCACTCCGGAAGGCCAGTGACGCACAGAAATGACAATCCCACGGGTTTGCCAGGAAAATCCTCAGGGATCCGAACCATGAAAATTGCGGTCGCAAGCGGAAAGGGCGGCACGGGCAAGACCCTGGTGGCCGCCAACCTTGCGGAGGTTGTTTCAAGGACTCTTGATACCACGCTGGTGGACTGCGACGTGGAAGAGCCCAATCTCCACCTCTTCTTCGGAGGGCCTGCAACCTCTGCCGAGGTTTGTGTGCCGGTCCCTGTATTCGACCTCGAAGTATGTGATCGCTGCGGAAAATGCGCTGGTTTTTGCCGATACGGGGCCATCACTGTTCTGCAGGACAGGATTCTCTTCTTTTCCGATCTCTGCCACTCCTGTGGCGGGTGCATGCTTATCTGCCCGAAAGGCGCCATCCGGGAAGAACCGGTACGGATCGGGCAGATCAATATATCACATCCCTCCTCCCTCCTGACCCTCGTCTCCGGTATCCTTGACGAAGGGCAACCCCATGCCACTCCAGTCATCCGGTCGGCCAAGGAACATTCCATGAGCTCATGTCTCGTCATTTTCGATGCCGCTCCAGGCACCGCCTGCCCGGTGGTCGAGACCGTGGAAGGCTGTGACGCCTGTATTCTCGTGACGGAATCCACGCCCTTCGGCCTTCACGACCTTCGTCTTGCAGCAGAGGTAGCGGATTGTCTCGGTGTTCCTGCCGGCGTGGTGATCAACCGCAGCGACGGCCGGGATAGAAAGACAACCGAATTCTGCACGACCCACGAGCTGCCGGTGATGATGACGATTCCCTTTGACCGAAAAATTGCCTCCGTGCAGAACCGGGGCGAACTCATCAGCAGGCGGAGTCCGGAGTGGCAGGGGAGGTTTTCCGGGCTCTTCGAACAGTGCCGCGACCTCGCCGGGGTGCGCCGGTGATCCGCCTGGCAGTCATCAGCGGCAAGGGCGGTACTGGCAAGACGGTCGTCACCGCGGCACTCTCATTCCTGCTCCCCAGCAGTGTCCTCCTTGCGGACTGCGACGTGGACGCGGCCAACCTTGGGCTCCTGCTCGCGCCGAAGCGAATCCGCGTGGAACCTTTTTACGGTGCAAGTGTTGCGGTGATCGATCCCGATCTCTGCACCCGGTGCGGGCAATGTTCCGAGCACTGCAGGTTCAGGGCAGTTGACTGCGAGGAGGCGCACTATTCGATCAGTCCGATTCGCTGCGAGGGCTGCGGAGTCTGTGCCTATATCTGCCCTGCAGGGGCAATACGCATGGAATCCAGGATTTCCGGTGAAATCTGCCTGTCGTCCACTGCAGTGGGGCATCTCGCCCATGGCAGGCTTCAGCCGGGTGCCGGCAATTCAGGGCTTCTTGTCCATGCGGTGAAAAAGACAGCACTCGGACAGGATCAGAAAAAGGACATCTTCCTGGTCGACGGCCCCCCCGGGATCGGATGCCCGCTGATCTCAACCCTTGTCGGGGTGGATGCGATCCTCGTCGTGACCGAGCCGAGCATTTCGGGACTCCACGACTTAAAAAGGGTGGTAAAGGTCGCCCGGAAGAATTCACCGCGTATTGCAGTTGCCATCAACCGGTTCGACCTGGAGGAGGCCATCACAGATAGTATCGAACAGTGGTGCAGGGAGGAGGACATCCCGATGCTCGGGAAGATCCCGTTCGATCCCTGGATCACCGAGTTGGTCAGGAACGGTAAATCCGTCACATGCGGGGACACCTCGCCTGCAGCAAAAGCGATACAAGCGCTGGCTGTCAATCTTGATCGGGAGTTGAAGGCACTGTAATGGAGAATCCTGAAGGAGACCGATACTGCCGTCGCCGGGGACGTCCACGCAGGAACCGCTCCCTCGATGACTGCCCCACACCGAGGTGCTATGCGCCGCAGTGCAATCCGAACGTCGAGACAGAAGGCAACACGATCCTTCCGGAGCAGATGGCGGTACTGAACCTGATCGACCTGCAGGGGCTTTCCCAGGAAGAAGCATCCATAGTACTCGGCGTTTCGAGAAAGACCGTATGGCGGGATATCCACGAAGCCAGGCGCAAGGTCGTGGATGCTCTCGTGAATGGAAAATCCATCGAAGTCAGCGGTTGTGACCGCAGACTTGCGGGGTTCTGCCCACAGCGGAACCGCGGAATCTGCCCGAAGGAGGACGGGGGCATCTGCCCCCGTGCGGCATTGCCGACCCGTTTTGAGGGCGATGACAGCATGGAACAGCATCCGGACTAATCCTTGCCGGAATCTCATCTTTTAAGTATTTATACTCATATGAGTAAATATGGTGCCGGACAGGGTACCAGGAGAGAACATCTATGCCAGGATTGAATGGAACCGGACCTCTCGGAGAGGGGCCGGGGACGGGCCGGGGATTTGGACGGTGCCGGTGTGCACCCCCACGAAATAATGCCCTTATTCCTCCGGTGCGGGAACCGGAAGACGCTGCATATGAATCGGAACAACCAGGGGTGTCTCCGGACAGGAACTCCCCGGGCTCGCCCGTAATGGGCGCCGGACAGGGGGGCATCCCCTTTGGCGGCGGGCGTGGAAATGCATGGGGTGGCGGTCGTGGACGCAGGTGCACACGGTGGTAAACCAGGAATAATTTTTCAGGAGACCTCATGAAAGTCGCAATCGCAAAAGATGGAAACGATGTATCCGGGCATTTCGGGCATTGTGCCGAATATGCCCTTTTCACGGTTGAGGATACCACAATCTCGAAAAAAGAAATTCTCACAAGTCCGGGACATGAACCGGGAAAACTCCCTGCGTTCCTCGCTGAGCATCACGTAACACACGTCCTTGCCGGAGGGATGGGTCCGAGGGCCGTGGACCTGTTCTGCACCAGAAATATCGAAGTATTCCTTGGGATATCCGGCCCAATCGACACCGTGATCCAGGATTTCGTCGAGGGAAAGATCGTACCCGGACAGAGCAGTTGTCATCATTCACACGAGTGCGGGTAATGATCCACAAGTTCCGGTCACTATTGGAACGATTTCGATGATCCCATGGCGATGTGACCGGAATCAGGCTGAAATGGTTGGCCGAACCAGCGAACTGGCGGTTGGATAGGCAACGTCAAATTGAAAACAGGCGAATCAGCGAAAGAGTTTTTTTACTTTTTTCGTGAACGGGACCAGATTCTCACTTCCCCTCATCAAATGACCCCTTGTCACGGATAAGATATTGGGATCCCGGATACAAGACCTCCTCGATGGATATGGGGACCGGCAAGAGGCACCGAAATAAATCCGAAAAAGACCTGCCTGCAATGGTCGAAAAGATGGTCCGCTCAGCCCTTGAAAACAGGGAAGATCTCGTTCTTACCTGGGAGAGGGAGGAGGATGACGGGAGATGCATGATGCACCTGTTCTCCGGGACCCTGATCACCCCGTGTATGCGGGGAACATTGACGAACAGGACCGACCTCGGGATCAGCGAAGGGAGCAGCCACATCTGCCTGACTGTCCCTGAATCGGAGAACCCTGCTCCCCACAAATGAGTTTTCAGGCGGATAATGTATCCCGTGAACGTTTTCACCGGAAATGCTTCTGATTTGTCTTCAATACGATCCCCTGACCGATTCTTCCGCTATTCCCCGGCATTTTATAGTTATTTTGCGAAAAATACCTGAAAACGCTTTCCAAACTGTAACACAATTTATTTTTCCTTAACGAAACTTGAGGCGATTAAATACCCAAAAAAACCCGTTTTTTGCCGTTTCCGGCACTAAAAACCGTTTATCTAGCAAATATTTCGAAACCTTTAACTCTTCGATGAGCGACTGTTAGATGAACCACAAAGGGTT
>DAEV01000095.1:0-474 GCA_002509495.1 Methanolinea sp. UBA473 | reverse complement strand
GTGACCCGAACTCTCAGGTTCAGCTGGCTCCGCAGATGGGGTATCTCCATCGCATCTTCAATAAGGCCATTGCGGGAGAGCCGCCTGCCTATGGACTGTGGATCGTCCTTGGCGCCGGTATCGCCTGGGCGTTCATGGCCATGCAGATCAATCCGGTACTCGCACTCGTGCTGGGCAGCGCCCTGGCGGTCTTCGTCCAGGGGGTATATGCCACTACGGCATACCTCGGCAGGATTGCGAGTCTCGCGAAATTTGGACAGCCGGTCTTCGTGGACGTCATCACGTCCATGACTACGGTGACCATGGCTCACGCATTTGTAGCCATCTTCACGACCGTGACTATGTGTCACCTGATCAACGCTGCACTCGGTCACCCGTTCCCGTTGCCCCTGTTGGGCCTGGTATGGGGTATTGCGCTGGGTGCTGCAGGTTCCGCGACAGGTAACCCATTCTATGGAAAGGAACGCCAGTACC
>DAEV01000052.1:16602-16960 GCA_002509495.1 Methanolinea sp. UBA473 | reverse complement strand
GTAAATCTCACGGCGATAATCCAGATCATCCCCCCGGGTCCGACGACCACCTTTGTCGAATGGGATGACCTGGTCCTCGGAACGGAACTGGAAAACCCGCGCTGGGATGTCGTTGCGCAGGTGGATAACCGCATGGTAGACGGGAATCCCGAAGGAAGCTCCCGCGTGAAAGTGCCAGGCTACCTCCTCTCCTACGATGTCGACAAGAATGTGGCAGTGCGTGTCCAGCTCGATGGAAACGTGCCGATCTCCCAGGACCCGCGGACATTTATCGTACTTTCCATTGACGAGCAGAATGACAGGGGTGTCTCTGTCGGCTCTCCGGAATATGTGACCCGGGCCATCCTGCCGACCACCC
>DAEV01000052.1:0-16583 GCA_002509495.1 Methanolinea sp. UBA473 | reverse complement strand
GAAAATGGCGAAGCCATTTTCATATAAAATGAGCCCGGATGGAACCCCCATCCGGTCCGTGTTTTACCGCAAAAAAAGGATCGGAACTAGGAGACCAGGTAGGAAAATCCGGGGGAGGTAATCTTCGACTCGTACGATATCGATTTCTGGAAGAGCGCCATCGCCCCGGACGCGGTGGTGGCCTCGGAATACGAGAGATCTCCCGATTTTGTGGGGAACGGCCAGTTATCCACAATTACCGGGGTCCCAAGCCTTCCTTCCTGGATGTGGACGTCGATGGAGGCCGCCGCAGAGCCCACGGCAAACGAGCCCGGTGTCACTCCGGAAAGTACGATATCGTAGTGGGCCTCCACCCCTGCGTCGGAGATCGGATCCGGCCAGTCTGAGTTAGGGGTGTTCGTGGGCATCACGTGGCGTTCCTCCGTATCGGTGGCCAGTGCCCCCTCGGTGAGGTCGACCTCGCTTCCCATCCGCACCACATTGCAGAATGCCGGGTTCCACGAGAAACCATCCGAGCCGAACGGACAGAGGAGGATCCATTCGTCGAGGGTTTCGGTCCCTGCACCGTCAAGGAGAATGTCCTCTTCCGAGGTCATTCGCCCCGTGTCCTCCGCAATGAAGGATACGATCTTCTGGGCCTCGACATTGAATTGGTTGGACTCCTTTTTTGCGGTGTCGACTACCATGCTCTTTTCATAGGTGGTGAGCCCCTGGTCGGCGATCGTGTCCTCGGAATAAGAGCTCGTGTACCGCTCCACGCCATAGTAGTAGAGCGGAGGCTGGTTGTCCAACCCGCCATACTGGTCGTCCACCGCATCGTTGGTCTCCAGCCAGACCATCGCATCGTTCTCCGTAGTGGTGCCGAGGGCGGTCACCGAAGTGGCGTGAGGAACCCCTGGGTCTCAATCGTCTCGGGCACACCGGTGTCGGCCGCGACAAACCCGATCATCGCAACTGCGAGCAAAATACATAGTAATACTACCTTTTTCATGGTCGTCCCCTCTGATCAAATACAAATTGCGGACACTTTGAATGGATTCAACATGAAATGGTCGATGTACACTGTATATAAGAATATTCATCCTGTTCCGGCGATGAAACCGGGTGGGAAGAGAAAGGATTGAACCGTGGATAGAGAGGTCTTTGCAAATTGCCAGCACTGCATGACGAGAGACAGGTTCCCTCATCCGGGACCAACGTTCGGGATTGCCAGGTCTCCGGCAGAATCATCCATCTCCCCCCGAACTCATCCCCTTTTCCCCACCCATGGTGTTTAAATTCGATTAGACCTAAGCTCTTCCCGGACTGGGGGTAATTGTAGAATCTTCCCGGACCGGGGGTAATTGTAGTATCTTCCCGGACCGGGAGTAATTGTAGAATCTTCCCGGACCGGGGGTAATTGTAGAAAGATGAACTGGTGGCACTGGGGGCCATTGGCCATCCTGGGATTGGGGGTGAATCTCTGGATCGCAGGGTATCTTCTCATTGGCTATCCTTCCGAATGTGCGAGGATTGCGATCCTGTCCGGCAGGGCGTTTACGTGCGGGTATGGGCCGGGGGCATACCTTTTCATCGCCGCAAGCCTGCTTATCCTTGTCGCCCAGGTCTATACCCTGGTGAAATGGACGTTTGAAGGGATTTAAGCCGGGGGATTGGCCGGAACGGCGAGGAGACTCTCAGGGAGCCGGATTTATGCTATTCAACGGGGGGGTGGACATTAAGGATCCGGCAAATAAACTATTCAACGGGTGGAGGGGCGGAACGGCTGGATTCCTACCGCCTTGTGTTTTTTTGTCTCTGTGCCTGATCGGATCGATCGCCTCTCACCATAGATCGGTGGGCGTCAGTTTCCAGGCGTCGGTCGGAATGGGGATCGGGTGATCCGAGGGAGTGGGACGGGGGGTCAGGTTCAAGCTCCTGATGACAGGGAGGAATGAACCCATCTCTTCGATACTGGAGGCTCCATAGCCGTAATTTTTCATATACTGCTGGACTCCGGTGTTGATCCTTCTCGTGAAGATCGAACCGGGGAAGGTTTGGGCTGCCACGGGGGTGGCGACGAGGAGTACCACCAGTACCACTCCCAGGGCTGCCAGGAGCTTGTGAGATCGGGTGTGTTCGCTCATATTTGCACCTCGCGATACAGCATCCCATTCACCATTCCCATTCATATAAGTTTTGGGGCCTTTTTAAAAACCGTGTTCGTCTTCGATGCAGGACGGACCGGGCGATGGGCACGTCAGGCGGCCGGTTCCGTGGTATGCGAGATCTGCAAGGCTTGGTATTCCGGCCACCTTTCCGTCGCGTTAGCCCCCACCCTTTATCACCACATCGTACCATACATACCTCCATCATTTCACGAGAGAGCCCCTTTCCATGAACCCATGCGCCCGTAAAACACCCCTCAAGGCCCTCATTTCAGGCCTTGGCGGGATCCTGGTCTTCCTCGTCGTCCTCGTACTGCTCAGGTTCATCGCGGAACACACCCGGTGGCCGCTCTTCGACGGCATTGTCGGCCTCCTCTATGCGAACGCCCCGCTCCTCGTCTTCATCTCCGTGCTCTTCATAATCGGCGAGATCTTTGCCGTCTTCGACTTCCCGTTCAACCTCCCGTTCCCGATCTTCAACGCGATCGGAGGCGTCCTCCTGGTCTCGTTCCTCATCACGTTCCTCAAGTTCTTCGATGCCTACTTTGCCGTCGGGATCTCCGGTGCGCTGGACGTGGTGCAGGTGTTCCTCCTGCCGCTCACCCTGATCGTGGTGCTGATCGCAGGCTACCTCACCGTCTACATCCGGTGGAAGGGGCCGGAACCTGTCCCTGCCGCAGATTCTTCCCCCGGCGCCGTGGAAACGGAACCCCCGATCGGCCCTCCCACGTGGAAGGAGATCGGCGATGAGTTCCGGCAGATGATCAGGGACCTGATCCGGAAGATCCGGAGGGAGATCGAAAAAGAGTGAGGGGGAACCCAGAGGGTGGAACGCTAGTCGTGAGTCGATACAATCTTATTCTTTTCTATGGGGATTTTCACGGCGGGAAATATTTTTTTCTCGTCGCAGTTTGAGGCATGAAGTCCGCCGGAATCCGGTTTCGAATTATTTATCATAATCCACCGCCGACGAAACATCAGGATAGGGGATATTACTTGTCGAGAACTTTTGTTTTACTACTTGGAACGCTAATTGTTCTTGGGCTATTCGGACAGGTCAGCGCGTGGGATTATACGACGCGAGTGTCTGTTGCTTCCGACGACACTCAGGCGACCGGCAATTCACGAAGTCCCTCCATCTCTGCCGACGGGCGATACGTAGCATTCTTTTCCATCGCCCCGAACCTGGTATCCGGGGATACCAATAGTGTGGGGGATGTCTTCGTGCATAACCGGATCACCGGAATGACAACCCGGGTGTCCGTGAAAACCGGAGGAACCCAGACGAGCGGGGGTAATTCGAGTTCCTGCTCCATCTCCGGAGACGGACGGTATGTGGCATTTGATACATCTGCCACAGACCTTGTGACAGGGGATACCAATAATATGGGGGATGTCTTCGTGCACGACAGGAACCTGGGGCAGACCTCACGGGTATCGGTGATCACCGGAGGAGCTCAGGCGAACTCATATTCAACCGTCCCATCCATCTCCGCAGACGGGCGATATGTAGCATTTTGCTCTTATGCCACTAATATGGTGCCAGAAGATTCGAACGGAGATCAGGATGTCTTTGTGCATGACAGGATCACAGGGGAGACATCCAGAGTGTCCGTTGCAACGGGAGGAATTGAAACCACCAATAATTCTAAGGCTCCGTCCATCTCCGCAGACGGGCGATACATAGCGTTTTCGTCAGATGCTTCGGATGTGGTGACCGGGGATACCAATGGGTTTTCGGATATCTTTGTACATGCCGATGCCATTCGCCATAACGCGGTGTTTCGGCCGTCCGCATCCGATAACTGGATCTTCACGCATAACCTTGCGACAGTCCGGTATCGCGACCACTATGGGTCGGCAACCGACACACCCCTCGTCGGGGATTTCAACTACGATGGCGTGATGGACCGGGCGGTCTTCCGGAACGGAGAGTGGATCTTTGATTACTCCATGGATGGTGACGCGGATATCCGTTCCAACTTCGGGATGGCGGGAGATATCCCGCTGGCGGGGCAGTTCGACGATGACCGGATCACCGATCGGGCAATCTTCCGGAACGGCGAGTGGATCTTCGACTATGACCTGGACGGCGACGTGGAACACCCGTTCCAACTTCGGGATGGCGGGAGATATCCCCTTTGCCGGGGATTGCAACCGCGACGGCATCCCCGATCGGGCAGTCTTCCGGAACGGCGAGTGGATCTTCGACCTCGGGATGGACGGGAGCGTGGATTCAAGAGATTTCTACGGACTCCCCACAGACATTCCCCTGATAGGACTGGTCGACGAAAATACCCTCATGGACCGGTCGGCCTTCCGCAACGGCGAGTGGATCATGGATTTCAATATGGACGGCTCCGTGGACAGGAGGCCGCGGTTCGGGACGACGGGCGACAAACCCCTGATGTGGGTGGAGATATAATTCTCACTTTTCCCCAGGAACTACCATCCCTGGCTCTATCTTTTCGATTGGCATAAATCCCCTCAAGCGTTCATTTCCCCCTAGTAGACCCTGGCGACAGGCAGGATTTACCTGCCGCGAGTCTTTAAGACCTCGATCTTTAAACGAGGTCCCCCCCCAAGGCAAGCATAATATCCCGCGACCGGGTTTATACTAGGTGGGTGAATTCCCTTATGCAGTTTTCGGATATTGTAATGAAGCGGTATGCAACGAAGAAGTTCGACGGGAGAAGGGTCCCGGAGGACCTTGTCGATGATCTACTCGAACTGGTCCGGTATGCTCCCTCGGCACTCAACCTCCAGCCCTGGAAGATCAAGGTAGTCACGGACAGGAAAGTCAAAGAGCAGCTGAAACCGGCCGCCTACGACCAGGAGCAGATCACCACATGTTCCCATCTCCTCGTATTCTGTGCCGATCCTGATTACGACAGCCTGATCCAACGACTGGATGCCCTCCTGACAAAGAACCACGTGCCGAAGGAGATGCAGGAAATGATCGTGGGCATGGCAAAGCAGTTCACCGGACCGATGTCCCCCGAACAAAAATTCGCATGGTCCATGGCCCAGACCTATCTCGCCCTCGGCAATGCATTAAACGGGGCAAAGTCCCTCGGGTTTGATTCCTGCCCGATGGGCGGGTTCGATCCTGCCGAATTTACACGGATCCTCAGGATACCTGCGCCCCTCGTCCCGGTCATGCTCTGCCCGTTAGGCTATCCTGCCGACCAACCGATGCCCAAGATCCGGTTCCCGAAAGAGGATGTCGTATTCTGACCGGCAGGGGGTGGAACGCCCGGCTGCGAAATAACTATTTCCCACATATAAAAATATCAGCTGAAAAGAGGTGAGGAACTCTCATTTCATTTAATCTCTTCGATTGCTGCGAGATGACGGATCGCAAAGTGCAGTCCCCGTTTCCAGTAATGGATCGATCGAAGAAACGTGCTACCGCTTCCCAAGGGTCCCGCAGATCTCTTGTCCTGGTCGGTCCTCTAGGGTTTTACCCTGTCGTTCTCCAGGATTTTCATCACCTGGCCCATAATACCAGGGTTCGTGATAAACTGCATGGGGGGAGTTCCCTTTCCTCTTGAAGGGAGTAGTATCTCTGAAATGTACGCGGGTTTTTCCCTGATGCAGATGTAGCATTCGAATATCTCGTTCTCGGTCAGATCGACTTTTGCCTCCTTGAACGCTTCTGCAAGCATATTGCTGAACGCAACGGCATTCTTGGGACTGGAGAAGACCTGGTTCCTGACTTCGAGAGATCTCTGGACGTCTTTTGGCGGTCGCGGCCTTATTTTTCCGAACAGCTCTTCGTGAGCCTCCATAATTCTAAGCCATTGTAGGTATCGCCGCTCATCCATCTCGGCGCTGTGAGCCTGCCTCGCTGCATTAATGGAAAGCATAAATCTGAGGCATTCAGCTAAATCTCCATTTTCTTCACAAACCATGGTTGTTCACCTGTGTGGATTCACAAGTGCCTGATCCACCTCATGATTAATAAAATAGATCCTTCAGAATATTATGATCTATATATTTTTTACGTTTATCAAGGACCGGATAGAGTCTCCCATCCTGAGGATATCTTCACTTTTCCAAGTTCCATGATCACGTTCCCGACAACCTTCTCGAAATCCTGGTCGGAACAATCGATGGTGAGGTCCGCATACCGTTCATAGAGCGGGATCCTCTCGTCGAACATCTCCCGAAGGCTCTGGCCCGGAACGAGCACAATTCCCCGTGTCGTGATATTCCGGAGCCGCCGGGTCATCTCCGGAAAGGAGATCTTCAGGTAGATGACAATCCCCTCCCGTTTCAGGCACTCCATCGCCCTCTCGCTGAACACCACGCTGCCTCCGGTGGCAATCACCGCATTGCGGGGATGAAGGGACAGGACCGTCGCCTCTTCGACCCGTTTGAACTCATCGGGCCCGTCCTTATCTATAATCTCCTGCAGGAGCCTCCCGGAACGGTCCTGGATCACGAGATCCGTATCGATGTAGTTCATCCGGAGTGCCTTTGCGAGGATCACCCCGACTGTGCTCTTCCCTGCGCCGGGCATGCCGATGAGGATGAGGTTGTTCATGGCGGGGTTGCTCTCGATCTTCATTCCAGGTGGAAGAGGGGGGTACTTTACAGGGTTATGAGAACACGATCCGGTAGAACACGATCCCGAGGAATACCATCAATCCAAATATCATCGCAAACAGGGGAGCGAGGCTCGTTTCTCCCGTGATCCACACCACGATCGCAGTGAAAAGAAACGTGATCACGGCCCAGATTAAAAATGCCACGACGATACTTCGGATAGAATGGAACGTAGTTCCGAGGTGGGACCCCCAATAGGGCTGGACATTGGAATTCACTTTGGATTTTAATTCTTTTACCCTCTTGTTCACCTGTTTCGCTTCGTCGATCTTCCCCGCCTTCAACAGTGCATATCCCAGATTGTTCCAGGCATCGATATAAATCGGGTTAATTTCAATCGCGTGGGTATAACATTTGATCGCGGATTCGTAATCGCGCTTGTGAAAATATTCGTTTCCCGTGTTTTTCCACGTATCCGGGCGGTCGAGGCTACTCGCTGGATTATTCGATCCCATATATACGCCACCTTAGAAGAATGATGAGGTCAATCCAACATAAAAGTTCCCTTTGACCCCCGAGGGGGAACCGGCTGGGCGAGAGAAAGAACGGAAAAACGACAGGCTATTCCCCATATTACCCGGAAAGGGAGAGGCATCGGTTATTTTATCCCTGGCATCACGTCTTCCGGACGCAGAAGAAGACCTGCCTGAGGGAGGGCCGGGGTGTCGAAAAGAAGGAATGGTTTGATTAAAAATCAGATCAACCCTCGTCCAGCATTTTCTTGGCCATTTTCAGGGTCTCGATCTTGAACTGTGCAAGTTTTACCTTATTCTCTTTCTTCATGATCCTCCCGTCGATCATGCGCTTGATCAGGATTTTTTTCTTTTCCTCCGGGAGCATGTCCCACATCTCCTTCATAAGCATGGGCCGCCACCGGACCATGCCGTGACCAAAGTGTTCGTGCATCATGGTATCTCTTCTCTTCTGCCTAGTGTTCGGAACTCCGAACCTACGGGTTGATCACTACCCACCAAGAAAGTCCTTTGCCCTCGTTTCAAAAAATGTAACTTGCACCTGATTGGACGGATTGGACACAGAACGCCAAAAAAGAGGAGCAGAGCAAAGGGATTACCGGGGGTTCCCATCCCGGACTTCTTGCGCGTATCCTGCCCGGAAGTGCGGGCGACCGATCGGAGCCCTCATGCAAAAGTAATTTATTTCTAACACGTGTGCGAAATATATCATATAACCTTCACCAGACGATCCGGCAAGCCGCCGGGATCCTACGTCGGAGCCGGGATTCAGGGGGCGGGGGGGCTACAACCCCATTAAACCCCGACACGATATCCCGTATCGCCCCGGACAAGAACGGTCTCGTTCTTTGCAAACACGTTCCCTGTCTTTGGATCCTCGACCGACAGGGTAACTACGACCCTTGCCGGTTCCTCACCCGGTACAGCCGGCAGGTAGGTCCAGTACACGGTCTGGTCCCTGGTGAAGGTGTTGTTTCCGAGGTTGATCACCCGGTAATAGGGCCCGCTCCAGTCCACGAACGAACCATACCCGGTCGTCCAGTGGTACTGGAGAGATTCGGATACGGGTCCGGCATAATGGGGGACGAGGTCAAGTCCCACGGTAGAGGACATTTCGGGAGAATAGGCGGGGATCGTGGAGGAGATCGCGACAGTGCCTTTTTGAGCGGGGGCTCCGGTACATCCGGTGAAAAGAATTGCGGCGATGATGAGGACTGCCAGGACGGGAGAGCGATCCATTCGTATCACTTTTCCTGTATATAATTCCGGGATCTATAAAAAGTTGCGTTATTCTGTCGTGTCGTGGGTTCCCTCCGCCTCCGTCCGGGTCCCAGGCCGGGTCGGCCAGGCTGTACCGAATCCGGAAATCCCGGGTCCGTGCCGAAACGATTGATACACTGCACGACAGAGAATTGTGTGAATGGTGGAATTTGTTCCGGTCACACGGGATGATCTGGAGACGATTGCAGAGATCTACAATCACTACATCGAGCATTCCACCGCGACGTTTCACCGCAGGAAAGTATCCGGGAACGACATGGAAGAATTTCTCTTCCTCTCCCACCCGCGATATCCCTCATTCCTCATCCGGGAAGGAGGGGAGACAATCGGGTATTGCTTCCTCTCCCGGTACAAAAACCGGCAGGCATACGACCGGTCCGCGGAACTGAGCATCTATTTAAAGCCTGAATCCACAGGCAGGGGCATCGGACCGGTTGCCCTGGACTATCTCGAGGACGCCGCAAAATCGTCCGATATTCGCGTGCTCGTCGGAACCCTCTGGTGAGGAGAACCGATCCTGCATCCGGCTGATGGAAAAAGCCGGCTTTACCCGGTGCGCACACCTGAAACATATCGGGGAAAAATTCGGAAGAATCCTGGATGTCGTGATTTAACAAAAAGAGATCTGATTCCCGGCTCCCGATCGGATCGCGATTACGGTTTCCATCAACACAATCGCATTGTACCATGCAGGACGGAAGAATACCTTATAAGACCCCACAGTCCCTACGCTTCATCCGGGAGATACCTGTGGGATTCCTATCCTGGCTCCGATCGATCTTCACCCCGGATCCATCCCGCGAAAAGAGGCGGCAGGAGGACGAGGAAGAGGAAGAGATCGAGGAACTGGTGGCGCTGGAGATCATATGACATAGAATGGAAAAATATCCAGCATCCCAGGGTGAGGATTTTTACGGGGCCTGGCCTATGCCCGAACGCAAATTGATCTACCGCATCTCGGGGAACTATACTCCAATACCGACGGCCGGATTATCCTTGAGAACCGGTGTGAGATTCCCTGCACGATCTGTCAAAACGTACCTGCTGCATAGCATGCCGTCCGGGGGTATTCCGTGACCCTCGACTTTGACCGCTGGCTCATCATCGGGGTGATTGCGATCCTTTTGGGCGGCATTGCGGCAACCGCCTGGACTGCCCAGAACGAGGACGGCCGCTTACGGGAAGAACTGCTGACCAAAAGCAGGCTCGTGGAAGAGGGATTAAGTCCGGATCTGGTGATGGGTCTGACCGGTACGGACACGGATCTGTCCTCTCCCGGATATCTTGCATTGAAAGAGGAACTGATCCGGGTCAGGTCGGCCGATCCGCAGATACGGTTCCTCTATTACCTGGGCCAGCGGTCCGACGGGGCTGTCGTGATTCTCATCGACTCGGAATCCCCGGATTCTCCGGATTACTCGCCCCCGGGGCAGGTCTATTCGGAAGTATCCCAGGACCAGCTGAGCTCGTTTATCGCAGACCGTGAGGAGACCACAATAGGCCCCTACACCGATCGCTGGGGAACCTGGATCAGCAGTGTCACCCCAGTCACGGATCCAAGGACCGGAGAGGTCATCGCAGTCTTTGGGATGGACATCGATGCGCAGGGCTGGTATATCGAGCTCGTCAAAACCAGTCTGCCCATGGCGATCGCCACTTTTATTCTCCTTTTCGTCCTGCTGGTGTTTGCCTATGCCCACCAGAGGAATGAACAGGAGAAAAAGATCCTTGAACGGTCTGAGAGGACGGAACGCGAATCCAGACACCAGCTGAATGACATCATCAACTTTCTCCCGGATGCGACGTTTGTCATCGATCCTTCCGGTAAGGTGATCACCTGGAATAAGGCGATCGAGAAGATGACGGGGGTTGGCGCTGCCGACATCCTGGGCAAAGGCAATTATGAATACTCTATGCCATTCTACGGGGAAAGAAGACCGATTTTGATCGATCTCATCGGGGACCCCGGAAACGAGATCGTATCCAGGTATACCGGCGGTATCCAGAGACAGGGGGATCTGCTGAGTACGGAGGTATCGCTTCACCGTCCCGATGGATCCGACCGGATCCTTGCGGTAAGGGCTTCCCCGCTCCGCGATGTTTCCGGCAACCTGACCGGGGCAATCGAATCAATCCTGGATATCACGGACCGGAAACAGGCGGAACAAAAACTGAACCAGAGCGAAGAACGGTTACGCCTCCTGCTGCAGAATATCAACGACGGCATCCTTGTCCACAGCATTCCCGCCGCCGGCCCGATGCGGATCCTGGAAGTGAACGACCGGGCCTGCCAGATGCTCGGGTACGCGCAGGACGAACTTCTGCAGTTGTCTGTCCAGGACCTGTGCCTGCCAGAACGGCGGGACGGACTGCGGGATTCCCTGGGAGACTTTTTCTTAAAAGGCCATACTATTTACGAGACCGATATCCAGAGAAAAGACGGAGAACGCGTCCCGGTCGAGATCAGCGCACGTATCTTCGAGATGAAGGGTGAGCCGACAAGTCTTCTGGTCCTGCGGGACATCTCGGTACGAAAGATGCTGGAGAAAGAGATGGAATTCCATACCACAGAATTATTGCAGTATTCGAATGCCCTCCACCAGGTCAACCGGAAGCTCAACCTGATGAATACAATTACCCGGCACGACATCAGCAACCAGCTCACCACTCTTCTCGGGTATCTTGACCTGATGAAGGAACAATATCCGGATCCCAAACTGCAGCAGTATCTCGGGATTGGAATTCATACGACCCAGAATATCCAGAACCAGATCATGTTCTCCAGGGAATACCAGGATATCGGTTCCCAGGCCCCCCGGTGGTTTGATCTAAAGACTGTCGTCGGATCCGCCGCAGCGGGACTCCCCCTTGCCCCGATTCTGCTCACCCTGGACTGTGACAGGGTCGGGATCTATGCGGATCCGTTGCTGGAGAGGGTATTCTACACGCTCCTGGAGAACTCGATCCGTCATGGGAGCACAGCAACCCGGATCAGGATCTCATGCCGCCAGCAGGGGGATGGCCTCCTGATCCTCTTTGAAGATGATGGGGAGGGCGTGCCGATGGAGCACAAAGAGGATATCTTCCAGCATAAATATTTCAAACACACCGGTTACGGGCTGTTCCTCTCCGTGAGTATCCTTGCCATCACCGGCATCACCANNGGCGCCCGGTTCGAGATCCTGGTGCCGGGAGGGGCCTACAGGTTCGGAGGAGAATCCGCAAAACACTGATGAACCCGGATTCCTCGTGAACTTTGCTGATAAAGAACCCGGGACCACGAAAAATCCCCATTCCGTTCATCTCATTTTTGGAGGGGTAGGGGATCCCGGTTCAAACCTCCTCGCGCCCCCTGCCCGTGAACAGGATGAAGGGGACCTGTCCGAACCGGAGGCGGACCTGTTTTAGGAATTCCAGGCCGTCCATTCCGGGCATCAGGTAATCGGAGACGATGGCATCAAATTGGTCTTTTTTGAGAAGTTCAAGTGCTCCTGTTGCCGAATCGATCGTGGATACGGAAAAATCCCCGTTTCTCTCGAGGAATGCCTTGCCGATATCAAGGAGGTCCGGCTCATCATCTACATACAGGACCGAAACCATGAGAATGCCACCCCGGTTCTCTCGCACATTGACATGGGGATTTCTATCGGATAATCATTCCCCCGCTCGCCAAAGACCGGGGAAAAAACCAATACCTGACCCGGATAAATGTTCCTGCGATGGCCACGTTCGTTCTCGTTCACGGCGGAAGCATGTCCACGGATACCTGGAACAGACTTGCCGGGCGGGAGGACTATCCCCCGGGAGGCGAGCTTGGCGGGAAGTACTGGGACGGGACTGTTGCGGCCCTTTCGTCCCGCGGTCACCGCGTGTTTGCTCCGACACTCGGGGACGAACACGAATGCACCCTGACGGATCACATCCGCCAGATCGGCACGCTGGTCGCCGACCATGACCTGCGGGACGTTATTCTCGTCGGGCACAGCTACGGGGGATTCGTCATCACCGGAGTTGCGGACAGGATGGCAGAGAGGATCCGCCGCCTCGTATACCTCGATTCAGGGTTGCCCGATCCCGGCCAATCCCTCTTCGATCTCCTCAACCTCGGGGCATCCCGTGCGAAAAACCCCGTGCCTGCCATGCCGGATCCGTCTCCGCCGTACGTCGAGCCGATCCGGTTCGACCCGGCGAAGATCGAGCGGCTTCCAAAAACCTATATCCGCTGCACGAAGAGCGAATTCATCGATATAACCCTTCTTTCGAAGGAGAAGATCGACGCTGCGAAGGGGGGATGGACCTTCTTCGAGATCCCGTCCTCGCCCGTCCCGATGGCGGATATGCCGGACGAGTGGTACCGGATCCTCCTGGATGCCGCGGACCACTGAACAATCCGGCAGCGGGTCCTCCCGGGGCAAGGAAAACCAGGACACCTGTCATCCGTCCTGCAATCCGGTAATGAGGACTGTTGAGCGAAAATCAGAACACTGAGATCGACGAAGGGGAAAATTCCCCTTTAAGAAGGATGCGGAGCCCGGTGACGAAAAAGTCTGAACCTGCACCGAAAGGAACGGTCTCCCGGGCACGATTCTTCTCCTGCTACCGCAGGAGAACACGGATCCCTCGATCTATTGCGTTCCGGGGATTCGCGGAATCGCAGGAAGGGGATGTTCTCACCTCTTACGCGAGAATCCCCGGACAATAATTCCTCAGATCCCACTCCGGTCTCCGGCATTCAACTTTTTTCGGACCGAGAATTCCGAATTCGCAAACTGAATCTCCGCAGTTGTCTCACAAGCAGAGATCACGATCCCGTTTAAGAACTCGATTGTCGTAAGTTTCCTCCCAAATACACGGGACACGATGGGGAACAGTGTGACGTCGTGACCTACGACCACGAAAAGGTCCCTGTCTCCTGTTGCGCAGAGCGACAGCAGGTTTTTCACGTTATTGTCGGAGAATAGGTCCGGATCCTGGAGGACATCGTCCGGGATCTCCCGGTCCAGCCATTTCCGGATGAGATTCTCCCAGCCGTATTGTTCCCGGAGACCGATGAACCGGCCCATATCCACCACCGGGTCCCCCAACACCTGCGGGTACTCCTCCATCAGGAATTGATTGCCGGAGGAATACCCCTGGCCGATGGACTCGGCCGTCATCCGGCACCGGCGTGCAATCGTGTGCCGGAGAAAGAGGCATCGATCGGGCACGATCTCCAGGAGCGATTCCCCGAATTCCCTTGCCATGAGAACCCCTTCCGGCGTGATCTCGACACCCGGCCGCAGGTGATCGGGAACCCCGATAAACGAGTTCCGTTTCGAATGCCGGAGCAGCAGGATTGTCCTTTCCGAATCCGGTTGTGCTTTCAGGAGATCCAGGACAAAATCACCGGGTTTCAAACGAGACCGCACTCCATGGGATTGCTGGAAAAGAACCACATGATTCTCATCGAGACACAAGATACAAAATGAAAATGGCGGAGCCATTTTCATATGAAAGAGATTCTTTCATGACTATTATTCCCTGCGCTTTTTCCTTCGGTCTCCTGCTCCCGTTCACGCATCCGCCGGTTCCCGGAGGTGGTCTTTCCAGCCGATCGCCCGTAACCTGTCGGGTACAACGCGGCGATACCGGTCTTCGGAGAGGATCTCATGGGTCTCTTTGCCGATTCCTTTCGTGAGGTCCTGGAGAATCGTCACGCGGGCGCCCAGGGAAAGCCAGCCTTCCATCGAATACCGGTTGCAATAATCCGAAGCGACGCCCATCAGGATGACTTCGATCTCAGCTGAGGCACCGCCAGGGTTGATCGCGTCCAGGAACTCGTCGCGGGGAGTCCGCTCCGTGGGGTCGCGCGGGTCGTCCAGGATATGAAATAAATTCTCATACGCAACCTTTTTCGCGGGATCGGTGAAGGACAGGTCTCTCTGGACCGGGTCGGCCCACATGCTGAAGTTGTTCTTCATCAGGTACCGGGTATTCCGCAATCCGGGTAATGCGATCGATAATTCCCAGTCCCGTGTCCCGTATTCGCAATGGAGGGGGAACTGCCGGGCCTCCTCCGACTCGCGGTACTCTTCCCTGAAATGGGTATCAAGAACGACCAGGACAAGGTCAAACACATCGTTGCCTACCCGGCGTAAAAATTCGTTTGCAGGGGAGATCAGGTCCTTTGCACCCGGAACATACAGGTTCCCGTCTTCCCGCGTAAAGCCGTTCTGCATATCGCCGATTTCCAGTATTTTTATCCTGTTCATCCTTCTCCACCGGTTTCCTAAATTGTCCGGGACACCTTCCGCCCGATCGAAAATCCTCTCGATCCTCTTCCGGGCTCGCGGTCAGTGCATACAGTTTGAATTATGCAGGGAAAATAACGCTTGTTCGGGTATTCATGAAATCAGGGGCATCTGGGGCCACCTCCCCACGGGATAGAATTTGGCCCGGGGTCTTGTTTATCCAGGATGGGCCCCCGAGCTGGCGGATATGCGAAAAGATCGTGCCAACGGGTACTGCACCAATAAGAAAGAGACCTTCCTCTCCGGCATATCGACCTTTACCGGTGAACGCGAAGCCACCCGGGACGTCGACCTGATCCGCGGATCCGTCCCCGACGACCCGGATCTCAAGGGAAGGATCTTCTCCCGGTTCAATACACTTTTGCCCCGTTCCCGGAACCTATCATAGAACCTCTTATAAACCTATTCACATATAGGTAAAATTATGACCGAGATCGCTGTATTCGTGGACTCAAGGGGAGGGAATACAAGAAAACTGGCGGATGCCATTGCAGGAGAACTGGGCGTTCCGGTAGGGGACCTCGATGCAGGGGTTCCCGGAGATGCAAAGATCCTGTTCCTCGGGAGCGGAACCTATGGCGGAAAACCCGGTGCGGGGATGACGAAATTCATCGGGTCCGGGACCTTTACGGGACGGAAAGTCGCCCTCTTTGGCACTTCGGGGGGTGCCGAGGGGGCGAACAACATGATCGCGTTGATGGCGGATGCGTTGACGCAGAAAGGCGCGACCATCCTCGGGAATTATCACTGCAGGGGAAAATTTCTCTTCACGAACAGAGGCCATCCCGGGAAGGAGGATCTGGACAACGCGAAAAAATTCGCACGGGAAATGATCAATCTACCCTGAACTTTTTCCCGCTTCCGGATCCGGCAACCACCGGATCAGGTTCCCTTGATTACGAGCAGCGTGATATCGTCGAACTGGGGCATATCGCGGGAATACTCCTGGACACCGGACAGGATCCGGTCGAGGATCTCCTGTGCGGTTCCCCGGGCGCTGTCCCGGATGATCGCCTTGAGCCTGTTCTCCCCGAACAACTCGTTCTGGGTATTGATCGCCTCCGTGACACCGTCCGTGTACATCACGAGAACATCGCCCGGGCCGATCGTCAGGGTCCGGGAGGAATACTCTTGGTTCTCGACTGCTCCGAGCACGATTCCGGTGAGCAGGAGCTCCTCGATCGTCCCGTCCCGGGCCCGGACTACGATCGGGGGGTTGTGGCCGGCGTTGACATAGGTCAGGGTCCGGTCGGATTCCCGGAGCGTGCCGAAGAAGAGCGTGACGAACATCCCGGACTTGGAGTCCTGCGTGATGACGTTGTTGGCGTCGTAGATCGCCTTTGCAAGGTCGCGGTGCCAGAGAGCATGCACACGGACCACGATCCTCGATAAGGCCATGAAAAGGGCTGCCGGAACGCCCTTTCCGGACACGTCGGCCACGAGAAGACCGAGAGTGCCTTTGTCCAGGGCCATGATCTCGAAGGGGATCACGTCGAAGAAATCGCCGCCGACCTCCTTTGCCATGACGGTCCGGGCCGCGATCTCGAACCCGGCGATCTGCGGGATCACGTCCGGCATGAAGTTCCTCTGGATGTCGGCCGCGATCTGGAGCTCGGCGTTCGAACGTGCGAGCCTCCCCTCCATCTCGCGCCGCTCGGTGATGTCCCGGATCGACTCGATGGCACCTGTGATGTTGCCCTCCGGGTCGTACAGCGGGCTTGCTTTCGCCCAGAAGTACCTCCCCGACCTTCCCTGGAGGTTCGGGATGAACGTGTCCACGA
>DAEV01000001.1 GCA_002509495.1 Methanolinea sp. UBA473 | reverse complement strand
TGATCCCGGCGATGAGCGCTGTTGCCAACGGGGGATATGTCAACGGGTGCCATGATAACGCTCACCCCGCGGGAGAAGGAATATCAGCGGGGAAGGAACATCCATTCATTGAATGGTCTCCCTGGCAGACATCGAGCAGGCGGCCTCTCTCCTGCGGGGGAAAGTCATCCGCACCCCTCTCATCTACTCCCCCACGTTCTCGGAACAGTCAGGGGCCGAGGTGTACCTCAAACTGGAATGCATGCAGAAGGCCGGTTCCTTCAAGGTTCGCGGGGCTGCAACCAGGATCCTTTCCCGGCGGGAGGAGATAGGGAAGGCGGGGGTGATCGCCGCCTCGGCCGGGAACCACGCCCAGGGGGTGGCCGTTGCGGCTTCCATGGCAGGGGTCCATGCCACCATCGTCATGCCCGAATGGGTCTCCCTCTCCAAGCAGGAGGCGACCGAGGGATACGGGGCCCGGGTGCTCCTGCGGGGAACAAGCCTCGAGGAGAGCATCGCACATGCCAGGGAACTCTCGCAGCAGCAGGGGATGGTCTTCATCCACCCCTACGACGACCCCCTCGTGATCGCCGGGCAGGGGACCATTGGCCTCGAGATCCTCGAAGACCTCCCGGACGCGGGCATGATCCTGGCTCCTGTGGGAGGAGGGGGGCTGATCGCGGGGATTGCCGTTGCGGGAAAAGCCCTCCGGCCGGGGGTCCGGATCGTGGGTGTCCAGGCTGCCGCCTGTCCATCCGCATACGAAGCCCTCAGATCGAAGGGGCCGGTCACCGTAGATGCAAAACCCTCCATCGCGGACGGGATCCGGGTGAAGAGGACCGGAACAGAGACATACCCCCTCCTCCGGGACCTCATCGAGGAGGTGGTGCTGGTGGAGGAGACCGCTCTCCTGGACGCCGTGCTGGCCCTCCTGGAGAGAAAGAAGGTCCTGGCCGAGGGTGCGGGAGCGGCCCCCCTCGCCGCACTCCTTTCGGGAACCATCACGGTGCAGCCGGGCGAAAAGGTGGTGCTGGTCATCAGCGGCGGGAACGTGGACGCATTTCTCCTGACAAGGATCCTGAAAAAGAGTCTGTACGACACGGGAAGGATCCAGCGCCTCACTGTCTGCACCGAGGAAGGGGCCCGGTCGCTCCCCGCCCTTCTGGCCCTCGTAGCCAGGGAAGGTGCCGTGATCAGCCGGATTGATCAGGAACGGACCGCCCCTGATCTCCCCCTTCACCTGATGCGGGTGGAACTGGAGCTCGAGGTGCGGGGTCCCCCCCACGCGGAGCGGATGTATACGGCGCTATCGGATGCCGGGTATCCGGTACTGCCCGCCCGGGGGGAACAGAAAGATCCACCTGGATAGACCCCACGTGCACCGAAGCCACGAGGGAAGGGTCGTGGGGAGGTGCGCGGAAGACGATCTCCCCCTTCGCCAGGTCCAGCCGTTCGACGAGTCCCAGCGCGATCACCATCATCTCGGGGTCGCAGAGTGCAATCAGGAGGTTGTGCCATGCCTCGTCCCGGAACGAGTCCGGCATCCTGCCGTGCACCCCCATCCCGTGGAGGGACAGCGTCCGGGGAACCGCATCCGAGAAGTAAGATGAGAACCGCTGGTACCGGTACATCCTGCGCCAGTCCCGCTTCCTTTCCGTCGCCAGGGGAGAAGACGGGAATTCCATGATCCGGATCGACGGATGGCGCCGGAAATTCACCAGGATTCCCTCGAGTTCCTCCCCGCGCTGGATCGCGACAACGATGTCCGGGGCCAGAAGGTCGATCATGCGGACATGGAACTCCTGGGCCGAGGGCTCCACAACCCAGCCCGGGGAGTCGATCACAAGAAAGGATACCTTCTCCTCGCGGGCTTTCTCCTTCAGCCGCAGTGCCCCCACGAGTTCCTGCACCATATGGCCGCTCGGAGTGACTGCTCCTACGAACCTGAGACGGGTGGCAACCGGCACCCCTGCATCCCCGTGATACAGGGCGAGCCCGACCGTCGCCGGAGGCCCGATCGTGGACTGCCCGATGTCGCAGTCCAGGAACCCTGTCATGGCCCCGGGCGACAGCTGTCCCACCAGCCAGCGGCTGAAGGTGGTCTTGCCGCGATCGGCGGCCCCGATTACATACACCACCCCGAAGCCCCGCTTTTTCAGGTGCGAGGGTACAGTCTCCCATCCCTCCGGTACCATGATCCTGTCCGGCACGCATTCACCCAATTGTCGCTCCTCCCTCATAAAGGATAAGACCCCGCATCGAATCCCCCTACCCGCAGGAACGATCCGTCCTCGTTCTTGTCATGCACAGCACGTTCCTGCCATCCCGGTACTCGTACTTCACCTCGTTCATCAGGCTGCGGATCAGGTGGACACCCAGTCCGCCGATGGGTCGGTCGTCCAGTTCCGCGGTAAGGTCCGGAACCTCAACCTCCAGCGGGTTGAAGGGGCGTCCGCTGTCGGTGATGCAGACGCACACCTCGCTGTCCGTTACCAGGCACTCCAGGTGAACGGAGCCTCCCCGGGGTCCGTATGCATACTTGATCACGTTGGTGCAGGCTTCGTCGACGGCAAGATCCACCTCGAAGAGGTCCTTTTCGGAGACCCCGTGAGCCTCGAGGTGCTCCGAGACCATTCCCGTCAGCTCTTCCAGGTGCTCCAGGGTAGCAGGAAGGGTGAGGGATCGGACGGCGCGGGTCATGATCCCACCCTCATCACGAGCAGGGTAATATCGTCGAACTGAGGGGCTCCGGCTGCATGGGCGGTCACCGCTTCCCTGATCCCGGACAGGATCCGATCGGCAGGGAACTCCCGGCTCTCCTTTACGAGGGAGATCAGCCGGTCGACCCCGAACTGCCGGTGGCCGACATCCTCCGCTTCGGTCACCCCGTCCGTGTAGAGCAGGAGAATGCTTCCCCTCTCGAGCATTACCGTCTTCTCCTCGTAGGTCCCGTCCGGATCGGCCCCGAGCGCGATCCCGGTGGCAGGGAGGATCTCGCAGGTCCCGTCCCTCCTCATGAGAATGGGCGGGTTGTGCCCGGCATTGACGTAACTGAGTTGCCCGCGGTCAGGGTCGAGGATCGCGAAGAACAGCGTAACGAACATCCCCGACTTGGACTCCGCGGCGATCATGGTATTGGCGTCCCTGACCGTGCCTGCGGCCTGGTGGTGCCAGATAGCCGTGGCCCGCATCACCATGCTTGACAGGGCCATGAAGAGGGCTGCCGGGACACCTTTGTCCGAGACATCCGCAATAAGGACCGCCACTCTTCTGTCGGGAAGCGAGATGAGATCGTAAAAATCCCCCCCGACTTCTCTTGCAGGGAAACTCTCGGCCGCGATCGAGTAGCCCGGGAGGTCGGGGATATGCTCCGGGAGGAAACTGGCCTGGATCTCCCTTGCAATCTGCAGTTCCGCATTCTTCCGCTCGAGTTCCCCCTGGAAATGGTCCCGCTCCTCCCGGGTCTTCTTCTCGAGAAGGAGGTTCTTGATGATGAACGCGAAGATGAACATGCCCGCGGCATTGATGGCGATCATGGGGATGGCTACCTGCGATACGAGGTCCAGTGCCTCGGAGAAGGGTCTCGCGATGAGGAGCACGAGGGCCATGTGGGTGCCTTCCATGATCACGGCAAAGGAGACCGCCACCGGGATCGTGGGGAACTGTCTCTTGTTCGCCAGGAAGATCAGACCTGATACGAGCCCGGCAAGGATCGTGGCAATCGAGCACGGAACGGCGCTGAACCCCGACAGGCTCATGCGGTACCCCGCACCGATGAGCCCGGCGGCCAGGCCTGCGATGGGACCGCCCAGGAATCCCGCCACCATCGGGCCCAGGTCGCGGATGTTCACCGGGGCACCGAGGACGCTGACGCCGCTCACCGTGCCGTAGATGGAGAGGATCCCGAACACCACCGCGAGGAAGAGCTGGTTCTTCCACGAGAACGCACCCTCCAGGACCTCTGCACAGAACCTGGTGCGGGTGACCAGGTACGCAAATACCACGACCACGCACATCATCTGGAAGAGGACGAGGGAGGTGGAGAGGATCTCGGAGGTCATGGGGGATCAGGGATCGAAATCCTCACGACCCCTGGGTTCGTTCTGTGGAATCGATCGCTTCGCTGACTCCGGGGAAGATGGCAAAGAGCCGGTGGAACCCGGCGATCTCGAAGACCTTCCTGATCTCGGGCAGGAGCGAGGCCAGGGTGAGATGGCCGCCGCACTGTTTCAGTTTCTTTAACGCGGAGAGCAGCACCCGGAGGCCGGCGCTGCTGATGTACTCAAGTTCGGAACAGTCGACAACGATATTCCGGCTCCCGCCTTCGATCAACCGGGTTAGATGCTCCTCCGCGGCGGGGGCTGTCGCGGCATCCATCCGCCCCTTCAGGAGTAAAAGATCGGCCGGGCCCTGGCGACGTTCCGTAACCTCTAGAACCGTGCTCATTATGGTCATTTTTCTCGCTCATCCCATATGAGGGTAGCGAGATGAGGAATCCCCGGCCCCGGGTTAACAGTGTGAACATTCCTCGGATCTCTTTGATTTTCAATTATTTTTAAATTTTAAAGGTTTTAAACGGTTTTAACCGGGAGGAATTCCATGAAGGATCTAATATCTGAGCTCCATGATGTCTTCGTTGGGGGACCGAAAACGCTCTCAGGGAATGATGCTTTTTCGAAAAAAGAATACCTCAAACCATATAGCATTATATGGTTTATCGTAATCCAAACCCCCGGGGGTATTTATTTCCAGAATCTCAAAGGGATTCCCTCCAATAAGGGAAAGGGCCTCGGAACATTTGTCGTATGACGGTCCGGACGGGAACCGGTTGAGCGGCGATCAGGCAGAAGGGATGGACGGCGAATTCAATCCCGCGGTTCCTTTCCCCTGGGATCCGCCTGATCTCTCCCGGGCTCATGTCCCGGAATTGGATTCTCCGCTGTTCACTGTTCCTTCGGCGGGACTTCCCGATCAGACGCTACTGCCAGGAAGGCACCCCCGGTGTTCCGCCTGTTCCGCTCCAGGATCCGTCAATGGGATGAGGGGTTTCAGAGATCCGCCTGGCCACAGGTCCCATAACGTTCCCGGGGGAAATCCCTGAAGGGTCCGGAAAGGGGAAAACGTCCGAGAATCCGGGTTTATTCCCTCTTCACTGCCTTTCCTTCCGGTTCCTTCTCCTCTGCCCTGGCGGGTTGCTCCACGAGCGGGAAAAACTCCTGGTACACCCGTTTCCGCTCGTCCAGGTCGGTATGCAGGTAGATCTCGGTCGTCTTGATGGAGGTATGGCCCAGGTTCTCCTGCACTACGCGGAGGTTCTTGGAGCGGCGATAGAGTTCGCTTGCATAACTGTGCCGGATCTTGTGGGGGGTGATTCCCTGGGGGGCATACTTCTTGAAGATGTGCTGCACCGCACGCGGGGAGATATTGTGGCCCTGCTGGCCGATGAAAAGGGCCCCCTCGATGCGGTTCCCGATGAACCTTGACATTTCCTCCAGGGTTTCGTGGTCCACGAAGACGATGCGGATCTTGTCGCCCTTCCCTTTTACCCGGATCGTCTCGTCCTCGAAATCGATATTTTCGATATTGATCCCGCAGAGCTCCGAGACACGCACACCTGTTGCATAGATGGTCCGGACGATCAGCCTGTCCCGGGGATCGTCGATGGATGCGATCAGCCGGAGCACCTGGCTGTGTTTCAGGTACCGCAGCTCCTGGTCCTTGATCTTCGGGCGTTCCACGCCGAGCATGGGATTGGATGTGACGACGCCCTGCGTATACAGGAACCGGTAGAAGGAGGAAAGGGTCGAGATGATCCGGTGGGTGGTCTTTGGTTTGTAGGTGCGCATCGAGCCCATGAAGGAGAGGTAATCGGAGATGAGGACCGGGGCTACATCCACGCTGGTCTCGAGCCTGGCCTTCGAGAAGTCCTCCCAGTAGATCATGAGCTTCTGGGGATCGATATTCCGGCGGAGCCAGACGTAGTACCCGAAATGCCGGACCACCTGCTCGTAGCTCTGGATGGTTCGGGAGGAATAATTGCGCATTCTGAGGTGGTGGCGGTAGCGGTTGAGCCACTCGGAAAAATAACCTCCCTCCATGGTCTATTCTTGTTTTTACCATATTATTAAATTTTTGCGCAGAATCTCCATTTCGCGACAAATACAACGCGAATCGGGGAATGGGATCGGATCAAACATACGGGACGGAAAAATCCCTGGAAAACAATCCCTCCACAGGGTCCCGGAACCGCTTCCTGCGACCAGGAGCCCGCTAATGGCCTTCCAGCAAAAAACGGAGTCCTACCCCCAGGAGAGGATGAGAGTTGGTCAGGAATCGCCAATATGAAGGTTTTTTTCCGGGCCGGAAATGGTTGGAGTGCATCGGGAGCCGGTATTCCCAAACCAGGGGAAACGTCAGTCCGATCCCGGGATTGTCCGGAAAAGGGATCCCGGAGACCGACAGCCTCTGACCCCTCCGGTTTATCCGGGATCGATCCCATCGGTCCCGTCCGACGGAGCTGACCTGAACTGGAAGAGCCGTGGGATCAATCTTTGGGAATGCCCGGAGCAATCATTCCGCGGCGGGTGTTTGGACCCTCCCGAGGATGTCCGGAACGGGTGGCAGGCTTTGACTGGTCCTGCGCTGGCAGTACTACCTGCGACGGGAAGGATCATTTCCTCAGATCACCGGATCCCATGCGAGAATCTACGCTCCGGCATGGCCTCCGGGCTCCCCTGCAGATACTTCCATGATTTCCGGTACTTCCGGTGAGATCCCTTGAAACGGGAACCTATGGGTACTCCTCAAACACGTTCAGAGCCCGAAGGAAACCGGGAACCCTGGTGCTCCTCAAACCCGTTTAGAGCTCGCGAAAACTGGGAACCTGATCTACTCCTCCAGGGGCTCGCAGGGAATCAGGAACCTGCTGGTACTCCTC
>DAEV01000103.1 GCA_002509495.1 Methanolinea sp. UBA473 | reverse complement strand
TGAGAAAATTTGTGGCTCCTGAATTCGTGATTGGGAACAATTCGCGTCTGCTTGCCGGCAGGTATGCAAAAAACTTAGGTGCTACCAATGTGTCCGTGATCGCGGACCAAACATCATCAAAGTGGGGTGGGTACGGATGTGGCAGAAAGCCT
Organism: Methanolinea sp. UBA473; assembly: GCA_002509495.1. Classification (GTDB taxonomy): domain Archaea; phylum Halobacteriota; class Methanomicrobia; order Methanomicrobiales; family Methanospirillaceae; genus Methanolinea_A. Next base: position 11,008 of record DAEV01000103.1, on the reverse strand, counting down.
TGATTCGGAAGCGATTCATGGCAGTGTAAAATTGGCTCATTTAAGGGCAGCAACAAACCGATCCCGGATCTGGTGCGGGGTCAAGGGGATAGTGCGAACATCGGCATTTCCCGGTTTTAGCATTACGTGTACAAAAGTCGGACCGGTTCCCAGCCCCTGGATGACGCGTTCCAGATCCGATTCAGTTTCGACTTTCACAGTGTTCTTAAATCCCGAAGCAATGGCGAGCAATTCGATATCCGTATCCCTGTTTGCCGGTGTAGGTTGATTGCCGGTGCTGCCAAATGCCCCATTGTCCAGGCAGAAGATAGTAAGGTTTTCTGGCCGGGAGGATCCGATGACCGGCAGGATGCCGGTCCCGAGGATGCTTCCATCCCCGTCTATCACCCAGACAGGCCGGCTGGTCCCGATTGCAATCCCGAACCCGATGGGGGAGGCCTGGGTATAACTCCCGAGCATGTAGAAGTTCAGGGGGCGATCGTGCATGGCGTAGAGTTCTTTGCTTGGAACTCCAATGTTGGATACCAAGACCTGACGGTCAAGGAAGCGGGAGATGATCCGAATGGCATCGAAGCGGGTCATCACCGGCTCACGAACCCTCCGGTGATAGGTGAAGGATAGTTCCCGCGAACGAGTTGGAGGAGGGGATCCATTCCGGCAGGATTCCGGACCTTCCCATGCACCAGGCTTTATTAGTGCCACGTGTGGCCGTGAATTCTCAAAAGCATCAGTGATTATATCCCCAATTTTCCAAAATTCGCTGCTGTCCTGGATCAGGGTATAAGAAACACCGGTTGCGTCCAGGATTCCGGGAATAGCTGCATTGAACGGTACCTGGGTGGGGATTGTCTCGTTCTCCACCCCACGCCAGCTTGCGAGGATCGGCAGCGGAAGATTATAGGACATTGTCAGGGACATGAGGGCATTGAGCGAATTGCCGAGACCCGAACTCTGGATGACCAGAATCGGTCTTATTCCGGTAAGAGCAGATCCCGCACAGACACCTATACCGTCCTCTTCCCGGGTAAGACAGATATGACGGAAATGCTCCGGAAGCAGGAAACAGAGATTCTTTGCCTTATCACAGGGCAGGGATGCAACCAAGCCCATCTTATGTTGTTTTAAGATTCCAATAACCCAGTCTTCATACACAGGTCTTTTCCACCTCCAGCAATTCGTTCCTGATGGAATTCACGGATGCACCGGCGGGAACCGTGAGTGTGGATGTAACCGGGACGAGGGGGAAATCTTCGCGCACCCGCTGGTACCCGCCCCCGGTGATATTCAGAAGTACCGTCCTTTTTTTCTTCAGCCCGCCTGTCTCACATACCTGGATCAACGAAGCCGTGCAGACAGCCGCGGCGGGATCGAGATCCATGCCTTCCAGATCCAGGAAGAGTTTTTCTGCGCTCCGGGCCTCATCGTTCGATACTGAGTACATTCTACCACTTGTAGAAACGAGGGCATCGAAGACTCCACCCGCGATTGCATACGGAGGTTCCCGATTGGTCAGAACATCGGAATACACCCTGGATATTGCGCCGGATGCATCAGGCATGTCCGTATCGTCGATAAGATTCCTCCGCCGATTCTGCCAAGCCGAGACCATCGGGACGAACGGAAGGTTCTGGCTGAGGTGGAGAACCGGGAGATAAGTGCCGAACCGGCCGTCTGCCCGGAGGCGGAGCGCTGCTTCCCAGGCTGCAATTCCCCCCGTGCCGCTGCCGATGGCCTGGAAGTAATCGTCCGGCGTACGCCCGATCGTAACCGCCGCGGCCAGCAGGATCGTTCCCATCCCGTCACGGCGCGCCACGTTCTTTACCCCGCCTTCATCGAGGAATTGAGGAATCCTGCACACCTCGCGGCTGAAACGGATTGCATCGGTATAATCTCCCTGAACGGCAATGACACAGGCTTTATCGGCCGGTGCGGTTGTCCAGAGCCGGAAAAGGGCTTTCTCAGGTACCACTACCACAACCGGAACACCGGTCAGTGCAGATACCTGGAGAAATGCACGGGCAGTATTTCCGGCAGAAGCGACTACCAGAGTTCGCGTGTCCTGTTCCAGCATCCGGATCACGGTTGGGATGGCCTCGAGTTCCTTAAAAGAGCACGTGGGAATGAACCCATCCCGTTCCGGCCAGTATCCGTTGAACCCTATATACAGGTCCGGAATTCCCAGCTCACGGGCAAGCGCCTCACTTTTGTAGCAGATCGGGCCGGCATCGATGGAAAGGGTTCTGTGGATGGGAAGCCAGTCGCTGAACCGGAAGATGCCGGGGAGTTTTTTGATATCAAGTCTCTTTTTTGCATATTCGGTCCTCAACAGGGAAGTATGCCCGTTTGGGCAAGTCGTTGTATAATGCTCCGACACCCGTTCGCCTCCGAGAACGCAGCGAAGTGAGTATTTGTTCCCTGGCGAGTCCTTCATCGGAGGTTCTCCAACTTCCCGCAGAGGGTAAATTTCCTGTCGAGGATCCGCGTTTTAAGATGCTCGCACAGTCGCATCGCACGAGAACGGTCCGACTGGCGGAGGGTCAACGGAATCTTCCTGTTGTCCACAGACAATGCCCCGAGATTACCAGTAAAAGCGCCGCCGGGACATTCCCGGATGCAAGTGCCGCAGTTCACGCAGCGGGTCGCGTCGATGCCGGAAACCGGGTCAATTGCGCCCGTGGGGCAGAGCAGAGCGGATTTGCATGCCTCACACCGGATGCAGGAGTCCGAAGAGAATGCGATGACCATGTCGGTGTCATCCCAGACATCAGCATAACTTGTGGCTGCAAACGGAAGCCTGTCCCTGACATCGGCAACCGGAAGGGAGATCTGATCGTTTGTGATGAGCAGATTTCTAAGGATGGAGTCATCAAGAACCGGGATGGGAATCGCTACGGAGGTTGTGCATTCGGGGCCCAGGGAGGTGATGAAACCGCCCATCATCTCCGGCACCATGGACTTCATCTCGGCAAATGCCGCGACATTGGGATTCGTGGCGCTGCTTCGGGTTCCGGTACCCATGATATACCCGACCCCGCCGTTGAGCAGGATTCTCGTCCCGATCCCGATTGCGTTCAAGTCCGGATCGTTCTGGAGTGGGTTGATGTCCCCGCACCCGCTTACGGAGGCCTCGCGGTATGGCCCTGTGAGACCTTTGACGGAGAAGATGGTCTGTACAGGATCGGGTCCTGTATTGATAACCGCGAGGTAATTCCTGAATGCACTCCTGGTTGTAACGAGGCGTGCATGGTCCATTTCATCGATCGTTGTGGTACGAGAGTAACGCATTCCCGCTGATTCAACCTCGATCTTCACCTCGTTTCCCGCCACGATATCTCGGAAGAGGTGACCGCCCCCGTAGGAATTGTCGGCCCGCGAGGTCCCGTATACAGCGAGATCGACAGATCCCAGACCTTCGTTCGGGCAAGGTCCAGGGATAGCGGGGACCCCGTTGAGCCATACTTTTTCCGCGGACCGGAACGAACCGGGCGGGGCGACCGGAATATGCAGGATGGCGAGGGTGCCTGACATGACGCCGAACGTACCAGTGGTCACAACGTCAACATCCGCCACCGTGATCTCTTCTCCTGCAGCAACGCTTTTTTTCAATTCCGCAGCGGTATATACGACTGCAGTTCCCGTGGTGATTTTTTTGTTGATCTCGTCAATGGTTTTCATCGGAATATCCATCACAGGATTCTGATATCTTCCACCCTGACGTGGAGCCCGCCCGATTGCGCAAGTACCAGGCTCACAACACCCGTATGGGCTACCTGCATCATGCAGAAGGAGGGAAGAAAAGATTGCCTGAAACCGAACTCCGGAGGCCTCGTCATCACTTTTGCAAGCCCTTCGAATCCCACCACATGGTACGCCTGGACATCCTTGACTTCATTGTTCCGGGCTGCATGAGGCCCAATCGAATGACAGGTGAGGACACCTGTCACCGGATTTGCATCAATTACCCGGAGAACGTGCTGGACGGGACAACCCTGGCCCATCGGTCTGCCAAGGATGACATCCCCCATGACGATCTCCCATAGTTCGACCAGATCCGCACGGAATGGAAGAATTATCTTCCGCGCCGAAGGTTCCTGACAGATGGGACCTATTACAAAATCATAGGATCTTCCGCATACATCGATCCCGGTATAGTTTCCTTCATTCACTGAGCTATTCTCGACTTGACTGTGGGAGAACGGGCAGTCCCGTCGCGATTTCTCCCCGCGATCCATGAGAACGAGGAAATCCGCGCAGTCCGGTGCACCGCAGGCACCGCAGTTCTTTCCGGGTGGCTTCCATTGCTCCATGATTCAGTCACCCCTGAAAATTTCATCGGCACCGTCAAGTTTCCGTATAACCCCGAAATGGTTCTGCCACCCGATCTCCCGTTTTCCGACGCAGATAGTGCAGACCCCGAGCGGGGGTATTCCTCGGAGTGTAATGGATTGATCCTTCTCAATATCGGGAAGTGCTTCAATCGATCTGATGAGATACCGAAGCCCGGTCCCCTGGACGGCATTCGTCTCGACGATATCGATGGCGGGCGCAACCTCTTTGGTTTTCTCGCGGAAGACCTCTTTCTCCGACTGGGATACGAGGTCTGTCTTTGTAATCACCGCGACATCCGCGAGCGCAATCAGCGGTCCCATTTTAAGAGGGAAGTTCATGCCGCTCACCGCAGACAGGACCACGACTCCAAGGGACTGGGTAACATACGGAGAACAGCGGAGGCATAGCCCCGCACTTTCCACGATAAAAATGTCTGATTCGAGCTCTTTCGCCCAGGTCAGGGCATCCTGCAAGACGAGAATGCCGGTATGGTCGGGGCAGAGGTCGCCGGAGTAAACTTTTTTTGTCGGGATATTGAACTCTTGTCGAAGTTCATCATCTTCGAAGGCCCGGACGACATCTATTTTTAAAAAGGCGATGTTTTGCTGCCCCTGGAAGTGCCGGATGATCTGGCGGGTTACCGCAGTCTTTCCAGCACTCGGGGGCCCGGCAATGATAATGAGTTTCATTGTGGGGATCCTTGTTCCGTAAGGAGTTCCCCGGCCCGGATCCGTTCTCGGAACCGGCAGAGCGTCAGATCCATCCGGGCAATCATTTCGCGGGTGTGCTGTTCCCTGCCCTCCGGGTAAAGGACCTTCTCGACACCGCCATGACGCATCACGATCCTCCGGTCCGAAAGGAGGGATATGAGGGGATCGTGGGTAACAAAAATGACAGATTTGCAATGCTCTTTTAAAACCTCTATTACCCGTTCCCGGAAAATTCCCGCGTTTTCCACTTCGTCGAGCAGGATGAGGGGGGCGTTGCTGATGAGGATTGCATCGGCAATCATGAGCGACCGGGTCTGTCCCCCTGAGAGTGCGGTGATGCGGCATCCCGGAAGGATCTGTTCGCCTGTAAACCGGTTCGCAAGACAAACCGTCTCTGCAATGATAGTCGGCGAGGAAATTTTTCGTGCCCTGACATGCATGGCAAGAAATGCCTCCACGGTCATATCGGCCAGGCACTTGGTATTCTGGGTGATGAGGGCGATGGGCTTCTTTGACGGGTCGCGGATGAACTCTTCTGCAGGGACTTCATCGTTGACAAGAACAATCCTGCCGGTCGCAGTATCGTTCTGGGCGAATAGTTCGATATCGTTGATCAACGCTGTCTTCCCGGAACCGGTAGGCCCGACTATCGAGATCGTATCCCCCGGGCGGATCACGATGCGGTCGAACCGCTCCGGATTCCCCTGTTTGTCATGACCAGGAAGAACTGTGATCTCGCGTATCGGGCAGGAACTCATGTCTAACTGGTTGTCGTCCGGGAAGGATATATTTTTTGCATTATCTCTCTCTTAAATTACCTTAAAAGGAAAAATTTAAAATAAATATAATGTTATTATACTAACAATGTTCTCAAAAAAGATATTTCAAAAGGAGTTCCGGACTGCGCTTGAAGATGAACTCCGGCGTAAAAACATGACCATCAAGGAACTGGCAGGACAGGCCAATATTCCGATTGCCACACTCTACAAGATCAGTTCGGGCGAAGTGGACGTCCGGCTTTCAACGGTAAAAAAAATTGTCAGTGTGCTTGAGCCGGATTTTTCTCCATTTATTGCCGTCATTGCTGCAAAATTCCTTCTCGACGAGATGGAAGGTCATGAGATCACCGTCAGGGAGAGGGTTATCAAAATACGGGGATACACCGCCAATTCCATTGAAGAATGCATCATTGCCGCCGTCATGGCAGAAAAGGAAGGCGCAGTAGGAATCATCTGTGCCCCGATTCTCGCATCGATGGTTGAGAAGATTGTGGATATCCCTGTAGCGATCATGAAACCGAAAGCGAAAACCGTTCTAGACGCGCTGGATGTCATCGGACGGTGGATTTGATAGGGAGGGATATCTTTCACAATAACAGGATTTACGGTTTCCTGATCGATCAGATTTTAAGATTCCAGGAAACACAAAGGGATCATTCGAACTAATTCAATTCTGCAATCTCTTTCAATTCTCCACAAGAATATTCTCTATCCTCATCGGGATCAATACCCTCCCCTCCAATCATTAATCATCCATCTGTCCTATCTATCCGAAGGAGAACATGGACAGAGACCTCTGGACCCTTGACGCCCATTGCGATACATGGTACATGAAAGAATTCCTCCCGGGGCCGGATATCCAGACTGCTGCGTTCTCCCTCGCGGCCTATTACGAGCTCCTCAAGACGCTCGTCACTGATGAAAAAGCAAAAGCATTTCTTGATAACCAGGAGGTTGCGAACCAGAAAATTATCAATTCACTGAATTTTGCGAAAATTTACCAGGAAATGGGTATTAAGCCCCCCAGATGGCAGAATGTCAAGATGGTCTTTTTGCTGGCCATTTCCCACCTGGATTTCCTGAACATCTCTCGGAACCTTCATGTGGATGACCTTGAGATATATGCCGATCTCCTCCTCGAAAAGGTTTTTTACCACCTGATGGAAAACGTCCTCAAATACGGCCAGCATGCAACTGAAGTGACAATCACCTACGAAGAAAACCCGGATGGGCTCTTACTGAATATCGAAGACAACGGGGTGGGTATTCCTGCGGAAGAAAAGCAGATGATCTTTGACAGGGGGTACGGAAAAAATACGGGCCTTGGGCTTTTCCTTGTCAGGGAAGTCTTGTCTATTACAGGAATGACCATCAAAGAAACCGGGAAGCCCGGTAAGGGAGCCCTGTTCGAGATTTTTATACCAAAGGAATATTACCGATTTACCAAAAAAAACGATTACTCTTAATCAAATTAAGGAACATCCGGGTACCTTCTTTGTTCTTACGCTAATTCACCTGAATGTGCCTGGCCGTCGCTCTGCAAAACGGGCAAAGCCTGAAATCGTGCTGGACAGAACAGAAGAAAACCAGCCGAGGATTGACCCAGGTTCCCCCTTCCTTTCCTGCACGAAAAAGGAGGAAGGAGGGACATCAATACGCCCGTTCACCGTGCTGGGAGAGGTCGAGCCCTACGTACTCGGCATCTTCGGATACCCGGAGCCCGATCAGACGATTTACGACCCATGCGAGCACGAAAGTGACGGCAAAGACGAAGACCATCACAGAAACCGCCCCGATGATTTGGGTGGCGAGCAGGGCCGTGCTCCCCTCTATCAGTCCTGATGCCCCGTTGACGGAACCGATGGCGAAGATCCCTACAGCGATTGTGCCCCACAGGCCGCCGACACCGTGGACTGCCCAGGCATCCAGGCTCTCATCCATCCTCTTCTGTATCCTCCAGAGCATGGCATAGTAACAGAGACCCGAGGCGACGGCACCGATCACAATCCCGGCCATCGGCGAAACATAGCCACAGGCCGGGGTGATCGCTCCAAGACCGGCGACCGCACCGCTGACCATGCCGATGGAGCTTGGCATGCCACGCCCCCAGGAGATGAAGAGCCAGGTCAGCGCACCGGTTGCGGCTGATATGTTGGTGACCACGACCGCATGAACGGCAAGGCCGTTGGCTGCAAGGGCGCTACCCCCGTTGAATCCAAACCATCCGAACCAGAGCAGGGCTGCCCCCAGCAGGGTCATGGGGATGTTGTGGGGATCCATCGAGTGCTCACCGAATCCGGCCCGCTTTCCGATCACCATGGCAAGGGCCAGGGCTGCAAAACCGGCAGCGATGTGGACAACCGCCCCTCCGGCGAAATCAAGGAAACCGATACTCTGCAGCCATCCTCCTCCCCAGACCCAGTGAGCCACCGTCGAATATACGATGGTGACCCAGAGCAGGGCGAAGATGAGGAACGCGGAGAGTTTGATCCTTTCTGCCATTCCGGAGGTAACGATGGCCATGGTAACAGCGGCAAAGGTGAGCTGGAAGATCAGGAAGAGAAGGGGTAGATAGGGAGCATTGGCAGAGTCGAAGCTGACATTGGCCAGTCCGGCAAAGTCCAGGTTGCCGGTGACCGGCGCCGTGCCACCGAAAGCCAGGGAGTACCCGATGACCACCCACTGGATGGTCACCAGGGAGAAGGTGATGAAAGAGAGGGCAACCATGGAGATGAAGTTCTTCTTGCGTACTAGGCCGCCGTAGAAGAATCCGACTGCCGGGGTCATCAGCATGACGAGAGCGGTGGAACAGAGGAGCCATGCTATTGTGCCTTCACTGGCAGCCAATGTGTACTACCCCCTTCGCTAGGAGTCTATCCATCAGGTTTTCCATTGGTAGGAGTCAGGTTCTCCTTCCTTTAAGAGACGTCATGGAAAGAAGTGTAGTTCCATGGTATAAAATCTAATACAATTTTATCTTGAACTATGAAGTTCAGATCTGGCCCTCTTTTGTCCGATCCTTACTCATCCATCTCTCCCAGCTATCCGGTTGAGAACATAGACAGTGACCTCTGGACCCTTGACGCTCATTGCGATACTTGGTACATGAAGGAATTCCTCGGGACCAGGCCTCACTCCGGAACTCCAGGGCGTCGAACTCCATCCCGGAAAAGATAACAATCCGAATTGCAAAACAAGACATACATGAGGCAGTGGATCAAGGACACCGCGGGACTTGGCACGGGACTGTGGCTGCTCGGCTATCTCGCATCGCTGCTGCTTTTCAATACGCCGTTTGCCACCGTTATGGGCTGGATTATCACTGCAATATTCACTCCTGTCACTATCGCGATTGCCTGGTGGTGGTTCAGGACGCGGGTACTGCCCCTCACCTATTACATTGGAGTCGGGCTTGCCTGGGCCTTGATTGCAATCGTGCTCGACTATCTGTTCATTGTTCAGCTTTTCCAGGCCAGCTACTATGGCCCGGATGTATTCGTATACTATGCCCTGACCTTCCTGATCCCGGCGGGAGTCGGGCTCTACCTGACACGATTCCGGTCCAGGGAGTCCGATTAAGGACAGGACCTCCTCCCTTTACTGCGCATCCTCCAACCGGATATAGGGCAGGAGAGTCAGGAGTTCCGATTTGATCCTGTCGAATCCGATCCGTTCGATGAATCGTGCCGTCCTCTCCTTTGGATTGGCCAATTCGCGGTAATACTCGAGCAGCCGGTGGACGAGATCGAGCGCATCTTCCCGGGAAAGGTCCTCTGCAATTACCATTCCTATCGATGGCCTTCTTCCGCTGTTTCCACCGAATACCACGGTCCAGCCCTTTGTGGTTCCGATGAGGCCGATATCCCGGACGAAACTCTCCCCGCAGCACCGGAGACAGCCGGAAACCCCGAACTTGAGTTTTGCAGGAAAGGGAATGCGGTAATATTTCTTCTCCAGTTCAAGGCCGAGGTCGATTGAGTCCTGGGCGCCGTATTTGCACACATCAGTCCCCAGGCAGGTCTGCACGTATTTGACACAGGGGGCCGTCTCTTTTCCCGCTATCTCCCCAAGGTCCTTGTAGATCGACGCGAGGTCCTGTTCTTTCAGTCCGACCAGCATGAACCGCTGCCCGGAGGTGAGTTTCACCTTTGGCACCTGGTACTTCCGGGCGACGGCCGCAATTTTATCAAGGATTTCGGGATTGACTACTCCACCCGGGATCCGGGTAACAATGGCAAAGGTCTTCCCGTCCCGCTGGAGGATAGCACCGGTATGATGGGCCATGGTTCCTCCTTCAGAGCAGTTTTGTCTCTTCCGTCGGTTTCGGCACCTTGATGACCAGCACCCGGAACACCGATCCGCTCTCGTTGATCCAACGGTGCGGGATCCGGGCCGGGCTCTCGATCATGGTATCCTTGCCGACGGTTGCCTTCTCTTCCCCAATCTCGACGGTACCGGTACCTTCGAGAACGTAAAAGAGGACATCGACCGGGGTCATGTGCCTCTTTAACGATTCCCCTGGCTGCAGCGTGATCATTACGACGACTGCATGGGGGATCTCACAGAGTTTCCGTGCATCCACTTTGTGGGGGTTTGGCGAGCTTGGCGCCCGGGTTGCATCGACAATCTTCATGGGAATACTCAATCCTCCTCTTGTTCTGTTTGCAGGATTAATTTTTCAGTCCTAACGGGTGTCGCGAAGCTGTTCCTCACACATCCCGGATCATCAGGGAGATCCCCCCGGGGAGTCCGCGAAAGAATACCTTCCCGTCTACATAGAAATCATCGTAGATAACCCGGGCTGCTTCGCGAAATCCACACTTCTCACACGTGTGCATGGAGACTGGCCCGGTACAATCTGCAATGACCTTTCCGAACCCCTGTCGTTTCGCCTGGTGCAGGAGGCTCCGTATGAGGCCTGTGGCGAGGCCCCGGCCCCGGAAGCCACGCCTGACTCCCAATTGGAAGATATGCAGGACTGTTCCGGGTTGGATATCAAGGAGATCAGGACAGTGCTCAACCTCTTCCAGAATGGCCATGCTCTCCCGGAACAGCGATACCAGAGCGATCATCTCCGGCCCGATGGAATCCCAGTCCGTGATGAGATCACTTCCCAGGGCGAACCCAACGACTTCATGGGTCTCTTCTTCCAGAGCAATGTAACTCAGCTGTTGTTCCGAGCAGAAACGG
>DAEV01000078.1 GCA_002509495.1 Methanolinea sp. UBA473 | reverse complement strand
AACTCGATCGCCCTCGGATACTTGTAGGGAGCGGTGTTCTTCCGGACGAATGCCTGGATGTCCTTCACCAACCGCTCGGAGGGTTCGTACTCCTGCTTCAGCACCACGAACGCCTTGACGATGGTCCCCCTGATGAGGTCCGGGGAACCCACGACAGCCGACTCCTGGACCGCGGGGTGCTCGAGGAGGGCGGACTCCACCTCGAAGGGGCCGATCCGGTNNGAACCAGAAGTAGCCGTCCTCATCCCTGGTGGCCTTGTCCCCGGTATAGTAGAAGCCGTTCACGAACGATTCTGCGTTGGCCCCGGGGTTGTTCAGGTACTCCACGAAGAGTCCCACGGGACGGGGATCCAGTTTCACGGCGATTCGTCCTTCCTGGCCGGTCCCCACGGGCTTCCCATCCTCATCGTGGAGCTCGATCAGCCACCCGGGAGAGGGCCTCCCCATGGAGCCCGGGCGGGTCTCCATACCCACGAACGTGCCGATACAGCAGACCGTCTCCGTCTGCCCATATCCTTCACGGATGGGGAGCCCGGTCCCCTCCTGCCAGACCCGGACCACCTCGGGATTGAGAGGCTCTCCGGCGCTGACGCACTGCCGGAGCTCCCGGAGGTCGAACTTCTCGAGGTCCGCAAGGATCAGCATCCGGTAGATCGTGGGCGGGACGCAGAACGTGCTGACCTCGTACTTCTCCAGCAGCGGGAGGAGCTCGGTTGCCTTGAATTTGCCGCGAACATCGTAGAGGAAGATACAGGCACCTGCAATCCACTGCCCGAAGATCTTGCCCCACGCACACTTCGCCCACCCCGTGTCCGAGTAGGTGAAATGGACATCCCTGGAGGTGAGTCCCTGCCAGAGCGTCGCGGTGACGATATGGCCGAGCGGGTAGCTCTGGTTGTGCAGGACCATCTTCGGCTCTCCGGTGGTACCGGAGGTGAAGTAGATCATCATGGGATCGGTCGAGAGCGTCTTCTTCTCCACGGGCATGCTCACCGAACGGAACGATACCGGTGCGGGGTAGAGGAGCTCAACAGGATAGCTGATCCAACCAGGTAGCTCGCCGTCGGCGAGGAACCGGCAGGAGAGGGAGGGGCATTCCCCGGCTACCTCATCCACCTTGGCCGAGTTCTCCCGGTTCGTGATGATCATCTTGAACCTTCCCGCATCCAGCCTGTATTTGATGTCCTTTGGGGTGAGCATCGTCGGGCACGGGCAGAGGACCGCTCCGAGTTTGATCAGTGCGATGACAAACACCCACCACTCGGGGACCCTGGGAAGCATGAGCATCACGCGGTCTCCCCGCTGGATCCCGTACTTGATGAGGATGTTCGCAGCCTGGTTGGAGAGGTTCTTCAAGTCCCGGAAGGAATATTTCTTCTCGCATCCTGCCTGGTTCACCCAGATCATGGCAAGCTTGTTCCGATCCTGTTCCGCCCAGGAATCGATCACATCAAACCCGAAATTAAAGCATTTGGGGACCTCTATCGTGAAATTCCTGCACAATTCCTCGTAGGTCGCGGGGGCCTGCGTATCCTCTTCCATAAAAATCATCATACGTTGGAACGGTTTGGATTTGAATCTGTCTCTTTTACTCCCCAAAACAGCCTCCAATCCGGTGACATAAAGGTATCCCATTAGTATTATCGTCCGAAAAGGCGGATACTGATCAATGGTAGAGAAGCGGTACGATTCTTTGAAAATTGAAAATATCGTTGCATCCGGGGCCATTGCGGACGCCATCGACCTCGCGGAGATCTCGAAGAAGATCCCAAACTGCGAGCTGAACCAGAAGCGGTTCCCCGGGGCCGTGTTCAGGCTGGACGAGCCAAAAATCGCGTCTCTCATCTTCTCTTCCGGAAAAGTCGTGCTCACCGGGATCCGGGATAAGGACTCCCTGGATCAGGGACTGGACCTGATCATCTCCTCCATGAAGGAGGCAGGGGTAAAGACCTTCGACCGCCCGAGAGTGGCGGTCACCAACATCGTCTGCTCCTACGACATCGGGAAGTACATCAACCTGAATAAGGTGGTCATCACCCTCAACCTGGAAAATATCGAGTACGAACCCGAACAGTTCCCGGGACTGGTCTACCGCATCCGGGACCCAAAGATCGTTGCGCTCCTCTTCTCGTCGGGGAAGATCATCCTGACAGGCGGCAAGAACCTGGAAGACGTGAAGCGAGGGCTGGAATTCCTGGAGCAGAAACTCGAGAATATTCTCTGATTCACCAGAAACGGTGAGTCCGTATATAATTCCGCTCCGCTTTTAGGATCTCCCTGTAGAATGCGTCTCCCTCTGCAAGGGTGGAGAGGATCCTGGACGCATTCTCGGGGCCGACCCCCCTCCCGGACAGGGCGATGACCGCTTTCTTCCCGGAAGAGAGCACGATGTTTGCATTTTTCAGGAGTCGGACCTCGACGGCACGGTCCTCCTCGCTCCTGGTTCTCCTGCTCGCCTGGGCAAGGAGCGGTTCTTCCCACGGTTTCAGGACTGCAATCAGCCTTGCCCCGCAGATAGGGCAGACGAGGGGATCGGGGGTGCGGGAGACCACCGTGCGGCTCTTCCACTTTCTGCAGTTCATGCAGGCGATCACCACTTCCTGCTGGTCCAGCCTTCGCTTGAGGGTGCTGATCACCGCCTGGTCGACACTCGGGGGCGAGATCTGGTCCCGGGAAGAGAAGAGCCCCTCGGCGCCCAGGATGCTCAGGTGCGACAGGATCACCGAGATATCTCCTTCCCTGAGCAGGGATACGATCCTTGCGGCTCGTCCCACGTCCATATAGTTCGAGAAGAGCTCCCGGTATGCCTCTTTCTGCACGACCGTCGACTCGAAGAGGTCGGTGAGTTTGTGGATGCTGAGCCGCTCGTAGTCCGCATCCGGATCGATCGCCCCGAACTTCTTGGCCACCTGGACCAGTTTCCACTTGAAAAGGGCAGTCCTCTTCATTGCAAGCTGGAGGATCCCTTCGAGGTGCCCGGGCTCCAGCGAGAGGAGGATCTCCCTCACCTCCCCCGATCGGAGCTCCGGAGGCAGACGCAGGTAGATGCGATAGGCATCGATCTCGATCCCCACCGTGGTGCCGTACCGGGCCGAGAGCAGGATCGAGATCACCCTTGCAAGGGCTTCATTCGCTTTATGACCGGCGCAGACGTTGCAGATCACCCCTTCCGGGGCGTTCTCCAGCGTGATCTCGGTGTCGGTGGCCACCGGGGATCGGTTGCGGTCCATCTCCTCGAGGAACCGGAGAACAAAGCGAAGTGTCTCACTATTCGGATGGTACTTCGAGAAGTCCCTGGACTTCCGAAGAGCCCCGACATCCCTTGCAACAGGGAATGGGACAGGGATCTGCTCCCCCTCCCACGAGGGAAGCTCGCCCTTTGCTTTTCTTGCCGGTTCCACCGTGATCCGCCCGTCTTCCATGTCCAGGACCCGCCACAACTGGCCCTTCGTGATGAAAACCGCACCGGTATGCACCCATCCCACCACGAACGACTCATCCAGGGTTCCCACGGTCTTTCTGGAGACCATGTCGTACACCGACATCTTCCGCTCGTCGTGGATCATGGAGAGATTTCCGGCAAGGTACTTGCGGGAGCGCCCGCTCGACCGGATGAGGTCCCCGTCCACCCGGATAAGCCCGTGCTCCTCCATCTGGGACACGACCTCGTCCAGGAGCGGTCCGGGGACCTGGAACGGGTATGACCTCCCGATGACCTCCCGGACCCTTTCCCGGGATACTTCACGGTATTCGACGGCCATTGCCGCCACCTGGTTGGCCAGCACGTCCGCCGCATTCCGGGGAGGGGTCACCTCCTCTACCATCCCGGCCTTTGCCCGGTCGGCAATCACGAGGGACTCGAGCAGGTCGTCGAAACCCGTGGCGAGGATCGTCCCCCTCGAGACCGCCTCCAGCTGGTGGCCCGCCCGGCCTACTCTCTGTACGAGCCTCGCCACTTCCCGTGGGGAGCCGAACTGGATGACATGCTCGATCCTTCCGATGTCGATCCCAAGTTCCATCGAGGACGTGCAGATCAGCGCCCTGATGGCACCCGACTTGAACCGCTCCTCCGCCTCGATCCGGACCTCCCTGGAGAGGGAGCCGTGATGGACCTCCACGTCACCCCTCGGAAAGAGCTGGTGACCGAGAGCTTCCGCCGTCACACGCGTATTCACGAAGATGAGCGTGGATGCGTGTCGATCGATCTCCCGGGAGACCCAGTCCGCCTGCTTCTCGAACCGGTCTCCTGCGAAGTCTACCGAGATTTCAAGGTGTTTGGCGACCGGGACCGAGACCACCTGGAAGGGTCTCGCGCCGCACAGGAACCGGCCCATCTCGTCAGGATTCCCTACCGTTGCCGAGAGGCCGATCCGCTGGAATTCCCCTGCATACTCCACGAGCCGTTCCAGGGCGACCGCCAGCTGTGCGCCGCGTTTGCCCGCTGCAAGTTCGTGGATCTCATCGACCACCACATACCGGACGTTTGCTAGGTGCCTGCGGAGGACCTTCCCCATGAACATGGCCTGGAGCGTCTCGGGGGTCGTGATGAGGAGATCGGGGGGCGAGAGCGCCTGTTTGCGCCGTTCCGACTGGGGGGTGTCCCCATGTCGTACGCCCACCGTCAGGCCGAGTTCTTTGCACCACCAGGCAAGGCGCTGCAGCATATCCCTGTTTAAGGACCGGAGCGGGGTGATGTACAGGGTCCGGAACCCTCCCCCGGGATGGCCCCTCATGGCATCGAAGACGGGGATCATCGCGCTCTCGGTCTTCCCGGTTCCGGTGGGGGCGATGAGAACGAGGTTCCTCCCTTTCCGGACAAGCGGGATAGACTGTGCCTGGACGTCGGAGAGCCGTGAGAACCCTCTCACCCTCACGCATTCCTGTACCGCCAGATCAAGGCTCCTGATCGTCTCCATAGTCCTCCAGGGTGGCCAGGGGCCCGATAAAGGTCCCGTCTGCCAGGAATACTTCGGAATCATCGGTTCTCATGCACCGGGACAGAGGGCTGAAGGGTTCCCTGACCGTCCTCCCGATGTCATACCCCGCAAGTTCATTCAAAGCCGGTATGAACAGAACACGGGTTTGCCTGCTCGCTTCTTCCCCTGCGGCATTCATCCTGAGACATCGCTCGTCCACATCTGCCAGGAGATACGCAGGGGCCCGGAGGGAGCACCCCACCTCGTCTTTGAGGGTTACCATGGGATGGTGGTGGCCGGACACGATCAGGTGCCCCGACAGGCTGGGATCCGGGTATGTATGGCCGTGGAGATATCCCGTTCCATCGATAAGGGCACCTTCACGGGCAAGCAGTTCGTCCTCCCGGAGGAACCGGCTGATGCCGGAATCGTGGTTCCCGGGGAGCACCCGGAGAGGAAGACTCTTACGCAGCTCCTCGAGGATCCCGGGCAGCTCGCGGTACTCCTGCCGGGTTGTGAGGGGGACCGTGTGCTTCACATCCCCGAGGAGCACAAGGAGATCCGGGTCTGACTCTTCCACGCAGGCAAGAACACGCTTCATCCGGTCATGGCTCCGGCTCCGGAAGTGGAGACCGTGCAGGGCGAGATCGGACTCGATCCCGATATGCAGGTCGGCCGCGACAAGCACTTTGCGGGTCCTGCAGACGAGAAGGGCGGGGCCGGCTTCCAGGAACTCAAGCCTCATAACCGCTTGATTACGCCCCTTGCAGGCTGGTAACATTCATCTTCCGACAGAAGGATCCCGACCGTCTCCCGCACCTCGGCAGCGGTCAGACCCCACCTGGCTGCCTTTTTCACGATATCGTCCATGGGGATCCCGCTCTTCCCGCCAAATTCCTCGACGATCGACAGGATCCGCTGGGCCGCATCCCTCTCCTCGGCCGGGCCTGATACGGTTGCCCCCACGTTCTTTAATGCATCCCGGACCATCTCCGCCAGGTCCTTCACCCGGGCAGCATCGATCCTGTAGTGTCGGATGGCCCTTTGAACAGGGTCGGATGCATCGCCGCCGCCCAGAGCTTCCTTCAACTCGACAAGGCGTGCGAAGGTTAATTCTGCAGTCCGTACGACCCAGGCATCCCGGACACTCCGGTCGACCTCCCTCGCTTCCTGCACCGCTACGGAGCAGGATGTGCGGTCGCCCGAACCCGCAAGCCTGGCTTCCCCAATCACCGTGGCAAAACAGGGGGGCGTCATTTCCCCGAGCGAATCCGCGGCACCTTTCCGCATCGGGCTGACGATGAGGGAGAATGCGCCTGTAGGGTCGGATAGCCGGGCATACATCGTCTCCCCCCTCGCCCCCTGGACTTCAAGAAGGGCACCCGCAAGGTATACCTGTGTGCAGAGGGCACCGCCCGGGGTAAGCACCGCGGACTCATCAGTACTCACTCTCGAATCGTTGTATTCCCTTGCAAATACCCTCTGGTAAGGTCCGGTCATCCGTGAGACAGGGCAGACATAAACGACTCCCCGGTTACCTTAAATATGAGTGGCCGGACGTGATATCCATTATGTTCACAGCAATGCACCCTTCCGGCGCTCCCGGACCGGTTACGGATGCAACTCACCTGGTTTTAATCTAGAATTATTACAAATGGAGGGCATAACACTTCATTTCACCAATATATTTATATAAGGGTAATTACACCATCTCTCCTGAAGGGTTTAAATGCAATCAACAAGGTGGCTGTGCTTACTTATTGTGATCCATCTCCTCTGCCTGTCTGCAGCGGCAGGGCCTTCGGGATTCCCTCTCCCCTTATTGTTCGGTTCGGCAACCGGGGGGTATGTGGAAACCGTCGGAAGCGGAGAAGAGGGGCCGGTGGAAGGATGGCAGGAAAAGATTCCCCTGTATTTCATTGAGAATGCAGGGCAGAGTGAGGAGGAGGTCAGGTTCGAGATCATCTCTGACTCGGGTTCCCTCTTCTTCACCCCGGGGGGACTTCATGTACGGTTATTCACCTGGAACGGGGAGACCCCGGTACCCGTCCTTATGGGGTACCGGTTTTCTGACGCGAATCCCGAGACAGTAGTCACCGGGTTGGATCCCATGGACTTTAAGGCGAATTTCCTTCTTGGGAACGAGCCTGCGGATTGGTATACCGCTGTCCCAATCTACGGTTCCATCCTCTACCAGGATCTCTATCCCGGGATCGACCTTCGGTATGACGGGACGGTAGAAGGACTGAAGAGCACCTACATCGTTGCCCCGGGGGCCGATCCGGAAGAGATTCTCCTGGAATATGAAGGCGTCGAGGGCCTTTCCCTCGGCCCCGACGGGTCTTTGCGGATCGATACCCGGGCAGGACAACTGGTCGAATATGCTCCTGTCTGCATCCAGGAAGTAAATGGGACGATCCGCGAGGTGTCCTGCTCGTTCGATCTTGCGGGAGAAAACAGGGTAGCGTTCCGGATCGGAGAGTACGACCGGGAACTGCCCCTCATCATCGATCCCGTATTGAAATACGGAGTATACCTGAACGGGATCGGAATCGCGAGCGGCCAGGCAGTGACAGTCGATAACGGCCGGAACGCCTATGTCACGGGCAAGTCCTTCCCTGCACCCTATGAGATGATGCCGGACTCGAATTCGTGGGGGCCCGTGGAAGGAGGGACCGACGTAGTGGTGGTGAAGATCAATTCCGAGGGATCCGCCCCCGTCTATATCACCTACTTCGGAGGCAGCCTCGATGACCAGGGGAGGGGAATTGCGGTGGACAGCTCCGGAAATGCGTACATCACGGGAGAAACCTCTTCTTCCGACTTTCCCACCGAACAGGCAATCCAGGACTATAATGCAGGACTCACCGATGCATTCGCGGTAAAACTGAACCAGGACGGTTCCGCGCCGCTCTTCTCCACCTACCTGGGAGGGACCGGCGATGATTCCGGTGCCTCCATCGCCCTGGACCCCCTCGGGAACGCCTATCTTACCGGCAGCACCTCCTCGAGGTTGTTCCCTGTATTCAGCCAGTACCACTGGACGACCTATGGCGGAAACCAGGATGCATTTATTCTTAAACTGGGCCAGGACGGGAGCCAGCTCTTCTACTCCGAATACCTCGGGGGAAGGTTCGAGGACACCGGTTACGGAGTGGCAGTGGACAGCGAGGGCAGTGCCTACATCACAGGAGAGACGGAATCCGATAACTTCCCCATCGTCAATGCCACCGATCCAATCCTGAAAGACTTCGATGCGTTCGTGACGAAAATCAGCCCTGACGGGGATGCACTGGTATATTCCACCTATCTCGGTGACAACCTGCCGGACGTCGGACGCGGAATTGCAGTGGACGCGGACGGGAGAGCCCACGTGACAGGCGGGACCATGTCCTCGTGCTTCCCTTCGAAAGGATACCCCGGGCTGGAAGACGCCTACCAGCCAAACCTGACCGGGCTGTGGGACGCCTTCTATACCCGTTTCTCACAGGAAGGAGGGATCGAGTATTCGACCTTCCTGGGGGGTTCCCAGATTGACCAGGGCCGAGGTGTGGCAGTGGATCCCTGCGGGATCGTTTACATTACCGGCATCACCTGGTCCTTTGATTTCCCTGTGAAAGATCCCTATCAGGCATCGTTTGGCGGGGGCCTTTATGATGCCTTCGTGGCTAAATTTTCTCCCTTTGAGAATTACCCCATCTACGTCACCTACCTCGGGGGCAGGGGCAAGGATGCCGGCGCGGGGATTGCGAGCGACGGACGGGACGCAGCATACATCACCGGGGTCACGGATTCCCAAAACTTCCCTTCCAGCGTACCTTATCCCGCCATCTTCGGAGTCAAGGGGGAGGGAGGGTTTCTGGATGTACTTGTTGAAGACACACTCTGCCCGGGAGAACCTCCGGTCGCCAATTTCACCGCCAACCCTACCTACGGCTGCCCGGCGCCCCTCACCGTCAACTTCACCGATACTTCGACCGGGAACCCCACCTCATGGTACTGGACCTTCGGGGATGGAGGACACTCCTCCCTGCAGCACCCCGTGTATACCTACCTGGCCAAGGGAACGTACGACGTCACCCTCCTCGTAACCAATGCGGACGGATCCGACTCGATCACCAAGTACGAATACATCACCGTCTGCCCGGATGATCCCCCCATCGCGAACTTCACCCCCAAGTCGGAATGCCCCACCCCGCTCCTGGTCGAGTTCACCGATACCTCCCTCAATAATCCCACCTCGTGGAACTGGTCCTTTGGGGATGAAACGTATTCCGATGAGCAGCATCCTGACCATGCCTACACTGAGTATAAGGGTTACAAAGTCACCCTGACCGTTTCCAACGCAGCCGGATCGGATTCCATCTCTAAAATCATCTGCATCACGGTCTGTCCGGAACCCCCTGAGGCGGACTTCACCTATCTTTCGGAATGCCCTGACTCCCGTTTCGTCCGGTTCACCGACACCTCCACCGAGAATCCTACTAACTGGTACTGGCAATTCGGGGACGGGACGTATTCTGATGAGCCGAGCCCGGACCACACCTACTCCTCCACAGGAACCTATAATGTCACTCTGACGGCCTCCAACTCAGGCGGATCCAGTACCATCTCCAAGTATGTCGTCGTCCCGGATTGCCCGGGTCCGGTCAATCCCCCGGTCGCAGACTTCCAGTATCTGTCTTCGTGCCCGGACTCCCGGATCGTTGAGTTCACCGACACGTCCACCGAGAATCCCACACACTGGTACTGGCAATTCGGCGATGGGGCAACCTCCACCCTGCCAGACCCCATCCACACCTACTCCTCCATCGGGACCTATAATGTCACTCTGACGGCCTCCAACTCAGGCGGATCCAGTACCATCTCCAAGTATGTCGTCGTCCCGGATTGCCC
>DAEV01000006.1 GCA_002509495.1 Methanolinea sp. UBA473 | reverse complement strand
AGGAGGGGTCTCAACCCCTCCTGTCAGATGAATACCGCGGTCATCAGGTCCCGGCCCGGTAATATTCCGGTTCATGGATTTTCATTCAATGTGGGGGCTGTCGCCCCCACACCCCCAGCATGACCTCATACCTTGATGGCGCCCGGGAACAAGATCTGTGATCAGGAATGACCCGGACATACGACGTGGTGGTGGTGGGCGCAGGACCGGCAGGGAGCACGTGCGCCAGGCTCTGCGCCGGGGCGGGCCTGTCGGTCTGCATGATCGAGGAGCACGGTGCGATCGGGTCTCCTGTCCAGTGCGCCGGGCTCCTCTCGATGGCCGCATTCCGGGAATGCGAGACCTCGGAACGGTGCATCCTGAATACGGTCACCGGTGCCCGGATCGTGTCTTCCCTCGGTGCCGAACTGGTGTTCGATGCCGGGGAACGAAAGGCGCACGTGGTGGACCGCGCCCTCCTCGACCGGGAGATGGCAGACATGGCCGCAAGGGCAGGCGCGGAGATCCGTCTCAGGACCGCATTTTCCGGAAGGGACGGTGCCAGGATACTGACCCGGGGAGCGAAAGGGAGAGACGAGATCCCCTTCCGCATCCTCATCGCCGCAGACGGGGCCAGGAGCGGGGTTGCCCGGCGGATGGGAATGCCGAGGGCACCGGTATACCTGTCCGGTCTCCAGGCGGACATCGTCCATGAGATGAATTCCTGTCAGGTGGAGATCCATCCGGATGCCTCTCCGGAGTTCTTCGGATGGGTGATCCCGCTTGGTCCGCACCGTGCACGGATCGGCCTTGCGGGTGAACGGGAGGTGAAGGATCGGTTCTCAGCCTTCTTACGATCGGTACGATCCGGGAGCGGGGGTGAGGGCACCGGCACCTGCGTTCATCTTGTGAGCGGCACCATCCCGCTCGGCCTCATGCCGAAAACGTACGGGCACCAGACCCTGTTTGTTGGCGATGCCGCCGGAATGGCCAAACCCACCTCGGGCGGCGGGGTTTACACCGGAGTCCGGGCCGCCCGGCACGCAGCCGCGATCGCAGCGAAGGCCTGCAATGCCCGGGACTGCAGTGACCGGATCCTCCAGGAATACGAGCGGGCCTGGAAAGAGGACTTCGGGAAGGAGCTTGCCCTTGGGATGAAGTTGTTCCGGATGCGCAGTCAGCTGGCACCTGCGGACCTCGCCAGGGTGATCGGGGTGATGAGGGACCCGGAGATCGTCCGGGCGATCGTCACCCAGGGGGACATGGACAGGCCTGGGAGGCTTGCCAGGACGATTCTTACGAATCCGAAGATGCTGCCCCTTCTCAGCATACTAATTAAATCCGGAGTACGCCGAATTTACAAATAGTAATATTTTTTACCTATTGGTTGTTACAATATTTAAGATTAGTATTACCAGGAGATACCATGCATATCCCGGACGCATTTATTCCCATCCCCCAGGCAGCAGTGTACTGGATCATTGCACTGATCTTTATCGCACTCTCCCTCCGATGGGCCCGGAACGAAATGAGGGACGAGAAGGTCCCCCTAGTGGCAGTGCTGGCCGCAGGGATCTTTGCCATCCAGGCCATCAACATCCCGATCCCGTGGGGGACAAGCGGCCACATGATGGGTGCCGCCCTGGCCGCGATCGTCCTCGGATCTCCCTTTGCCGCAGTCTTCGTACTCACCCTTGTCCTCATCGTGCAGGGAGTACTTTTCGGCGACGGGGGAATCACCGTCATGGGGGCCAATATCCTCAACATGGGTGTGATCGGCGGATTCGTGGGTTACTACAGCTACCGCGGTATCTGTATGGGCATCAAAAATCCGTATCCTGCAGCGTTCATCGCGGGCTGGCTCTCGCTCTTCGTGGCCGCCCTGATCACCGCGGTAGAGATGGCGATCGCAGGAACATTCCCCCTGGAGATCGGCCTCGTTACAATGGGGCTCTACCATGCGGTCATCGGGGTGATCGAGGGAGGAATCACCGCGGTGGCACTCTACCTCATCTTCACCGCTAGGCCCGACCTTCTATCGGAAACGAAGGGGGTGTCTTCCTGATGGAAGGGAAAAACTACCTTATATTCGGTGTGATCCTCGCACTCGTCATCGCTGTGGCAGCTCCCTTCCTCGCATCGGGGAATCCCGACGGGCTGGAGAGTGCGTTCTTCGGAATCTTCGGGGCAAAGGAGATCCAGGGGGAGGAACTGGACGAGCATGCCGCAGGCCAGGCAGAAGAGGAAGTGCAGGGCATCACGGGGAACACGTTCTCCTTTGAATCGCCATTCCCGGACTATACCCTTGAAGGGCTCGCGAAGTCCGGGGAAGCACTGGCGATCGTCCTCGGTACCCTCATAGTCCTTGGAGTCGCCTTCGGACTGGGACGCCTGTTTTCCCGTTCAGAATGAAAGATTTTTTAATTTTTCTCGGCCAACCATTGAGAAGGACAATTCTCCCATGCACCTGATTGAGACAAGAGATCTCACGTATGTCTATCCCGGCAATGTGAAGGGCCTGGACAGGGTGAACTTTATCGCCCCGCGTAACGCCAGGATTGCGGTGATCGGTGCCAACGGGGCTGGGAAAAGCACGCTTTTCAAACACTTCAACGGAATCTTCCGGCCGACGTCAGGGAGCGTCCTCATCCACGGGGAGCCCATCACAAGGGAGAATCTCCGCGAGGTGCGGAAGTTCGTAGGGGTGGTCTTCCAGAACCCCGACGACCAGATCATCTCGCCTACCGTGGAACAGGATGTCGCATTCGGCCCCACCAACCTCGGCCTGGACGAGGATATCGTCCGCCACCGCGTGACCGAGGCCTTGGCCGTTGTCGGGATCGAGCACCTGCGGGAGCGGGTTCCCCATCACCTGTCCGGCGGAGAGAAGAAGCGGGTCGCCATCGCCGGGGTCATCGCCATGGAGCCCCAGGTTCTTGTCCTGGACGAGCCTACCGCAGGCCTCGATCCCCAGGGAGTACGGGACCTCGTCGACTTCATCAACTCACTGTCCCGCACCTATGGGATGACGGTCATCTTCTCCACCCATGACGTCTCCCTCGTCCCGGAGGTGGCTGACTACATCTACGTCATGCACAAAGGGCAGATCGCGGCACAGGGGACGACGGAGGAGATCTTCCTGCGGGACGACCTCCTCTCCTCGGTGCGCCTCGACGTCCCGGTGCTGCCGAAACTCATCCGGTCCCTCCGGGAAAAGGGCGTGGAGGTCTCCATGGCATACACCTATGCCGAGGCCGAGAGGGCGCTCCTCTCCGCTTATAAGAGGGGAGCATGATCGAGGATCTCTTTTTCCTCGAGAAGCAGACCTACAAAAAAAGCTTCATTCATGACCTTGACGCGAGGGTCAAGATCATCGTTGCATTCGCCGCGATCGTGGCGATGGTTGCGGTACCCTATTCACCGCTCGTATTTCCTGTCGCCCTCGTCTTCCTCGTCTTCCTCCTCCTTCTGTGGGGCCTCTCCCGTCTCTCCCCGATCGTCTACCTCCAGAGGCTGGCCGTAATCCTGCCCTTCGGGCTGTTCATCATCCTCGTCCAGGTCTTCGTGCAGAACCCGTATTACGAGGTCTTCACACCCATCCTCGACCTTCCCCTCGGGATCCACGTCTATGCGGAATCGATCGAGTTCGCCGGAATCCTCCTCCTCAAGTTCCTGGTCTCGGTCTCCTTCATCATCCTCCTCTCCTCCACCACACGCATGCAGGACCTTCTCGAAGGGGCGGGCAGGATGGGGCTTCCGGCGGAATTCACCCTTACCCTCGGGATGATGATCCGGTACCTTTTCGTCTTCGGGTACATGTACCGGAAGATCAACGAATCGCTGGCGACGCGGTGCTTCCAGGCATCGGATTCGAGGCTGCCCTACCGCTACCGGTTGCGTACCCTGGCGTTCACGATCGGAACCCTCTTTATCCGGTCGTACGAGCAGGGGGAGCGGACATACCTGGCCATGCTCTGCAGGGGTTACGGCAGGGAAAGCCACCTTTACATCCGGAATAAACCCCTCTTCCGAAGCGACAGGATCTTCCTCGTCGGAGGACTGTTTGTGGTGATCGCGACCCCTGTCCTCTTGTTCGTTCACTCCCTCCACATCCTCTGACCGCACCTTTTTTTGCTCCCCGCTCCCTTCACACGTACATGGCCAGCCAATTCGGGCGAGGGTTCATCACCAACCTGGTACTGATCTGCAAACACTTCGCTCTCAAACCGGAGGAGGCCTTCTTCGGAGTCTCCGATCACCTGAGCGATTTTATCGTCCCGGACCAGTTCAGGGGCACAGAGGTCGAAGAACTGGCAAATGCTCTTCGGAAGAGGATCGTGTGGCACCAGCCCGGGACCCTGGACAGGGAGGAAGCAGCGGAGATCCAGAAGATCCTGTCCAAGCTGATCCTCGCAGTCGACAAGGCGCTGGGCATCCAGGACCCGGATCTCGGAGAATTCCAGTAGTTGGGCCTGGAATCCCTCCCTTACCCTTAAGTGTTCCGGCGTCCAATACTATATGTGACGTCGGTTTTGCATAGTCGGACGTATGTTTTTTTCCGGAGGGGAATGATTGACCGATACGTATGATGCATCCCATATCACGGTACTGGAGGGTCTGCAGCCGGTCCGGGAACGCCCTGCCATGTACATCGGGAGCACGGACTCCCGGGGACTGCACCACCTTGTTTACGAGGTGGTGGACAACTCCATCGACGAAGCCCTGGCGGGGTACTGCAGCCGCATCTGGGTGACGATCAATAAGAACGGCTCCGTCACCGTGGAGGATAACGGGAGAGGGATTCCCGTTGACCGGATGGAAAAGAACGGGATGTGCGCGCTCGAAGTGGTGCTTACCGTTCTCCATGCCGGCGGCAAATTCGATAAGGACAGCTACCAGGTATCGGGAGGTCTCCATGGAGTCGGAGTCTCCGTGGTCAATGCCCTCTCGAGCTGGCTCGATGCCCGGGTCTACAGGGACGGCAATGTCTATGACATGCGGTTCTCCCAGGGAAAGACGATTTCACCATGCTGCGGGCGGGAGGAGACCCTCTCCGAGCTTCGCACCCGTTACATGCAGTGGTACGCGGAACCCTCCATGCCTGAAGGTACGGGGGATCAGGGAGTCCCTGCGCCTGATGCGGAACTCCAGGAATTGGGAACGGGGGACAGGAACCGGTTCCTGGAAAAATTCGGGTCAAAAATGTCGGGGACGAGGATCACCTTCAATCCGGATGCTTCGATCTTCGAGACGGTCAGTTTTGATTATGATATCCTTACTCACAGGTTGAGAGAGCTTGCATTCCTGAATGCGGGATTGATTATCCTGATCACGGACGAACGGAACGGCGACCATGACCGGTATCAGTATCTGGGTGGTCTGTCCGAGTTCGTCAACTACCTGACGGAGGGGGCCGAGTGCCTCAACCCGGTCCCCATCTTTATCTCCAGGAAAGACGAGGAAAACAAGTTTGAATTCGATGTTGCAATCCAGTACACGAAAGGATACGACGAGAAGATTTTTTCCTACGTGAATTCCGTCAATACCCGGGAAGGGGGGACGCACCTCGAAGGATTCAGGAGTGCGATTACCCGTGCCATCAATACCATGGCCAAAAGGAACGGGCTCATCAAAGAAAATTCCTCGATCACACTTCGCGGCGAAGATGTCAGGGAGGGCATGACCGCTGTCGTATCGGTCAAGCTGGCGAATCCCCAGTTCGAGGGGCAGACCAAAATGCGACTTGGGAACAGCATTGTAAAAGGCATTACTGATTCCCTCGTATATTCCGCTCTTTCCGAATACTTCGATGAAAATCCCAAAGTGCTCCAGGTCATTGTCGAAAAAGCACTCTCTGCCGCGAAAGCCCGGGAGGCTGCCCGGAACGCTCGGGACCTTGCCCGGCGGAAAGGTGCGCTGGAAAGTGGAGGATTACCCGGGAAACTTGCGGACTGTTCCGAACGCAATCCCGAAAAGAGCGAGATCTATATCGTGGAAGGGGATTCGGCAGGAGGAAGCGCCAAGCAGGGCAGGGACAGGAAGTTCCAGGCGATCCTTCCGCTCCGGGGAAAGATCCTGAACGTGGAGAAAGCCGGGGAACACCAGCTCCTGAAAAATGCCGAGATCCAGACCCTTGTATCGGCAATCGGAACCGGGATCGGCGAAAATTTTGATTTATCCCGGGCACGTTACCACCGGATCGTGATCATGACGGATGCGGATGTGGACGGCTCCCATATCAGGACTTTGCTCCTGACCTTCTTCCATAAATCGATGCCCAAGCTGATCGAAGCAGGGTATATTTACATCGCGCAGCCCCCCCTGTTCTCGCTCGCAAAAGGGAAAACGGAAAAATATGCCTATAAAGAAGAGGACATGAAAAAAATGCTCGCGGAAATGGGGGAAAAGGGGGTTTCCGTCAAGAGATACAAGGGTCTCGGGGAGATGAATGCCCAGCAGCTCTGGGACACCACCATGAATCCGGAACACCGGCTCTTCAAGAAAGTCATGATCGAGGATGCAATGGAAGCGAACGAGATATTCAAAACTCTCATGGGCAAGGATGTGGAGGCCCGGAAAGATTTCATCAAGCGGCATGCCCGGGAGGTAAAGAACCTTGACATCTGATCAAAATCCGCCTCCCGGGGATCCGATCCCCGCGAAGGTGGAAGAGGTCAGCATTGAAAAGGAGATGAAGGTCTCGTACATCGATTACGCGATGAGCGTCATCATCGGGCGTGCCATTCCCGATGTCCGGGACGGGTTGAAGCCGGTGCACCGCCGCTCCCTCTTTGCCATGTGGGAGATGGGCAATACGAGCGACAAGCCCACCAAGAAGAGTGCGAGGGTNNTGATGGGTAAGTACCATCCTCACGGGGATGCCTCCATCTATGATACCATTGTAAAGATGGCCCAGCCCTTCTCTTACCGCCATCCCCTCGTGGAAGGGCAGGGCAATTTCGGATCCGTGGACGGGGATTCCGCAGCCGCAAGCAGGTACACCGAGGTCAGGCTCAAACCCTATGCGGAAGCTCTTCTTGAGGATATCGAGAAAGAGACCGTCCCGCTGGTCCCGAACTATGATGAGTCGCTGACCGAACCGGTCGTTCTTCCCGCAAAAATTCCCAACCTTCTGGTGAACGGATCGGACGGGATTGCCGTGGGTATGGCGACCAAAATGCCGCCGCACAACCTGCGCGAAGTCTGCTCTGCGGTGATGGGATATCTCGACAATCCGGATATCACCGTGGAAGATCTCATGGTTTCCATGCCGGCCCCCGATTTCCCGACAGGAGGAATCCTGATGGGCGTCGAGGGCGTCAGGAATATCTATGCGACGGGCCAGGGACGCCTCGTGGTACGTGGGGTCGCGACAATCGAGGAGCCAAAAACCGGGTCCCGGAACGCCCGGATCCTCGTAACCGAACTCCCCTACCAGGTCAACAAGGCGCAATGGATCACCACGATCGCCGACATGGTGAAAAATAAACGAATTGAAGGGATTTCTGATATTCGCGACGAATCCGACAAGGAAGGCATCCGTGTCGTGTTCGATCTCAAGAAGGATTCGATTCCCTCCGTCGTACTCAACAACCTCTATAAAAACACCCAGCTCGAATCCAGTTTCTGGGCGATCAATTACGCAATTGTGGATAACCAGCCGAAAATACTCAATCTCCCGGAACTCCTGGACCATTTTGTCAGGCACCGGATCCACATCATCACGCTCCGGTCGGAATTCGAACTGAAAAAGGCACGGGAAAAGGTCCATATCCTGAACGGACTTTTGATCGCCCTTTCAAAGATCGACCAGGTGATCGCAGCGATCCGGGCATCGGAGACCGTCGATGATGCCCGTACTTCCCTGGTCACCAGGTTCGGGCTGGATGAACCCCAGGCCAATGCGATCCTCCAGATGCAGCTCCGCCGCCTGGCAGCCCTCGAACAAAAGAAGATCACCGATGAGAAGATCGGGCTTGAGACCGAGATTGCCCGTCTCGAACTGATCCTCGCGAGCGAGGCGAATATCAGAGCGGAGATCAAGCGGGAAACGATGGAGATCGCAGAAAAATACGGGGATGCACGAAGGACCCAGATCTCACACTTTTTCGGTGACCTCTCCAACGAAGACCTGATCGAAGACAAGACCGTCCTTGTCTCCATCACCACCGCCAATTATATCAAGCGGACCGACATCGACGTGTATCGGAAACAGAGGCGCGGAGGACACGGGATCACCGGGATGACCACCAAGGAAGACGATGTCGTGGACTCGGTCTTCGCTGCGAGTCTCAAGGATTATCTCCTCTGTTTCACCGATACCGGGCGTGTCTACTGGCTGAAAGTCTACCAGATCCCTGAGACCAGCCGTGTTGCCAAGGGAAAACCGATTGTCAACCTGCTCAATCTCAAGGATGAGGTGGTGACCGCAGTCATCCCGATCCGGGAATTCCGGGACGACCAGTTCCTCCTCTTCGCCACGAAACTGGGCCAGATCATTAAAATACCGCTGAAAGAGTTCTCATTTCCGCGATCTGTCGGGACAAACGCCATTAAACTGCGCGGGCCGGACCAGCTGGTCAAGGTGATCCTCACGGATGGCAACAAGGAGATCATCCTGACGAGCCGTTTCGGCCAGAGCCTCCGGTTCCATGAAGAGACGGTTCGCACCGTCGGTCGTACGGCCCAGGGTGTAAGGGGCATGAAGCTGAAAGGAGGCGATACCGTGGTGGCGGTCACCCTGGTGGAGAAGGATCACCTCCTCACGATCTCGGATGTCGGGTTCGGTAAAAGAACCGAGTTCGACGAGTTCCGGGGCCATGGCAGGGGAACCATGGGGGTCCGGAATATCCAGCTCGAACGTGATGCGGTGGTCATTGCGTCCTGTTCGGTAATGGATACTGATGAGATCATGGTCATGACCGCGTCAGGGATCGTGATACGGACTCATGTCAACGAGATACGAGTCATCGGCCGCGGAACCAAGGGAGTAAAGATCATGAGGCTGGAGGAGAACGACCGGGTGATTGGAATTGCCGTCGTTCCCCAGGAAATGGACAACGGCCAGACCGGTGCCGGGCCCGACCAGGCAGCAGATAGTGAAGAATGATTTTTCCGCCGCAATCACTTTTTTTTCGAAAAAAATACCTTGATACCCTCTCCAGGTGACCAGTCGGACTCTGATAAAGATTGAGATCCGTCCAAAAAATCATCAAACCGCCATCATGGGCAGGATATCATGCTGCCCCGGGGCGGACCCGGAACATCCCCTTCGGCACGGTGATCTCGAACCGTGCTCCCTTTCCGGGCTCACCAGTCTCCCTGATCGTGATCCCCGTCAGGGAGAGGATCTCCCGCGAAAGAAACATCCCAAGCCCGGTGTTCTTCCCGAATCCCCGTTCGAAGATCCGTTCCTTCTCATCGGCGGCGATGCCGATCCCGTCGTCTTCCCAGACCACGACCTGATCCTCACCCGAAGGGTGGGACGAGACCCGGATCGCGGTCACGTGCTCACCGTGCCGGATCGAGTTGTCGAGGAGGTTGAAGAATACCCGTTCGAGCATCGGATCGGCGAATACCGAGATACCATTCACCTCTGCATTCAACTTGATGGATACGGGGACCTGTAAGCGTGGCATCACCGTGTCCAGGTCAATCCACCGGGGCTTCCGCGTGCCCAGATCCTGGTAGACCCGGGTGAACTCGATCTGGGAACGGATTGCCGTGGTGGCGGACTCCATTTTACCCAGGTACTCGAACATTGCGGGATCTTCGCAATTTTTCCTTGCGACTTTAAGATATCCGAGGATCACCGAGATCTTGTTGAGGATATCGTGCCGGGTGATGCCGGTGAGCAGGTTGAGCTGGCGGTTTGCCTGGCGGAGTGCCTCCTCGGCGCTCTTTCGTTCCGTAATATCTTCTACGGTGGAGAGGATGTGAGGCCTGCCGCCCATCATGATGACACCGGAAGAAAACCGGCAGGTCCGGATCTCGCCGGTTTTTATCCTGCACTGCAGTTCCCTATCATATACGGTCCGCTGGTCCCGGAGTGTGGCGGTAAAGTGGAGGTATTCAATCCTGTCGGGAAAGATTCCGATGTCTTCTGCGATTCTGCCAATTACTTCGTCACGGGAATACCCGGTATTTCTCACAAACGCATCATTGACATCCACGAATTTCCCGTCTGTCGCAGAGACCAGCGTGAGCGCAACCGGGTTGCTGCGGAACACAGTGGCAAATTTGCTCTCGGATTCGCGCACCCGCTCTTCCGCAAGTTTGCGCCCGGTTACATCCCGCATGGAAACCAGCATTGCGGAAGAGTCCTCAAACGGGATCTTTTTGCCGATGCATTCAACCCAGATCTCCCGCCGGGTTTCCGTGATCAGTTTGTACTGGACGAGATATGCATCGATCCCCTGGGCAACCTGGCGAAGATCCCGGATCACATCGGCCCTGGATTCAGGGGCGACAAATTCCATCACGTTTCTCGTGCCGATCACCTTGGGGTAATCCTCCACATCGACGATGAGGCCTGCCGTCCGGTTCACAAAAAGCAGGGTTCCCGAAAAGTCCGTGATCAATATGCCGTCGAGAGAATGTTCGACAAGAGCGCGTAGCTTCTCTTCGCTCGCACGGAGTGCTTTTTCCTTGCGGATCAGTTCATCATAATTTTGGCGGAGTTCTTCATCGGCGGCCGCAAGTTCGCTGTACGCGGCGTTTAGGGCTTCATGCTTCGAAAGCAGATCTTCTTCGACTCTTTTTAATTTCGTTACTTCCGCTGTCACGGTCACAATGGCGGGTTTATTGTCGATGGTGACAGGCATCGTAGAGAACAGGACATGAATCCGTCTCCCCTCTTTTGCGGTCAGGGCCAGGGGGACGTTCTCAAGTTTTCCCGAAAGAACCCGGCGAGAGATCAGCTTGACCGCTTCCGAAACCGGGAGCAGCCCCATTTCCATCGGATCCCTTCCAATGATTTCTTCCTCGGTAAACCCACTGGCGTTCAGGAACGCTCTGTTGACTTCCAGGAATTTGTAGCCAGGGTTGCTGTTGATCGCGATAGGGTACGGACTGTTCTCGAAGATGGTCCGGAACTTGCTCTCGCTCTCGCGGAGAGCATCTTCCACCTTCTTACGTTCGGTGATGTCGCGGATAGATTCAATCGCTCCGGCGAGATTCCCGTTCTCATCATAGAGAATGCGTGCTGTCGACCAGAGATGAACAGGTTCCATGTCCGGTTTTTCAAGGACTGCCTCGGCTGTCAGCGTCGTACCGTCGCGCCGTGTATAGAGGTAATTCTCTCGTTCGAATTGTTCGTCCGGAGCAAGGACGAGGTCTATGAGCAGCGGACGTGCCTTTCCGTAGAACGCTTCGCCGTAGATATACTCCCCCCTTCCGAGGACGTCGGATGCGGACTTGCCGGTCATCTCCTCGATAGCCCTGTTCCATGCAATTACGGATCCATCTTTATTGATGGCGAACGTGGCATCCGGCAGGAAGTTGATGATATCGGTGAGACGTCTTTCCGAGTCGTGGAGCGAGCGTTCTGCCCGTTTTCGCCGTACGGCCTGCCGTATCTTGTGCGCCAGCTCGGCGAACTGGGCTTCCGGCTCACCCCCTTTCTGGAGGTAGAAATCCGCACCATGGTTGATGGCATCGATCACAACCTCCTCGCGGCCCCGGCCAGTAAAAAGGATGAAGGGGATATCCCCGAACCGTTCACGGACGGCCTTTAGGAAGGCGATCCCGTCCATGCCGTGCATGTGGTAATCGGCGATGATGGCATCGAAGGAATGGGTCGATAGGGAATCAAGCGCATCCCGTGCCGAGGTCGAGGTGGCGACCTGGAATTCCCCCGACATCTCAAGATACACCTTTGCAATCTCGAGAAGACCCGGTTCATCGTCCACATAGAGGAGAGAGATCATTCGTGAGTACTATCTACAGACGATGACGCATCTGAAAAAGATACCCAAAGATGCAAATCGGGGGGCTCCGCCCTTTCGAACCCCAAATTTCCGAGGGGCTTTGCCCCCTCGACCCCCGGGCGACCTTCGGTCGCCTAACATACAGTTCCGGATAAGATCCATCGTTCTGGATCATCAATTGAGGGGCTCCGCCCCTTCGAACCCCAGGCAACCTTTTGACGCCCAACAAACTGTTCGGGATTATCAATCGAGGGGCGTTGCCCTGGGGGGAGGAACTCTTATGGTATCTCCCTCCCCCTTCTCCACGATGTATCAAAAGACCATCGGGATCACTACCCAGAGGGAGGGGGATATCGTGGATGTCACCCCCGAGCTTCGAACCGCGGTGAAGGAGAGCGGGGTGAAAGACGGGCTCGCAAATATCTTTGTCACGGGGTCCACCGCAGCAGTGACCACCATCGAGTACGAACCCGGGGTGCTCTCGGACCTGATGCGGGCACTCTCAATAATTGCCCCGGATACCGTGTCCTATGCCCATGACAGCAGGTGGGGGGACGGGAACGGGCGCTCTCACGTCAGGGCGTCGATTGTCGGTCCCTCCCTCTCTGTCCCCGTGCGTTCGGGGGAGCCCTGCCTAGGAACCTGGCAGCAGGTGGTACTCCTCGAGCTGGATGTCCGGAGCGGCCGGACCAGGACAGTGGTGATCAGCATACTCCCCTGACAAAAAGAAGGTGGGTCAGGAAAGTGCCGGGATGAATTCAGGAACAGGGAAAAGGAGGGAAGCCAGCCCGGGATTCTGCACTCCGGCGTTCAGTCCAGCGGGACGGTCTCGAGCTGGGAGACCAGTTCCCAGATCCGGGTCCTGGCATGGACGGGCATATTGGGATCGTTGCTGATCTCGTCGATCTTCGAGATGGCCTCGGCAGCCCGCAGACCAGTCTGCTTGGAGTTGTTCATAAGGAGCAGGCGGGTCTCGTCCGCGACCCTGCGGATATTCCTTGGTATGGTGCTGTCATCCATGATGTGCTGCAGCATCAGGATGCAGTTTTCTATGGTCTTTTCGGGGCTGGTCATCAAAATCCCTCGATTTCACATGCGAAAATATCCTCTCTCAAGAGGCGTTTTCAATCCACTATTTATATAGAGACCATAGATGATAAATCATCCCAAATTGACCGGGAGGAAAAACCCCGACAGACGGGAGCAATCCATGAACGGCCTCCCGGGCAGGGATGTGTTGGCGGTTTTCCGGAACCGGTTCGGGGTGATGGAAGGCGATCCGATCTCAGGGGGAGCGGACAAGCCGGGTCGGTATCCTCCCCATTGGGAAAACTCGATAATCCCGGAGGTTCAAACTGCTTCCCAGCGAGGGAATGAACTCCATGACACGCGAGGACGAGATCATGGCCCGGCATCTCCTGTCCGGAGGAAAGATGCTCTCGAAGACATGCCAGGCATGCGGCTGCCCCCTCTTCGAGATCAAGGGCAAGACACTCTGTGTGGTATGTGCAGAGGAATCCAAAGAACCGGACCCGGCCAGAGCGCCGACCGTGGGCCGGGGCCCCGGGACACAAGCCCCTGAGGCAGCGGCCGGCACCGGATCCGTCACGGGAACGGCCCCCTTATCCCCCCTGATCTGCCAGTCCCTGGAGGAGACGATCCTCCACCTCTGCCTGCGCATCCGGCAGGAAGAAGACCCGGAGAAGATCCTCCTCCTCATGAAAGCGGTGAGGAAGGGGTGTAAATCCCTGGAACTGCTCGCCCGTCCAGGGGATCAGGGATAAGGACGGCGGGACAGGTCGAAGATCTGCCGGGCCCGCTGTTCTCCAATGCCCTTCACTTTCAGAAGATCCTCTTCCGTTGCGTCGATCACTGCCTGAACGGATCCGAAATGGTCCAGCAGGAGCCGGGCGTTCTTCAACCCGATTTCAGGGAACGATGCGACGATCAGTTCCTGCTGTTCCCGCGGGGAATGGGCCGCCTTCTTCATTGGGAGACCCCGGTCCCGTTCGCCGCCTTCCTCCCGCTTCGCCAGGACAAAAATCAGCTGGGCGGTGTCCTCCTCGTCCCGGGAAAAGAGGATGCTGATCCCGAGGTCCACGGCGATTGCGGCAAGCGCTCCCCGAACAGCGTTCGGGTGGATATCCCTCATCGTGTACAGGTCCCCCCCTTCGATGATCAGGACGGGTCGTGCGGCACTGCCGGACAGGGCCTTTAACTGGGAGAACAGGCCGCGGTCCACGAGAGTATTGATGAAATCCCGGGACGTCTTCCGTTCGACGAGGATCCTCTCTCCAATGGCATAGTCCCCCGAGGAAAGGCGCTGTAACCGGATCGAAGCCCCGAGATCGCTTAAAATCTCCACCACCCTCGAGGAGGTCTCGCGGTCGTCCACGACCACGGAAGGCCCCTCCACGACGAACCGGTCGATGCGTGACTGCCCGGGACCCCCAGGATCGGGCGCTGCCGCGGGGCTGAACGCAGGCCCGGTATGGGAGAGGCGCCTGATCCCGGAGATCATCGCCCTCTCCTTCATCTGGCTCACGTGCCGGTAGACTTCGTCGGAGGTGCCCCTCGTGACCAGCATAACAATCTTCCCGCTCCCGCTCCTCCCTGTCCGTCCTTTCCGCTGGATACTGCGGATTTCGGAGGGCACGGCCTCGTAGAAGACCACCAGGTCGGTGGAGGGCACGTCGAGCCCCTCCTCCCCGACCGAGGTCGCCACCAGCACCCGGAATTCCCCTTCCCGGAATTTCCGGAGGGCTTCGATCTGCTTCTTCTGCGACAAGCCCTTCTCGGCATCCCGCGCAGCCTGGCCCACGAACCTCTGGCAGGCGATCCCCCTGGCGGCAAGGGTGTCCACGATCTGCTGGACCATGTCGCGGAACGTGGCGAACACGATGACCCGGCTTTCGGGAGACCGTTCCAGCTGGTCGCGCACGATCCCGGCAAGCACTTCCAGCTTGGGGTGGATCTCCCCTTTCCAGGACATGCACCGTTCCATCAACCGCAGGAAGACAGGGTCCCTTGCAAGGCGGACGCTGGCCTTGGGACCGGACCCTCCGGATCCTTCTGCAAAAAGTTTGGCGACGTACGCGGCAAGGACGGAACTTCCCTGGGATTCGGCGAGAGATACTGCATGCCGGAGTTTCATCAGCTCGGCATAGAGGGATGCGGCACCGTATCCCGAGGAATCCCGCTCCTGGATGCGGTACTGGATCTGTGCGTTGAGTGCCTGGAGGACCTTCATGGAGAGCTGGGCTCTCCCTGGAACCTGGAACCCGAGCCCCTCGAGCATGGCCAGGCGGGAGTCGATGAGCGCCTGCAGGTCCTGCACCGCCCGTTTCAGTTCCTGCGGCAGGTCGAGCTCGATGACTTCGATCTCGCGGTCGTGAATGTAAGGTGCGACGTCGCGGTCATGCTCCCTCCGGCTCTCCACTACCTGGATACCGAGGTTTTTACAGACGTCGTCCACCTTCTCCTGCTGGCCTCCCGGGGAGGCTGTCATCGCCAGGATGCGGGGGGACCGTGAGGTCTCGAGGTAACGCCCGGCAAGGAAGACGTACGCGTAGTTGCCGACCGCCCTGTGGCACTCGTCGATGACCAGGAGAGTCACGTCGCTCAGGTCATAACTTCCTGCCAGAAGATCGTTTTTTATCACCTGGGGAGTGGCAAAGACAGCCCGGGCCCGGTCAAAGGCGGAGGCCCGTTCGGCGGGGGGGCTCTCCCCCGTGAACATGACCATGGAATCAGCGGTTTCACCCGGGATCCTGAGGAATTGCCGGAAGAACCGCAGGTGCTGTTCCACGAGGGGTTTTGTGGGGGCGAGCATGAGGACCTTCCCTCCCTCGTTATGCAGCCGGGAGGCGGCCACCAGCAGCGCAATGGCAGTCTTCCCGAGGCCCGTGGGCAGCACCACCAGCGTGTGCCCCTCCAGGGCTTTCATCGCGATGGAGAGCTGGTATTCACGGGATTCCATCGTTCCAGGCTGGATCAGGGGATGGGTGATGGGGGTCATGCAGGGGAGAGATCAGAAAACGAGCGGGATCCCTCCACGAGGCAACGGACCAGGTCCGGGATCCCGGCGATAGGGATCCGCACCTGGCTCATGCTGTCCCGGTCCCGGAGGGTCACGGTGTCATCCTCCATGGTATCGTAGTCCACTGTGATGGCAAACGGGGTCCCCACCTCGTCCTGTCTCC
Organism: Methanolinea sp. UBA473; assembly: GCA_002509495.1. Classification (GTDB taxonomy): domain Archaea; phylum Halobacteriota; class Methanomicrobia; order Methanomicrobiales; family Methanospirillaceae; genus Methanolinea_A. The sequence continues at coordinate 2,629 of DAEV01000006.1, read as the reverse complement.
GGTAACGACGCCCGATGGCACCGGAATCGTCGTACTCGGCCATGATCCCCCTCGCTTTCAGACCCCCCGTGATGGAAAGGGCCTTCTCGGGGAGCCCGTCGCGGTTCATGAGGGGAAAGACCGCCACCTGGATGGGTGCGACCCTCGGTGAGAGGCGCAGCCCCCGGCGCTCCTCTCCCTCCACCACGTCTTCGAAGTAACTGTGCTCCAGGACAGCGTAGATCATCCTGTCGATGCCGTAGGAAGGCTCAATCACGTGGGGGGTGACCTCTTCCCCGGGCACCTCGACCGTCTCCTCCCGGACCTCGTAGAGGTCGGGTCCGATCACCACGTCCTCTCCCTCAATGTGCAGGGTGACCCCGCCGGGGCTGGGGACGGATGCGGTGAGGGCGTCCGCCACCATCTTTGCCTTTCCCCGAAACTTCGGCCCGAGAGCTCCCATGTTGGGGATCACCCGCACCCTCCTTTCCCTGCGCGGGGACTCGAAGGGGATGAAGACCGCGAACCGTTCGCCGCTCTGGCCCTCGTGCGCCCTGAGATCGTAATCCGTACGGTCGGCTATCCCTACCGTCTCGACCCACCCGAACCGCTCCGAGAAGATCTCGGCGTCCCAGCAATCACACGCGTAGTGAGCCCGCTCGTTCGGGAGATGCTGGCGGAAGCGGAGTTTTTCCGGGATCACCCCTACTGTGACGAGAAGGTGATGGGTAAGGGCGAGGTAGTAGGCAACGTACTGGTTGGCGACAATGCCTCCCTCGACTGCCTCCTGCATGCTGACCGAAATCGCGGGTGTATCTTCCTCCTGCTGTCGTATCGAAAGGAGTGGCATGCGATATGCGGCGTACCGGGAGAAGCAGGGGTGGTCCTTCTCGTCCGGGTGGACGAAGATCTCGGCCTCCGCCTGAGTGAACTCCCGCAGGCGGATCATCCCCTGTCGCGGAGAGATCTCGTTCCGGTAGGACTTTCCGATCTGCACTGCACCGAAGGGGAGCTTGTCCCGGTAGAACCGGAGGAGGCGGGAGAAATCGGTGAACATCCCCTGGGCGGTCTCCGGCCGAAGGTATCCCCTGCGCTGGGAGCCGGGGCCGATTGCGGTCTTGAACATGAGGTTGAAATCGAATACCTCAAGCTCACCGAGGATCTCTCCACAGGCGGGGCAGGGAAGGTCTGCGAGGACCCGGGCCAGATCCCCGGCAGACATGGCGGCGGCGCCGGGGACGGCATTTCCCTCGGCGATGTGGTCGGCACGGAGGTATTCGCGGCAGTGGAGGCACTGGCACATCTTGTCCGAGAACCCCTTGACATGCCCGGAAGCGATGAAGATCTCCTCCTGGCCTATGGTGGGGCACTCGATCTCGTAGTACCCTTCCTGCACCACGTAGAAGCTTCTCCAGACGTCCTCGATCCGGCGCTTCATCATGGACCCGAGAGGCCCGTAATCGATGAATCCGGCAACCGATCCGTAGACCTCCGACGTGGGCCATATAAAACCCCTCCTCCTGGCCAGTTCCATTATCTTTTCATAGATATCGCTCATGGGCTTCCTTCTCTCTTATAGTTCGCACCGGTGCCAGAAAAAACTGTCCGGGGAAACCGGCGGATCTCCGCCTGCGCTCTTTCCAAAAAAAACCCCTATATCAATCCTTTCCTCAAGGAGAAAGAATGTAGTATCCCGAAATAACTTTACAACCAGCACAGACGAATATGTGCAGAAATTAACAAATCGGGATATTGAGCGAATCGTCAAACAGTGGGAGAGAAGGAAGCCAATACCTGAAATAGCGAACCATTTTGGAGTAAGCCGGCAGTGGATTCACCACATCATCAATCACTATAAGCAATCAGGTACGATTCCTGTTCTTCATCGACCCGGTCGAAAATCGAAAGATATCCCCGAAGAAACCCGGTTTCTTATCTTGGAGAGCTTTCACGATTACAGGATTGGACCTGTGCATCTGGAGAAGAAAATTGAAGAGGTCCATGGGATACATATCCCTCATAATACCATTTATCGAGTCTTGCTCGGTCACGGGTGTATCGAAGTGAATATAAGGAAGAGAAAGCAGAGGAAGTGGGTCCGATTCGAGCGGGAGCATTCCATGTCCCTTTGGCAGGGTGACTGGAAAGAGGTGACAATCGATGGCCAGAAGATGTGGCTGATTGCATTCATGGACGACTCATCCCGGCTGGTCACCTGTCACGGCGTGTTCGATTCTCCTACCACCCAAAATACTCTCCTTGTCCTGGAAATGGGATTTGCACGATATGGGATCCCCAGGGAGATTCTCACCGACCACGGTACACAATTCGTTTCTGCACGCGAACGTGAGATGGCCCAGCACTCCTTCAAGGAATTTCTTGAAAATCATGGAATCAAGCATATTGTCGCCAGAGTCAAACATCCTCAAACAAATGGCAAGATTGAACGATTCTACGGAGAAGTGGAGAGGAGAATCCAGAAATTTCAATCTGTCGATGAAATTGTAGTCTGGCACAATGAGATCAAACCTCATTCGAGTCTCAATTATGATGAGCCTTACAATGCATTCTGGTATCGTCTCCCCCCAGAGCGCATCCTCGGCTATGTCCAGGAGTGGTTCTATGTGTAAACATAATTCGGGATATCACA
>DAEV01000015.1:3261-3558 GCA_002509495.1 Methanolinea sp. UBA473 | reverse complement strand
TCGTGGGCGGGGAGACGGCCTCGCTCTCCGGGCTTGTGAACGGCCTTGACCTGGCCGGAACCTGCCTTGGGGTCCAGGAGAAAAAAAACGTCATCACCGGGGAGGAGATCCTGCCGGGAGACCTTGTCGTGGGGGTCCCGTCCACGGGAATCCACAGCAACGGCCTCTCCCTTGCCCGGAAAGTGGTGGACCACAGGAATGCGTGGGAGGAGACCCTCTCCAGCGGGAGAACCCTCGCCAGGGAACTCCTGGTCCCTACCCGGATCTACCACGAGGTGCTTGAAGTCACGAAAGCCG
>DAEV01000015.1:0-3186 GCA_002509495.1 Methanolinea sp. UBA473 | reverse complement strand
ACCGCACCTTCAACATGGGCATGGGATACGCGTTCGTGGTCCCGGAAGGATCGGAAAAAGTGGTTGCCGCCCGTCTTCCCGGGAGCAGGGTGGTGGGAAGTGTCGTCCGGGAACCCGGTATACGGTTAAGGGGACAGGAACTCCGGTAATTTTTCACGATACCTGCATTTGCAGGGTTCAGAATGAATACGGGATTACGGGTTTCCGGGGTTTCCCTGGGGATGATGCATGGGAATTTTCGTAGGTTGGGAACCTGCGAGGGTGACTATCCGCCGTTCTCCCCGTCCTCCGGCTCGCACTCGAGAGGATAGATGCGGGCCTTGTCGGCCAGGATTGCCGAGTTTCCTGTGGGATCGTCAATAATAAGAGTGACAGGGAGTTCCCCGTTCTTCACCTGGTCGATCTGTTTCTTCAAGAAAAGTGCCCGGTTACGCTCCTCTTCCTCCTCGGCCCACCCGATGACACCGTCAATTACCTTCTCCACCCGGGATAAGACCCCCTCCACGTTGGATACGAATCCCTCGCAGGCAGGTCCCGGGTCGATCCGTACCCCGAGCTCCGGGATGGAGATAATTCCATTCATACTCCTTACGACCCGGGTCCTCATGTCGTCCTCCGAGTCCACTGCAAGTTCCCACCGGGAGGGCTCGGTATTCATGAGGAGCTGCGTGTCCGTCATCCGGAACCCGCAGGACGGGCAGCAGACGCTGATGATGAGAATTCCGGAAAAATAAGGGATATCTTCAGTCTGGTAGATGTATTCTATCTGCGTGCCGCAGGATGGGCAGGGACCGGGTACGATCTGGCGCACTCTTCAGCCGACCCCGCCGATCTTGTCGCGGGAGATCTTCACCGACATGGGGGTGATGACCACGTAGCGCTGGTCTCCGAGACCTATGATGTCGCCGTTCACGTCCTTCGCGACCTCTTTTAAATCCTTCAATACACGCTCGTACATGATTTTATCTGTCTTCAACCGGGAGATGTCCACGATCACGATGTTCCCGTTGTAGACCTCGTCCTTGATCCTGGGGCTGTCCTTGATATCGCTGACGGTGGCAATCTTCACGAACATGGCAGGGGCAGAGGCATCCGATTCCTCGTAGGCCTCCAGATCCAGGTCCATGTAATCCTCTTCGGAAGTGGGAGTACTCCGCCCAAGGAGCGTATCCAGAAATTTTACCATAGGAAAATTGTCTATTGGGTTTTATTTAATAGTATCTATTCCAAAAAGGCTTCTTCCTCTCCTGGAAGCCTGCCCCGGTCAAAAAATAAAAATCCGCGGATGCGTGGAGGCCGCATCCTCACAGCTCCAGGCCCCAGATCTCATCGCCCACAAAATGGTAGGTCTTGATCACCTTTCCGGAAGTCCGGGCACGCATCTCCTCTGCATCGAAGAGCGCGATCCCCGTGGCAATCGGTTTCCCGTGCCGTTCCTCCACCACCTGCACCGGCATTCCCGCGAGGATATCGTCCGAGATCGAGGTGATCCCTGGGCGCATCACATCGGCCCCCTTCACCACGAAGGGTACTGCGCCAGAATCCACCACCACCTTCCGCTGGGAAAACGGGTGTTCCAGGAGACCCTGCAACGTGGGAAAGACCAACCCTTCCCGCTCCATGAGGACGGGCTTTTTCTCCACAAGGTAGATCGTGATCGCAGTATCGGTCTCCACAATCTCCACCCGTTCTCCCCGGAATTGGTTGGCAGAATCTCCGATCTGAGCGTTGAGCCGGGAGAGGAGGTCAGTTACCTGGGACTTCCGGATCGTGTGGCGCTTCCTTGCGACGAGCCTTGACATGGTTGTCAGGTAGTATCTGAAACCGGATCGCAAATAATCTCCCATTGCACCGAGGGAGAAAGGAGAGGCCATGATCCGCGACCGGGAAATTACCCTCCAGGCGGGATTTCTGGTCGTTCGGTATGTTTAAGTATACGCCTTGCGCACATATATTACCCCAAAGTGAAGAGTGGTGGGTACGATTATGACCAAACGGCCGTTGGATANNATATTTTGGATCAGGTGCTGAACCGGCAGCCTGTCATCGTATCCCTCAAGGGCGGGAGGGAACTCCGTGGGGTCCTGCAGGGCTACGATGTGCACATGAATCTGGTGCTGGACAAGGCAGAAGAGATCGAGAACGGGCAGTCCAGGGGAGTCGGCACACTCATCGTACGCGGTGACAACGTAATCTATATCTCCCCGTCACCGGAGTAACACAAGGGCGAGGATTTCTATGTCAAAGGGAACTCCATCCATGGGAAAGCGGCAGCACAAAAACCATATTGCCTGCCGCCGGTGCGGGAGCATCTCGTACCACCTCCGGCAGCGGACCTGTTCTGCCTGCGGATTCGGACGAAGTACGAGAATGCGCAGCTATAAGTGGACGATGAAGAGACCAAAGATCCCCACCCACTAATTCGACCGACATGTGCGGAATCGTTGGCATCAAGGATGCTGGCGGTGTTTCTTTCTCTCTGTACTACGCCCTCTATGCCCTCCAGCACCGGGGACAGGAGAGCGCGGGAATCGCCACGGCGGACGGCTGTCAGGTGAGGTCCCACAAAGGGATGGGGCTCGCCTCGGAGGTCTTCCGGGAGGAGATCCTTGCCACCCTCCCCGGGACGTCGGCCATCGGCCACGTCCGCTACTCGACAACAGGCTCCTCGGTCCTCTCCAACGCCCAGCCCTTCCTGGTCCACCACGCCGACGAATACTACGCCCTGGCCCACAACGGAAACCTGGTCAACGCGGCAAAGCTGCGGGCCGAGTTGGAAGAGCGGGGCTCCATCTTCCAGTCCACGATGGACTCGGAAGTGATCGTCCACCTGATGGCGCCCCATCTCAAGGCGGGTCTGGAGGAGGCGCTGCGCTTGGCACTGGGCCGGGTGGAGGGGGCCTACAGCATCGTGATGCTGACCCGCAGCCGCGTCATCGCCATCCGCGATCCCCGGGGGTTCCGCCCGCTGTCGCTGGGGCGCCTCAACGGCGGCTGGGTGGTGGCCTCGGAGACCTGCGCCTTCGACCTCGTGGGGGCGAAGTACATCCGGGACGTCAAGCCCGGCGAGATCATCATCATCGACGAGGCGGGACTTCGCAGCCTGATGCCCTTCCCTCCCGAGAGGCCCGCCCACTGCATCTTCGAGCTGATCTACTTCGCCCGGCCCGACAGCCAGGTTTTCGG
>DAEV01000084.1:12727-20189 GCA_002509495.1 Methanolinea sp. UBA473 | reverse complement strand
TAGCCGATCTTTGGACACAATCAATATTTTGGGTCCTTTAAAAATTTTTTAAGGTCAGTACGATATCGATCCAGGTCTCTGCTGATGAAGCGATCTGCAAGCAGTTCGACTGGATAAAGGGAGATATTTTTCCCGGTCTCTTTTTGAAGCTGATTTTTAGCAGCATCGAGGATGTAATCTGTTAGGGCCCGGCCTTTTGTATCATAACCAACAGTACCGCCACCGACTCCAACAAGGGTCTGGGCGATGACGAAGATTCCTTTATTATTCCCAGTACTCTTTTGTTTTAAGCCGTTCTCCCAGAACTGGTAAAGAGATTCACGTTTTCCCCGCTTGCCCTTCTCCTCTTTTTTTCGGATCTTTTCCCATGCTTCCTCCGAGCCCAGAGCAAGAGATGCAAGGAAACAGAGAAGGTGCGATTTACCCGATCCGAATTCTGCCTGAATCCAGTATCCCTGTCCGACTGAAGGGGCCCCCCGCTCAGGTTTATGGGGAGCTGCCATCAGACGGAATATATCGTTCAGAAACGGACGGACCGGATCGATTTGAAACTCGTCTATTGTGCGTAGTTCAGGTTTTCGTTCCCGTATGGCGGCGGGATCATTTCCGTTTTCCCAGATATGTTTTTCCAGGACGTAGACGGATATAATCGATTCCGGGATTTGGCAGATATTTCCTAAATTATCTCGCACGGTCGTAATATCTGTCTGCATAATCAATTCTCCACGATGAAGTATTGTCTCATGAATTAATCTCCCATAGATGGTCTTCCGCAATGAGATTTAAGGGAAGGATAATCTCTTTTTGAGAGGGGAATTTCTTTTGATACTCTGGATAAAGGTAAATTACTCCTCCTTTTTTAGTACCCGGCAACAAGAGAATGATTCTTTTATCGTCAGTTGCAAGGGTCCGGAGAGGATTAAGATCGATTCCATACGCAAACAACAACTCAAGATCTTCATAGACGACCAATTTGTTCTCTTTGAGCGTCCTGCGGACAAATGCGTTAAATTCGTCTTCAATACTTTTTCTTGTTGGTTCGGGCCGTTTGGCCTCATCAGTCACAATACGATGAAATTCCTCGTCAGAGAATTGATCGAGGATCTGCGATGAAACTGAGATGGGCTCAGGAAATGGCTGATTATCTTCATATGTTGCATTGCATAATTGTCCCTTAAATCTTTCTAAAGCCAAATATGAACCCATTAATCCGTATAAATGCCTCCCAATCGGCACAGATAATTTTTTTCGGAGAACTTCAATAATCTCAATGTCGTTCATCATTGAACTCCGGAAAGATAATCGACAATTTCTGAAGCTGAATACTTAGTGGTAAACTGACGAACAGTATCAATTTCCGATACACGGGGAATAATACCCATATTTCTCAATTCATAAAGCGAAGGAGTGAGACTTTCCTCTGTCCAGAACATCGCCTTACAGTAAGGATTTTTCATTAGTGATTCAATTGAATATACCCCTGGCTTGGGGTATTCGCAATGGAGAATATAGGCAAACGACTGGATTAGAGGCTGTCGAACCGAAAGGTAAACTTTTTTCTTATCAGCAGGGGCAATTTTTGAACCATTTAGTGCTTCGACAATTGCAATTGACCATTCTTTTATCCCCTTGATTGACGGATAACGATCGCTAAGGTATTGGTTGATATGAATCCGTTGTAATGATCCCGTTGCACTCATTGGCAAGAGTAGCTCTGAAATGATTTGGATCATAATTGGTTCGGCCTTACAGAACCGATAAAAAACAACATCGCTTAGTATCTGGCTATTTGGAAATTTCCGAGCAAAATCCAGGAGTGATTTATCTAATACGCCATCTGGAAACATCCGTTTGATAATATAGAGAGAATAGCGTTGCCTACTGCTTGAAGAACCATACTTGAGATTGTCGATGAGATATTGTCGTAGATCTTCAAGGTTATCGACATCAGGAAGTGTCGGGAGAATCTTAATTGTATCTTTTAAGAGAGCTTTCGAAAAAAAGAGTGATTCTTTTTGAATCCTCTCCATTCTTTCCGCAACAATTGGTGGAGCATCTGGAATCTGTTCTTGGGCTTCTTCATAAAGACGGCGTTGAAAATCATTCCGGGCTTGTTGGGTAGATTGGTTGGATCCTTGTTCTATTCGGGGGTTTTTAATTTGAGATACTATTTTGATGAGCGATGCCGTGTTTTCTTTTATTCCCTTAATTTTACACAATTCACGATAATCTGCATTTAAAATCCCATCAATATCCCTATATTTTTTAATCAATGTTAAAACCAAATTGTCCAGATCTCCTATCGGTATTGAATAAGACAGCAAGATCTCCAATTTAATTTCATCAGAAAGTTGAGATTCAGGATTTGCGAAAAATTGTGTCCTAAATAATTTTCTGCGTGAAATATGAGATTTTTTTTCCATTTTGCCTAACCCGCCTTATTGTAGTGTAGTGCGAATAGACACTTAAAGAATTTGAATTTTTTTAATTTTAGCAAAATTCTCCCAGGAGAAATTGATTTTAGCCAGGTCCGGATCTCCTCCTACACGGACGACTCCATCACCGCACTCGTCGAGGCGTGGGCCGACACGGTTCCCGCCCTTGCGTGAGACTGCCATTCTCCTCGCCCCGGTACTGGTTGTGAGCTGCCAGGGAAAATGAAGTGTTGATCGTCGGGATCTTCGTCTCCGCCGGAGTGCTCTCGTACGTCGTGATTCCCGGTCTCCTGGGAATGGAAGGACCCGGGTCCTCGACCACATGGGAAGCACCGGGGAAGACGGGGTGGATGAGAAGGGGAAGTGAGGGGATTCCCTCTCTGCTCACTTTTTATCGTCGGGGAATCCCTCTCGCGTAAATTTTTTATACCATGTTGACTTATTTTCAACGAATGAAGAATAAAAATCAACAATTGTTGAATGATAATCAACGTATGTCGAATCGTGATCTGGACGGGGAGGAGGGAGTGGATTCAAATGACAAACTGCTCTTCGAAGATCAATGGATTTTTTTGGATCATTACAGTACGTTGTTCAGGAAATCGTCATTAATGCTGGTTGTTACGCTTGGAAGAGAATATACAGTGAAATTCCATGTCAGAGATCTGTCGCGATTATTGAATTATGATGTATCGCTCATCAGTAAAAATCTGAAAAAACTGGAAAATTTGGGTTTGGTTAACCGTGAAAACGTCGGAAATCTTGTTTTTTACCAGGCGAATATGGATAGCGTACTGTTACGGCATATGAAAATTTGTTTCACCCTGATGGAATTGAATGATCTGATCAAAACCCTTGGGCCCGTTTCAACGAATTCAATCCTGTATGGTAGTTGTGCAAAAGGAGAAGATACCTCCGCGAGCGATATCGATCTTTTTATTGAAACGATAGAAAAAGAGAAAGTGAGTACGATTCTAAACGACTTTCAAAACAGAATCCACAGAGTCCTGTCCCCTGTGATCACCACACCGGATGAAACGTATAGAATGAAAATGGAAGATAAGAATTTTCACGCCAGTATCAATCAGGGGATTATTTTAAAAGAGGGAGAACATGTCTTTTAAATTTCAAAACTGCAAGAATCGCCGCCTTTTAAGAAGATGCGTCATCGATCCGCAGAGAGTGATTACGTGAAATGAAAGAGGCAGAAAACGATCTTGAATCTGCGAAGGTGTCCCTTCAGGGATCCGATCTCAAATGGGCAATTGTGAAAGGGTATTTCTCCATGTTTCATGCGTTTAAATCACTTTTGTTTAGCGTTGGATATGACGAACACAGCCATGATTGTCTGATTATTGCAGTTGAGGAACTTTTTACAAATAAGGGCATACTTCCCGCAGATATCGTGATTGACATTCGGAATGCAAAAACAGCTCGAGAGTCCGCTGGTTATGGATTAACCTACGGCGAAGCCACTGCACAAAGTGTCGTTTTGGATGCAGAAAAGGTATGCCGAATAATATCTGATTATCATCAAAATTGAACCCCGTGAGCAAGACCAATCGTTTGCCGCCCGCATCGATGTCACGAGGACGACGATGCAGTGACCGTCGGCCAGATCACCGCATGGTCGAACAACGTCGCAGGATTCAACGCGAACATCACCGGGATCCTCGCGAACGCCAATCTTACCGCTGCCATGGGCGGCGACCCCGTCCGCGACACCGAGGCCGAGTCCCCACTCGTGCTCGTCTGCGTGCCATGACCCGTCCGGCGAGGTCTACTATGTCACCTTCAGCCGCGTACCCGGGTCCGGATCTCCTCCTACACGGACGACTCCATCACCGCACTCGTCGAGGCGTGGGCCGACACCGTTCCCGCCCTTGCGTGAGACTGCCATTCTCCTCGCCCCGGTACTGGTCGTGAGCTGCATGGAAAATGGTCGGGATCTTCGTCTCCGCCGGAGTGCTCTCGTACGTCGTGATTCCCGGTCTCCTCATCATGTGGGACCGGGTCCTCGACCACATGGGAAGCACCGGGGAAGACGGGGTGGAAGAGAAGGGGAAGTGAGGGGTTTTTCCTTCTTCCCCTTTATCCTTTCTTCATCTCATCCCGGAGAATGTGCCGAATTTCCTTTCTCAATCCTGGAATCTCAGTGTTTGCATTATCCCAAAGGATCGTCGGTTTGATTCCAAATAGACATGAGTGAGGACATCTCGGAATCCTGCGATCTTTCTCCAGTCAGTGTTTGGGTACCTTTCCCTGAGATCCGGTGGAAGATTCTTGATCGCTTCTCCGATTACTTCGAAGTTTCGTATCACTGCGTCCCTGCGGCGCCTGTCAGAAACAAAATCATCGTAGGTGATTTCCGAAGTGTCTTCCTCGATATTATCAATCGCTTCGAGAATATCGTCGAGCAGCTGCAGGGCAGTCCTATGCATACACGACCTCGTCAAGGATTTGAGGTTTGAGCCGCTTTTTCAACGCCCCTTTCATGACGAGATCGACCTTCCTCCCGAAGAGGTCCTCGAGATAAAATTTACAGTCCATATAATTATTGAACGTTTCTTTGCCTTTCCTGAATGTAACAAGGACATCCACATCGCTCTCGGGGCGCTCCTCTCCCCGGGCAAAGGAGCCGAAAATGCCAATTTTTGCAACGCCGAATCGTTTTTTCAGGATGGGTCCATGCAGCCTGAGGAGCGAAATAACATCCATTCTCTTCCAGGTCAATATCAACTCTTCATAACTAAAATCTTGGTGTCAATTTCGCATCATGTGGAACCGGGTCCTCGACCCCATGGGAAGCACCGGGGAAGACGGGGTGGAAGAGAAGGGGAAGTGATATCCTCCCGTAGGCCTCTGCTAACCACATATCACAAACGAAACTACCAAAATTCCAGTACTTCTTCCATTATTCCCGTGCCTTGGGGATTCGTTCTTGAATGTATCGGACAGGGTCTCTTGTAAGACATCACAACTCAAGCCATTCTTCGCGCGAAATGCCTACTTCCCGGATAATTTCCCGGATCAGTCCCACACTGATTTCCTTCTTGCCATGAGCCGGGAGAGGGATGATCTTCTTGGTCGAGAGATTCACCATCCGCTGGTGTTTCCCTCCGGGAATCGGCCCGATGAACCCGATCTTCCGAAGTTTCCCGATCACCTGATCAAGCCGTTCAGGTGCCAGTCTCGACATATCGAATCGGAATACCCGGTAGTTGGGGGATATCAAAGCCCAGCTGCAATGCGAGAAGAATGTTTCCTTCGATGACGTCCCGCAGGTTTTCTTCTGCCTCCTTCCGGGTCGCCCCTTCTGCAAAGAATCCCTGTGCTTCAGGTACTTTCCCGATGATGATCCCATTCTCATCGGTATCGTACACTGCCCGCCGTAGCGCCTCCTCCACATACCGAAGCAACGGAAAGATCCTGACTCGACATCCTTCTGACTGGGCTGTCATTGGTCTCAGTGTATTGTATCCTTTCAGGGATAATATCGTTCTCTTGTCCACTGCGGAGCCATTCGGATCGCGGGACGGGAGAATCCAGAGGAAAGGGGAGAAGTTGAACGGGAACTGACCGCACCGATCGCAGATGTGACCACCTTCAACACCATCGTCCAGAGTGTCATCACGGACAATCCGTTCGGCTGCACAGCCTACACCTACGGCGACGTCCCCCAGGACCAGGGTGGAGGAAGAACCGCGAGGCCTACACCGCCCACATCGATGTCACGAGGACGACGACACAGTGACCGTCGGCCAGATCACCGCCCGGTCAAAGACCGTGGCAGGGAATTCAGCCGCGAACATCACCGGGAGTCCATACTCTTATTTCACCCTATGGCCAAGCCATAGGTAAGGAATTCTTCATGCCCGGACTGAGCGCGACTAAGAGATCACGGAATGATTCGATGCTTCGGCGTCTTGAACTTGCAGCTCCGGCTCTTAAAAAAACCTATGGTGTGCAGAGGATCGGAATGTTCGGGTCGTTCGCCCGGGGTGAGCAGACGAAACACAGTGATGTGGATATCCTCGTGGAATTTGTGGAAGGACACGCGTCCCTCCATAACCTCGTGTACCTTGCCGACGAGCTTGAGGCTCTGTTCAAGCGGAAAGTGGACCTGCTGACGGTAGGAGGAATCGACAAATACCTTCGCCCGAGGATCGAAACGGAAGTGATCTGGATTGAAGAGTGAATGGGTGTATCTCCGTCACATCCTTGACGAAATCGAGTTCGTCCAATCCATGCGCACCACTAAACTACAGGCCATCTACACCGCATTAAGGCCCTGAACCCTCTCTCCAACTTAACGCCGTCTGTGCACTCGTCGGGGCGTTGGCCGACACCGTTCCCGCCCGTGAGCGTGAGGCTGCCATTCTCCTCGCCCCGGTACTGGTCGTGATCTGCATGAAAAATGGTCGGGATCTTCGTCTCCGCCGGAGTGCTCTCGTATGTCGTGATTCCGGGTCTCCTGGGAATGGAAGGACCGGGTCCTCGACCCCACGGGAAACACCGGGGAAGATGGAACAGTAGCCTGGGGAAGTGAGGGGATCTCCCTCTCCCCTGCAACCCCTTTATCCCTTAAAGAGGTTTGATGGATTCATTCCCTAAGAAAAATCCAGTACCCTACGGTTTCTGCATCACGAAGAACGTGTACCCGTAAAATTTCCCATATTTCCGGTAGATGACCGCTTCCCGCTCGAGAGCGTCCAGGACACCTGCACATTCCGGGAGATCTCCGTGTTCTTTTCGTAAGGTTCCGATTACCTGTAGCATCGGTTCATAGAAATGTTCCCGCCATCCTTTTTCCTCAAGCCGGAACATGTTCAGGAGCTCCAGTCCTGAACGGGATATGTGCCGTAATTTCTCTTCTTCGGTGTACACGGTAACGCCATAGGGTTTCCAGAAATCGATCAGTTCTTCCGGTGCAGGGGATTCGAACAGGGCCAGATCGGAAACCACGAGGTAACCTCCCTGTGTACAGTACTGTTTCCAGTAGGACAACCCCTTTTCAAACCCCATGA
>DAEV01000084.1:0-12680 GCA_002509495.1 Methanolinea sp. UBA473 | reverse complement strand
CCGGTCCCGCACCCGATATCCAGGATCTTGGGGTGAGGAGGAACGGAAGGAATCAGGGACCATGCTCTCCTGGTTGCCTCTGAATATCCCGGGCCCTGCCGGGGCATGAGAGAGAATACCTTGTGAAAATAATCTTCTGTTGGCATTGGAGCAATATACTTTGGGATAAAGGGTATAGATGCTTGCGGTTCTACTCGTTGATGAGTAGGAAGGGTTCAGATAAAACGTGCTGGGTTGATCAACGTGAAACCAAAAATTTTGGTGGTAAGTTCTTTTGCGCTTTCATTGATGAATTTGCCCCTGGTTCAGATCGTTCCCATTGCTCTCAACGGATGACTCTTTTGTTTCCTGTCATCAATTCCACCACGGTGTCTTTATCCTAGCAATCTGCCGGGAAGTAGTGCCCGCCTTCGTTGCCTTTCCTGCCTCACGAACCGTCCCATCCCTCTGGGGACGTGGTCTGACTAACTCAGGAGCGAAAAAGGATGGACGTAAGAGTGTGCTCATGTGCCATCGCGGTGCAATGGTGCGATGACAGGATCTGTCATGGCGGCAATCCACACTACGGGTTCCATGTCGGATTCCCCCTCGTTGATATGGACGATCTCCTCCGGCTCAATGGACGGTGTGCGGGAACCGGGTGAACAGCAGGCGACCACCACCTACTCGGATACCACCCGGGCAGTGAGCGGAACGTCCGGTTCCTTGAAGTCATTCCCTCTTGATACCGGCGCGATGTCCCAAAACCAGGATAACACCGATTCGCGGAAGAGGGTCACCTTCCAGGGAGATGAGGGCGGAAACGCAATCGCAGAGGAGACGATCGGGATCGAAACGACGGGCCAGCCGGGAGCGAATGATACCTGGCCTGCCTGCAGCAACACGGTCAGTGCAGGGAGTTCGGTTCACCTCATCCAGGGATCGGTCGCGACCCAGGCACAGACGAGGAACGTAGGCACTTCACCCGCACTGAACTACAGGTTCTCGCTCTTCGGGCTCTGAATTGCGGTGCGACCTGCAGGCGCGTTGGGTGAAAGGATAGGGAACTTCCTTTTTTTTTTGAATGGTTCCTTGTCGTTGGTTTTATCGCGGAGGCCATGGAGTTCAAAGAAGCCCTTGAGAAACGTAAATAAAAAAGAAATGCCTCTCCTCTTCCCTTCCCGCTGCGCCCTATTTCCTCGCCACCAGCACCTTGAAAAATCCCGACTCCTTCAACGAGTAGGTTTTGACTCTCTCAAATCCTGCATTCCTGCACAGCTCTGCCCATTGGTCGAACCCGATGCAGTATTCCCCGTCGTTGAGGATGTGCTTCTTCCCGTTGTCGTACATCCTCTCGAATGCCTGCACCCCTCCCTCTCGCATCGCGAGTTCCAGCTCCAGGGTGAGGTACTTCAGGATTCTTGCCAATCGTTCAGGGTCGTCCAGCCTTCCCGTCGTATCCATGTCGATGTCGCCGAGAACGAACCTTCCGCCGTCGTTCAGGTACTCATGGATCTTCCGGATCACGGGTCCTTTTTCTTTCACGTGGTGCAGGGACACCGTCGCGGCGATGATGTCGAACTGGCCGGATGGAAACTCCATCTCCTCGGCCGATATTTGAAGGCAGCGTATCTTTTCGGTCAACCCAAATTTCTCGATCTTTTCCTGGAATAATCTGAGCATTTGGGGAGAACTGTCGATGGCCGTGATCCTGCAATCCGCCGCGTTGAGGAATTTCAGGGACAGGAGGCCGGTCCCGCAGCCGATATCGAGAACCTTATCGTCCCGCTGTATTCCCGATACCTCCACTGCCAGGTCGAGCAGTGCATGGTGCCTCGATACCTTTCCAAGAGTATTGTCGTATTCGTTCGCCCACTCCTGGAACCAAACGGAATTATCCCTGGTAGCCTGGTTCATCGTTGTTCCCTTTATGATTGACCTGATCTCTCTTATTGTATTGTCTCCTGGTCCGGCAGCAGTCGGCCGGCAATTCGATGTACCCGATCGGTCCCGGGCAGCAGACAGTCGTCCACCCTTTCCCGCTCCCCTTCGCGATCGGTCGACCTGGGGAACCTCCCGCACAACGTATCGTGACAGGTATCTGGCGTAACGATCAGGGCAGAGAACGATCCGGCACTCCGCGAGTTTCTGAAAGCCCGAGTTTCCTCCCCGCTCTCAGGGAGGACGAAGGCTGCGGCGGGATTCCCATCTTTGCCCCGAGTGTTCTCGAACCTCTGGTCATCCCGAGGATCTCCCGGGATGGAAGGACCGGGTCCTCGACCGCGTGGGAAGCACCGGGGAAGGCGGAGAGGAAGAGCAGGGGAAGAGAGGACATATCCTGGGCCTCCTCTCTTTCAATGCGGGGGAGGATCCTTTGGTCAGAGGTGATCATTCCGGGAGCGAAGCTCCCTCGTTTGTCCTGCAAATGCACCTCTCACGGTATTCTGTCGTAGTACATGCAACAGTTACATGTTCTTCCTGGATCTCAATAGGTCCCGGGTACAAATCTCACTGTTATTTTGTCGTTTTATATGCAACAGTAACTTGATCCTCTTGATCCCCATTTGTCTCACGTACAAATTCTTACAGTATTCCTCCGAAGTAAAATTTTGCCGTTCTTCCTTGATGTTGTTGGTTCCCTGTATAAACTCTCACTGTAGTTTGTTGTTATATATGCAACATACTCATTCCGAATTGATTGTGCGTTCATACTCTCACGGTATGTTGTTGTTGTGTGTGCTACAGTACTCCTTCTGAATTAGTCTTGCATACTGGACTCGTTGTATATGCAACAGTGCTTAGGCAAATTGGTCTTGCGTACTGGACTTTCACTCTTATTGTGCATGCAGCCAGTACTCGTACCTATCTGAGGCCCATCCATTCAAGGTAGAAACCCATACGGTATTCTTTGGCGGTGGAAACCCCTCGGGAAGACAGAACAAAGCATGGGAGTGAGAACGTCCCCCTCTCCGCGATTGGATAAATAATTCCCCTCTCTTTCGTTCCGCATGGATCCATCTGATATTGAAAAGATCCACGGATGCCCAATCCGTGTCACCAGTGATTGAGTTCCCTTGATCCTTCCGGCCCGGGTGTGATCCTGGAATCAGGGCCTGGACACCCGGTACTCGTTGTCTTCTTCGAGGGCTTGATGGGCCCGGGCGGGTTTGTGTGGGCAGGCAGCTCATCCCCATGGGGGTGGGAATGGGGGTTGTGCCGGGGAGGAAGATCCGCCTTCTTCCGGGGGTGATGCGGGGCATGGGGATGAGGATGGTCCATAGGATGGTGCTGGTCCTGTTCACGGTGCCGATCCTCATCCGGGCTGGTCTCGGACCCGGGCAGGGGGGTCTTGGGATAATCCGGCTGGCGATCGGGTCTTTCGTCGTGGCGCCATAGTCAATACTTCCGTGTCCGCCATTAATACGATCCCAGCAGGGAGCGGGAAAGCGGGGTGTTCATCGACCCTCCGCAGCTTCTGATCGCACTCTATATACCGGGAAGGAGACACATGGGTATTTCATGGGGTGATCAGGAGGATGGTCGATAAAGTTCCAATTCTCTGCCAGATCTGCAGGGAGCCCAAACAACAGGATGAACTCGTCCCTGCGCAATCGGTCCCGGAACCGGTTGCCGTGCTGATCCGGAAAGAATATCCCGCATGGTCATCCGGCGACTATATCTGCCTGGCGGATCTCGACCGTTTCAGGGCACGGTATGTCGTGGAGGTCCTGGAGGAAGAGAAACGCGAGCTTTCCCTGCTGGAAGAGGCTGTCAGCCGGACAATGAAAGACCATGCGCTGCTCTCCAAAAATATCAATATCGAGTTCGACCGGCAGCTGACCTTCGGGGAACGGGTTTCCGACCGTCTCGCCGACTTTGCAGGGAGCTGGCCCTTCATCATCGTGTTTGTCGGGGTGATGTTCCTGTGGGTCGTCGCGAATACCTTCCTCATTGTGACCAGACCGTTCGACCCGTACCCCTTCATCTTTCTCAACCTCGTCCTCTCTGCGGTTGCAGCGATCCAGGCTCCCATCATCATCATGAGTCAGAACCGGCAGGAGTCGCGGGACCGCCTCAATGCCGAACACGACTACCAGGTAAACCTGAAGGCAGAAATGGAGATCCACCAGTTGCATAAAAAAATGGATCACCTCCTTTTCAACCAGGGGCAGAGGCTGCTGGAGATCCAGAGGATCCAGGTGGAATTGATGGAAACTCTTATTCGCAAAACCTTATGAGGATCGGACGGTAGCCGGCTCCAATGGACAAGTCACCGGGATCTTCGGGAACGCCGCTCTGATCGCCGCAATGGGAGGAGACAACTGTCCGCGACACCGAAGATGCGTCCTGCTCGTGCTCGTGTTCGTGTTGCAACCCGAGTACTTCGTATTCTTCTCCGGCACGAAAAGACGAAAAAAATATCGGAGGGGTCTCACTCCGGTGAGAAATGGATCGCCTGGTCGTAGAGGATCTCGGTGAAGGACGGCCCTATTCCAGTCTCCGGCTCGACATAGGTCCGGTACCCGATGCGGACCGGGACATCCTCCGGGACGCCGAGACCGCCGCAGCAATACGGGATCTCGGTACATCCCGCCTCCCCGTTGCAGTGGCGTGCGAACTTCCAGACGTAGAAGAGGCCTGCATCAGGGTTCCCAGGGAGGTAAGTGTCCGCCGAACCGGCAAGATCGGCATCGGTGACGGCAACGACGCCGTTCAATGCGCCGGTCCCGTAGACCGCGATGTTCGTGTAGATGCCCTTGCCGGTCGCCTTGTGGTTGACGCCGTAGATGATGAGGAATTCGTCATCGGAGAGGAGGTAATCCCCGTTCCCGAGGTACAACGCATCCCGGTTGTCGCCCAGGGCGTCTGCCTCCCGCTGGAGCGAGTCGTACCCTTCCAGGATCCAGATATAGGAGCTGTTCCCGGTTGCGGCCATCCCGTCCCCGTGCCGGGCGAGGATTGCCTCCCGGAGCGCCTCCTGGACTCCGTTGAGGTCGAGCTCCCGTGTGTCTCCGGTCCCCCTCACGATGAGCCGCGGGACCCCGTAAGGCTCCGGCGTGTGCGAAACGTTCGGTGTGATCCGCAGGACGCGGCCGGGACTGCTGTTTACATACTCCTTCCCGCGGGTCTCGTTGGCAAAGAAGGCCAGGCGGTGCAGGAACGCGATGGTGTCCGACGTGTTCGCAAGGCCCATGTTGATGAGGCCTGAGGGGATGATGTCGTCGTTCATCATGCCCGTCGAATACCCAGCCCGGACCGCGGCGCTCCTCACCCGCTGGTTCGTTCCCCTGTCCGCGGTGGTGATGATCATCACGGGCTTTTCATAGGGTCCCGATCCGGCCTGGCCGGGAGATGATCCGGTCCTGATGCGGTAGTTGTTGAGGGTGTCCCCAAGGCTTGCGAAGATGCGCTGGTAGGTGCCCAGGCTCGCGAACCAGCGGGTCCCGACGTAACTCCGGTAACTATAGTATTTCGCCTCGGGCGGCGTCGTACCCACGAAGACGATCGCCTCGTCGGACTCCATGAAGTAGTCGATCCAGAGGCCCGTGTTCGCAGGGTTGATAGGGGCGTCCGAGACCCTGCCTCCCCGGGCAAGGCCCGGGTATCCCGGCAGCTTGTAGACAAGGTACGGGGTGCTTGGATTGTTCCCGTAGCAGCTCGGGATGATGCCGGCATCGTACATGTCCAGGACATCGAAATTCTCGAACTTTCCTTCCTGGACGATGAAGCCGTCATCCCGGAGGGCTGCGATGAAGGCATCGATCTTCTCCGATCCATCCTGTCCCGGCGACAGCGTCACGAAGAGAAGTTGTTCCCGGCCGGCCGTTACGGTCGCCGTCCGGTTGACAGTCTGGTACCCGGTCTTTGCGAGGGTGACCCTATACTCTCCCGGTAAGAGATCGCCGACGATGAGGGGGGTCACACCTTCGGATACCCCGTTCAAGAGGACCGTTGCTCCCGAAGGAGAAGACTGGATCCGCAGGCTCCCGTAAAGTGGGGGGAGGGTCACGGTCACCAGGGTCGGCCTGCCTGCGGAGATGGTCACGTTCTTTTCATAGGGACCATATCCCTCTTTTTCGAGAACGAGGGCGTATACCCCGGGCGCAAGACCGGAGATCGTCTTCGGGGTCACTCCCTTTGCAATGCCATCAAGGTAGATGGACGCTCCGGAAGGGATCGAGTTCACACGGAGGGTTCCGGTGCCCGCCCCGGTAGGCACGGGACCGGGCCCGCTCCGGTCGGCATGCACGATGAAGATCGAGGTCGGCTGAACCCCGCCTATCCCCCCTGGAACGCCGGGGCAGAGGGAGGACGAGGCCTGCCCGGAGACGAACTTTACGGACAGGCTCGATCCGTCGAGCGGGTCCTCGTAGGCGGCATCGCTTCCGGGGAGGAGGATGCCGCTCCAGACTTCGGCGCCGTCCCGGGACAGGGTGAGGTTTGCGGCCTGCGCCACACAGGTCGAACCGGAACAGTTCCCGCAGTCGGGTTGCATGGCTACCGTTATTTCGTATCCGGCAACCAGGGGTGCGGGGAGCAGACCGGGCTCACCGAAAAGATCGGTTGCATGGAGGGGCTCGGCCCCGTAGGACGGGGTAAGGATCCCAATGCCGGTCCATTTCTCTCCCTGCGTACCGAGGCTTCCCGCCATTACGGACGAGCCGGGCGTGATCCGGTCAAAGACCTCCGGGACGGGTGCGGTGCCGGTGAGCACCTTCGGGGTAATCGAAATCCAGGAACACGTTGTGATTCCGTCGTCAAACTGGCAGCCCCACCTGTGGGTCGCGAGGATGGTGACGGTGTTCTCGGTCTTTGAAACGTCGATCACGGTCCCCCGGAAGCTGTACGAGGGGAGGGCGGCCATGGCCGGAAGGCAACAGGTGCACAGGGTCAGGACGAGGAGTAGAATGACGAGCGTGCGGTTTTGGATCATACCATCATCTCCGCCGGCATGTTCCGGCAGGATGGAGAACCATTCGCGACTGAGTATATAGGTGTATTGAATTTAGGGATCCGCGGGGAGAGCAGTGGATTCAATGGGGAGTGGGAGGGATATCGGAAGGGTGTGCATTCGTGACCTTTGCCTTGCATACCATTATTTTCTTTCATCGATAATTCCCCGATCAAAGAACCGGAATGAGGGTGTCCAGATGAAAATTGTCGCATTCAACGGAAGCCCCCGTGCGGAGAAGGGCAACACCCACGTCATGGTGGAGGCTTTTCTGGCCGGTGCGGGAGAGGCGGGAGCAAAGACAGAGAACATTTTCCTTGTGAAGAAGAAGATCGGCCACTGCCTTGGCTGCTTCTCCTGCTGGTGGAAGTGCCCTGGGTCCTGCGTCCAGTCCGACGACATGGAGGAACTGATCGAGACCTACCAGTCCGCGGACGTTGTCGTCTTCGCAACCCCGCTCTATGTCGATAACGTCTCCGGGATCATGAAGAACTTCATCGACCGGCTCCTGCCCACCGGCGATCCCCACTTCGAGAAAGACCCGGGGGGAGAGGTCCGGCACGTCCCGGGCCGAAAGAAGGACCCTGCCTTCGTCATGATGGCGAACGGCGGGTTCCCGGAGCAGAGCCACTTCCAGGTCCTGCGCCTCCTCATCCGGCGGATGGCCAGGAACTTTTTGACCGGGATCGCCGGGGAGATCTACCGGGGAGGAGGATCCCTGCTCCAGGACGAGGAGTTCACACCGTTCGTGGATGCTTACCTGGCGCACGTCCGGACCGCGGGGTCGGAAGTCGCGAAGACGGGGAAGATCTCCGCAGAAACGACCCGCATGCTTGAACAGCCCCTGATCCCGGCTCCGAACTTCGCAGATATCTTCGTTACGAATGCCAACGCCTACATGGACCAGATGATCGAGGGGAAAAAGAAACCATAATACAGGCTGCAATCCCTTCCCGTCCGGGGGTGCATTCAAGTGGATGAACATCCCACGGATTTGATTGATGGGGAGTTCGAATATTCCCGGAAGTCCGAGGGGTGAGGGATGACATCCCCTCATGGCACGGGACGGGAATGCGAGAAGGTCGGCAGGGACCGGACACGGGAGGAGTTGATCTTTGCAGTCCTCTCCCTGCCGGTCGAGTGCGACACACGATTGACCACGCTGGTCGATACCGTAAACGATCTCCCCGACGTCTACACCTGCAGTTCCTGCGGGGGGCATCCCGATCCGGAGAACAGGGAAAACCCTGCCCCGGAAGGAGCCTTCTATCTCCAGTTCCTCGTCGAGCCGACAGAGAACGGGTTTTTATCGCTGGGCATCATCGACCTGGCGGCACGGACCGTGGATCCCGAACGGCTTGCCGTGAAGATCTTCAATACGACGGATTCCCCCCGGCTCGTCCTGTTTCATCTCCTGGGAATGGCCGGGGCCGATCCGGATGCCGTGGCAGAGGAGATCCGGGCCCTCAGCAGGTCTTGGGGCGTCTCTCCCAGGGGGGTCCGCGAATACAAGAAGAATGTCCGGAGAAAGAGGGCCCATGAGAGGATCCGGCGGTCCCCTGCGGGAAAGGATCCCGGCCGGTGAAGGATTGATCGTTCGGATCTTTGTCCTTCTACCTCGGGTCTCCCTGGCGGTGCTCCTCCTGCTTGCGGTCGTGTTCGGCTGTGGCCTTCAGGGTCCGGAAGAGGACGGCATACCATGGCGAGGGATCATCGCCGGCTGACGATCTCCTCCTCGGCCCGGACAGCACATCCGCCGCCCGATTCCGTGAGAACCTCCGGGGTTTCCCGCAGCCGGTGGAGCTCCCGCTCGTGCCGCTTCCGGACAGCGGCTGCCCTCCTCCGGTGGCGGAGGAGGACGGTGCCGGGGATGAGCAGCGCCGGGTAGGACGAGAGGATGTTCAGGGCATACCCCGGGGTCTCCCCGATCGTGGAATTGAACAGATCCCGGTAGCGGTTGCTGCCAGATTCCATGGATCCTTCACATCCTATCAGGGGGACTCCTCCGCGAGCGGCCTTTCAGGAAAATGACCGCCCAGGCAGCCAGTGCGACGAACAGGGCCCCGAAGCTCAGAACCGAGAACGCGAACTTGACGACGTACATGACGCTCGTGAACGCGGCAACCGGGTCCAGCCGGGCCGGGTAGGTAAGGAGCAGCGTAAGTACCCCTGCATTCTCGCAGTAATCCGCCGCTGCGGCGGCAACCGGGGCGAGGTTCAGGAAGAACCATGGGCTGCCTGCGGGGACGAACCGGAGGAGGACCCAAGAGATCGCGAGGGAGAGGAAGAGCCCGTAGGTGAACGGGAAGACCAGGTCGAGCGGAACGATCCGGGTAAGGTCGAACGCCCGCCCGGCCTCCCCGAGGGCGTCGAGGATGGCGTACACCTGGTCGGGACCGGTCGTGAACTGCATGTCGAGGATCGTGGCACCCCCCGTAATCTCCTGGAGCTGCGCAATCCCGAACGGCGTTCCGTTGATGAGGACCAGGAATACGATCCAGAGGACAAACGATTCGGCGACGGCTTTTCCGGTCGCGATCCTGCAGATCGCACGGGATAACCTAAAGAGAGGTGGGAATCCACCCTCGGACGGGGCCGTCATTTCAGTTTTCCCCGGTTTGTCATGGTTCCCTGTCATGTCCCCACCGTTCCCCGGTCTGCAACCTTGTTCTCCTGCCCGGCGAGCCGCTTCACGCTGCGGGCAAACTCTTCCGCATGCCGGAGGTCATCGGCATCCGGTCTTCCCTTGTTCAGCCCCCCGAAGAACCGGAGGAAACTGTTCGTGTTGAACCCTGCACAGGCGAATTCATCGACGACCGTGTAGCCCCGGGACTCCAGCGTTTCCCGGAGGGCCGAGTGGTTGTCCCTGATAAAACCTTTGAGCCGTTCTCCGGGAAAAAGGGCGACCGGGGCCCCGAACGTGGAGAAGATGAACGCGTTCCTGCCGTTCGCGAGCGGCAGTGCATCGGCAAGCTCGATGAGGGATTCGTGGTTCCGTGCGGAATAGATCCCGGAGCCGAAGCCCACCAGGTCGTACTCCCGGATCTCGTCGGGGATGACCTGCTGTGGCGTCTTCACCGCTGCATCGAGGACATTTGCGATCGCGTGAGCGATCTTCTCGGTATTCATGTGATGATAGGAGAACACGACCACGAGTGATTTCACCGGCCGCGGATCCCCGGGTTCTTTCCCATCCAGTTCCATGTGGTTCCCTCCGATCCTTCTCACGTCCCGTTCTGTTCCGGGCTCCCTTCCGCCCGTCCACCGTCCATGCACCCCGGGATTTGTGCCGACATCGTTGCTCTCCAAAATCCTCAAAAAAGAGGATTGTGATTCTTTGTTTTCTGAATCCGGTGGTTGAGCCGCGGGAGTTGTTCGCCGCCCGCATCCGGTCTCCCGGCAGCTTTTTGATCCAGGGAGATCCCGGCCATTCCTTTTACTCCCCGGTCTGCGGGCGCCTTCCCAAGGATTGCCAGGGCATCACCGGGCTCGTTTACGCAGGGGATGAAGACCACGGGGATCCTGCGGGGCTATCCTGCCAGCGCGGCGCCATGCGGGCACTTGCCTGGAGCACGGGCCGGCAGCCGTCCTTGTGGATGATACCCTCGCTCTCCAATTCGTCAGGGCTCTATCCCAGCTCTTTCCGCAGAAGGGTGAATCACCCGGAACAGATCTGGGGGAACTGGACTCCTACGATCCCGTTGCCATCCTGTACATCTGTTCCGGGAGGAGAGCGGTCATGGTCTCCGTGCTGACCGTGCCCACCTTGCTGATCTCCATCACGACCTTCGCAAGCACTTCCGCGGAGGGTAAATCCACAATCGCTACGACATCGTAGCGGCCGATGGTGTAGTAGTGGGCAAGCAGCGTTCCCCCTGCGGATTGGATGATCTTCGCGGCCTGGGCGTCCCGCTCCTTCGCATCCTTCATCTTCTCGATGGCCTTGTCGGTCAATTTTCCAAGAATTATAAACAGTGGCATAATGAGCGGGATGGGTCCACGGGGAGATAAAAGTTGGGGTGGTGCTCATCCATGCCCTTGTCCAAGGACAGGAGGGAGAGGGGTAGAACCTCGCTCGCAGATCCAGCTAAGGCCGGACTGGATCAATTCCCGGAATGCGATGAGACGGAAGGGGTCATCGAACCGGTCGCAGGAGAAGGGCCCCCGGAATGCGATGAGACGGAAGGGTTCATCGGACCGGCCGCAGGAGAGGGCATCCTGGATGCGATGAGACGGAGGGGGTCATCGGACCGGTCGCAGGAGAAGGCACCCCGGTATCCGGTAGTGCCCCCACTCGAGGCCCATTCAGGAGGGATGAGCCGGGTAGTAGGCCGGTTCCCCTGTAATCTCGCTCAAGTAGACCCCGGACCCGATCCACCAGGTTCCGTCGACCGGGAGCATGTACCCGATCTTTATCTCTTCCCGGTTGCCTGCGTTCGGGTTGGGCCAGATGAAGATCACGTATCCTCCACCGGCTCTCGCGGTTTCCGCAGCGGATCGGACGATCTCCATTCCGAACGCATCCTTCCACCCGACGAGGTTCTTTCCCACCGCATCCGTAAGATAGGGGTGGGAAAGGACCGTGCCATTGTAATCGTATGCGGTGAGGTAGTGCCCCTCCGGGTCGACAAACATCCCGGAACGGTTCGAGATCTCGGCAAATGCCGCCTCCCTCCCGTGCGTTCTCCCGAACTCCGCGCCACGCTCTTCGAGCCGGATCATCGCGGCGATCGGCTCCGGCACGGGGTCGGCTCCGTCCAGGTCTGCGAAGTAGATCCCGGAAGCGATCCACCAGCCGGGTCCCGCCGGGCAGACATACCCGATCTTCGGAACGTAGCGATCTTTTGCAGCCTCGTCGATCACACCGCCATCCGGGGCAGGATAGAGGTAGGCGATGAATCCCCCGCCGGTCGATGCCGTATAGTTCCCGATCGCGATCACGGCGAGACCCCGTGCGTCGGTGAAGTCCAGGCGGTTCGTCCCCACGGATTCCGTCTGATAGGGATGGGCGAGGAGCGTCCCCTGGTTGCCGTAGGCATAGATGTACACGTCGCCGTGCGAGAAGATCCCCTCTTTTTTGGAGAACTCGGCGAGCGCCGGCTCTTTCCCGACGATCCTTGCGTAGGCAGCGGCGTCCTGCACCAGACCCGCGAGCTGATCCGGGGTGTTCGGCTGGGGTGGACCCGCTGGCAGGGCGACGGGCACGGTCTGCCCGGCCGGACCCTCACGGACACATCCGGAGAAGAGGGCAGCGCCTACGAGAAAGAGCACCATGCAGGCGTGCCATGTTTGCATACAATATCTTTCGCGAAATCCGGTAAAAAAAGATCGAATAGGAACGGGCGGGATTCTCCTGCCGATCGGAAGGGACTCGCGTTTTGGCCACACGGCACTCTCGTTCCCCCGGACTGCCAGGATCCTGCTCGACGGGACGTCAACCACCTCCGAACCCCGGGAAATCCGTCGGACGAGATCACGGGAGCCCCGTTCTTCCCGTACCCGGACGATGAGGATTACGGAAACAGCAGGAAAGGATTCCAGGATTGTTATCGTTCCGGTCGCGGAATTGGCGATCGGATCGGAAAAGGATACGGTAGACTGCAGGCCCCCTCCCTGCCGGAGGACTTCCACGTCCTCGTGGAGACGGAAAAAAAAGACCGGTTTCGGCCTTACTCGGTAGGCTTTCCGTCGTAATGCTCTTCCTTCTCCATGGCCTCCTTCTTTGTCTTCCGGACGACCTTGTCCTGGT
>DAEV01000111.1 GCA_002509495.1 Methanolinea sp. UBA473 | reverse complement strand
GGTACTTGTCCCCGTTGATGCTCACGTTCTGGAACTCGAGCCAGCTCTCGCTGTAGGGGAGGTATGCCTCGTAGTCGGTGGTCCCGATCCTCGAGCCGCACCCGCAGGAGGAGGAGCTGCTCTCCCCGCCGATCATGCCCTCCTGGGCCATGAACCAGGGGGTGACCTGTGCACACCGCCACTCCAGTTCGAGGATCTCCTCGAATACCCGCCGGTAGGCCTGGTGAAGGTCGTCCGCCATCCTGACCGTCTGCTCTGCCGTGCCGAGCCAGAGGATCTCGATCCTGTGGAACTCGTCCACCCGCTCGATCCCGTGGATTCCCCCGCTCTCGTACCGGTGAGAGGTCCCGCTCCGGTCAAAGACCCGGATGGGCAGGCAGTCGTTTGCCAGGGTCTCCCCTTGCAGGAATGGCCAGAATGACGGGCACTGGGCATAGCAGAGTCCCCCGATGGGACCGTCAATCCGGGAGCGGATCTCGTCGACCCAAACCTCCCCTGTTACCTTGAAATAGTCGGCGATATCCTCCCAGTACCCGGGATCGCGGGTCTTCGGGGTGCAGACGTAGTAGATCTCGGGGTAAACACCCTTCGCATGACCGGATTTCTTCCAGACCTCCCAGGGGACGAGCTTAGGGAAGATCATCTCCGAGTATCCCAGCGGGACGATGATCTCATCCGTGACGATCTTCTCGAATGCCCTGAAGAGTTGCACAGACTGGGGGCCATGGATCCATTGTCCCCGGGAAAGGGCATGCTTGATCCAGCCCCGGTTTACCATCTCCGTGGTGGGATCCGAAGAGAACGCCCCTCTTCTTCTGGGGCTTTCGAAGACGAGCTCCCAATGCTCTCCCTTGCCCCCGTACGACGCGGCCTGGATCTTCTCCTCGATGAGGCGAACCAGGCGATCCGGGACGCGGTTTTCGAGCATCGCCGCATCAGCGAGGAGGGCTATCTCCAGCTTGTCTCCCTGGATCCGGGACCGGGACTGATCGATGAAGGGGAGGTTCGGGATGTGGAATCCTTCCGGGAACTCCCCCTTCATGGTGATGGTATACTCCGTGACGGCGATCTCCCGGAGACCCATCCGGAATTTTCCCATCACGGCGGGGATCTGTTTCCGGAACCGGAACAGGGCATCGTGGACCCGGGTATACTGGCCGCTCGAAAAGCGAACGGTAACCCGGGCGTTCTCTATCCTGGGTTCTCCCAGGATCCTGCCCACTTCATCCCCGGATACTCCTTTCGGAACTCCTTTGGAGAAGAGGGATCCTGACTCGCGGACTGCTCCCAGGAATGCCTGTCTCGCCTCTTCCGAAAACTCTGCGCTGAACAGGAGTTCAGCCGTCATATCGAAGTGTAGCCACATAGCTCCTCTGCCACTGCCAGGTTCATCAGATAATCATCCACCGATGCAATCACCGACCGGATCGAGGTGCCCCGGATTGTACAAATCACGACTTCACCCTCCGGCACAGTGTGCATACTGGAGAGGTTGTCGGGACGGAGCGCCGCAGCGACGTTCCCGGGTTCCCGGTGACGGGTCCGGATCTCGCCTTCGATCTCCATCATCCGGCCACCGCCTTCTGAAGGTGTTCCCGGAACTGCTCCAGCCGGCTGCAGTTGATGGTGGCCCCCGCCCGGAGCCGGTGCCCTCCTCCGATCCCTCCGCATTGGATGGCGGCCTCGCGGACAGCACTTCCGATGTCCATCTCCATGCCGCGGGGGGTCCGGGCTGAGATATGGCAGAGGTCGTCTGACCGTGCCGTTACCACAACGGGGGCCTCCTGGATGGAATCGCGTGCGAGTGCGTCGGCCACATCGCTTGCCACGGTGGGATCCACGACTTCGTAGAATCCTCCCGATCCGGTTTTCCCGAATGCATTCCGGATGGCATGCACCACCTTCATCCGGTGGCGCAATGCAGTGTCCCAGGCATCCGGGAGAGCTTCCGGGGAACGGAGGCATAGCGATGCAGCGAGCCCCCCCCGGCCGCTCTTCCCGCATGCATCCACCACTGCGGTGAAGGTATGGGCGTCCGGGATGACCTCGCGCTCGAGTTCGTACCGGTCCCCGTAGAGGTCCAGGAGCGTTTCTGCGGGTACGAAAGGGCTTATCCGGATGACGAGGAGAGAGAGGAGGATTTCAGAGGAAATACTCTCGCCCTCTGCAGCGGCATCCAGGAGGTCCGCGACTGCCATCTCGTCTCCGCTGATCATGGGCAGATAGGGATTGATGGCCGACAGGAGCCGCTCGTGGCCGTCTCTTCCGGGAAGGAGGCACCCCCGGGCGGGGGTGACGATCCTGTCTGTCACTGCTTCGTTGAAGACCGAATGGTTCATTCCCTTCATCTCCTGACCGTCCCCCAGGATCCCCAGCATCGCCAGCCCGGCAAGGTCGCGGTTGTCCCCCAGGGACTGCGCCACGAGGAATGCGGCACCGGATGAAGAGAGCTCCCGGTCCCCGTCGATCTGGTGAAGGCGGGGATTCACGTGAAGAGCTCCCTGGAAGTGGGGCAGGTGATGGTCGATCACCATGACCTCCCCCGGCAGGTCTTCCATCCCCGCCCCGAAGTCGCAGAGCAGGGTAGGGGTTTCCGGGGAGATTGCCGCCGGGCTCACCCGGGAGAGGACCCGGAGCCGGAACCGGATGCCCCTGCGGAGGAGTGCGCAACAGATGATGGAACCTGCGGCGATGCCGTCGGCATCATGGTGTGCGTACACCTCCACGAACTCCTGCATTGCCAGGTGTTCGGCCAATCTCTGTGCGGTGTCTTCCAGGGACATACGTTATCGGGAGAGGATGATCTCTGCGGTCTCGGGTTTGTAACTCCAGCCCTTCGGCAACCTTCCGTTACCGGTGTAGTACTTCACAAGCCGCCTGACCTTGGACTCTGTCAGCTGCAGCTGGCGCTTGTTGTGCAGGTCGTTCTTATTCTCAACCAGGTGCTTTCGCAAGCCGAGCGCCTTTTCGATCAGGTTGCGAAGGTCCTGCGGGATCTCGGGCCGCATCCCCTTCTCCTTCAGGATCTGCTCGATCCGCTTTCCCGTGATGAGTTTCACATCGGGGACTCCGTACCTGTCCCGCAGAATGAGCCCGATCCGGCTGCTTGGCATTCCTTCCTTGCGAAGGTCCACGATGACCTTTTCTATGGCCTTTTGATCGGTGTTGGCCCAAGAGGGCGTCTCTTTGCGGTAGGGGCGCACGGAACCTGAATGTCCCCTCCGTCGTGCATGCATTCGTGCCATGTCCTGTTCACCTCCCAATTCCAGTGAAATTTCCAGATGTATTCTGCAAGGGAAGCCCCTCATCGGGGGATCCCATGTAAATCCGAAAAGGAGTCATAATTCCGCTGACTCTCTGTAATCCCAAGCCTGCAGGGCAGGCCAGTGCCAAAAGGCACGTCGGACTTACATTTGCCAGCACTTCCCTGTGGGAAGAGTGCTATATCTAGTGCGAGCAGGGCGATGATAAGGGTATCGTGCAGGGAAGGAGGTTCAACCCCCGTACCTGTTGATCAACCGGATGAGATCCGAGAACGCCTCCATCTCAAGCGCGAGCACGCCTGACCGGGTCATACCCATACTGGTCTCCGCATCCGCAGTGAGGGATTCGGGCCCCCTGATCACGGTGCGTTCCACCCCGTCCCTGGAGAGGATCGAGGCGGCCTCGCGGTCGTGGACGAAGGCCCTCCCGGGAAGGATTACCAGCGGATCGAGCGAGGCCGGGTCAAGCGCCTGGAGATCCTCGATCGTGATCAGACAGGCGATGTCCTTTTCGACTGCCACGACATGGGCACCCTTTCCCCGGGAACCGAGAATCTTCCTGATGAATGGGGCTGCGATACTACCGGTGATCACCGTGGCCTTCCCTTCCAGGCGCGGAAGCTTCCCGAGCAGGTCGGGTTCGCGGGCCAGGGCGAAGGGAGAGCCGATCTCCGGGTCCCACAGGGGCGTCCCGGAGATCTTCATCGAAAACCGCCCGGCCAGGTCGCCCACCATGTCGCGGAACTCCTCGACGGTCTGGACCCGCTGATCACGGAGCACCGGGCTGTTTCCGAGGATCAGGCCCTGTTCGCGGCTGTTCGCAAACCGCATCAGGATGAGCCCTTTCGCACCCCGATCCTCCAGCCATGCAACGGTCTCCTCTAGCACGGGCCCGTCGTTCACCCCCGGGAGGACCACGGTGGCTGCATACACGTCGATCTCTGCCGCGAGCTGCTCCAGTACCGAGAGGGAGGCCTCAGGGGTGGGGTCGTGCATGTACCGTTTCCGGAGTGCGGGGTTCACAGAAAAGACGGTAAAGGAAACTTCGGAGAGGCCGTGGTCGATGAGGAACCTGGCGACGGAGGGGTCGTCAAAACCTTTCCCGCTTGTATAGCCGATATGGAGGGGCGCCTCCATGCTGGAAAGGAGCTCGATTAAGTCGGTGAAACAGGGATAACAACTCGGGTCGCCGCCTCCGCTGATCGTGATCCGGGTCACGTCATCGGGGATTGTCTGTAGCCGGGCGAGGACATCGTCTGCGATGTCGCGGAGTTCGCGGAATCCCTGGTAGTACTCCCGCACGCTCCTCGTGCAATAATCGCACCCCTTTTTGTAGGGAGGGCAGTACCGGCAGCCGAACGGGACGGTTTCTTTGACGTGTTTGAAATAGCAGTACTCGCAGAATCCCCGGCAGTCCAACCCGGGCCTGCCGCCGATGTCCACGGTGAGGTGGGCCATTACGTAATGGTCTTCTCCTGACGGTTTAATCCCTTTGGAAGGGTGCGTCAGGGTCCTGCAACGGCGGTATCGTTCTTCTCCCACCCGATGCGGATCTCGCTCCAGGCGATCGTTCCCCGTCCTCCCCCGCCCCCATGGATCAGCCGTTCGGATTCGATTACAAGACGAACCGTGACAGGTGGTTTCTCTCTTCCCATGTCCTCCGGAGGATAGGACCAGTAGATGGAAGGATCAGTTGTCCGTATACTCTGGTTTCCGATGGTGACGTTCCCCTCTGTGGCATTCCAGGAGATAAAAGTCCCATAATTGGCTGTCCAGTTGTAGGAGACCGGGACAGATGCGGTATAGTCGGGGGTAAGGCGGATTCCCACGGCGGATGACATGATCGGACTGTACTTCTCCGGCGATGCATGAATGGTGAAGATGGTTTTATCCGGCGTGAAGGTCGGGTTCGCCGTTACGCTGGCAGTCCGGGCATCGGGAGATGGGGTGTGCAATCCCGTCGGCGAAGTGCATCCGGCAACCAGGATCGCACAAAGAAGGATGGACCCGGTGAGAAGAAGACGGGACCTCATGTAGATAAGATTTCAGGGCCGGCAACCCATAAAGACAACCCTGGCAGGACATGCTCCGGCTGGAGCCCTGCCCGGTTTCCTCGCGCTCCGCAGTGAATGTTGTGGTTCGCACCCTGTAGGGTAAGGGGGCAGTAAAATGCCATGGAGCGGGAAAGGGAAGGCAATATAATATCCCCCTTCCTGTATGGATTAAAGAAGCAGGGTGATCATGGAAGAGAGCCTTTCGATCGGGAATGCGGTGGTGGAACGGGACGTGGCTGCAGAGAAGAGGGACGGAACCGTGCTGTATGCGGACGTGTACCGGCCTTCTTTCGGAAACGGTCCATGGCCGGTGCTTCTCATCCGCCAGCCGTACGACAAGGCCCACGCCATGACATTTTCCTATGCTCACCCCTCATGGTATGCTTCGAGGGGTTACATGGTAGTCTCCCAGGATGTGAGGGGAAGATGGTCTTCGGGCGGGGAGTTCTCTCCCTTCCGGAACGAGATGGAGGACGGGTACGATACCGTCGAATGGGCTGCATCTCTTTCCGGCTCTTCGGGAAAGGTCGGGATGTATGGATTCTCCTATGGGGGTGCGACCCAGCTCCAGGCCGCCGCAGCCCGGCCGCCCCACCTCACCTGCATCTGCCCGGCGTTCTGCACCCCGCAGTTCTACGAGGGCTGGGCATACAACGGGGGTGCCTTCTCCCTTGCCTTCAACCTGAGCTGGTCCCTGTACCTTGCGGCCGATACCGCCCGCCGGAGGGGGCTCTCGCAGTACGAGGCGACCCTGAGGAAAGCCCTGAAATCGATGCACGACTGGTGGGACTGGCTCCCGATGAACACGTTTCCTCTCCTGAAAGCCTATGAACTCGCTCCCTACTTCTTCGAATGGCTGGAACATCCGGCGTACGATGCCTACTGGCAGCGGTGGAGCATCGACCGGCTCTACCCCTCCATCACCGTCCCTGCACTCCACATAGGGGGATGGTACGACATCTTCCGGGATGGTGTGCTCAGTCTCTTCGAAGGTCTCACCCGGAATGCCGGGTCCCGGATTGCAAGGGAGAACCAGAAACTGGTAATGGGCCCGTACTACCACAATCCCTGGTCGCAGGTCATAGGGTCGTGCGATCTCGGGGCTGCCGCATCGAATCCCGTGGACGTGCTCCAAATCAGGTGGTATGACCACTGGCTGAAGGGCGCAGAGAACGGGATCATGGAGGAACCGGGGGTCAGGTACTTCGTCCTCGGTGAGAACTCCTGGAGGGAGAGCGCGCAGTGGCCTCCGGCGCCCTCGAGTGCGGTAACGTTCTATCTTCACAGCGGGGGGATGGCAAATTCCCTGGGAGGAGACGGGACCCTCTCCAGGGAACCTCCCGGGGAGCAGCCCCCGGATGTGTATGTCTACGATCCGGGGGATCCGGTCCCGAGTATGGGAGGCCAGTCATGCTGCATTCCCGGGGTATCCCCCATGGGCCCTGCCGATCAGCGATCCGTAGAGGCCTGCAACCAGGTTCTGGTGTACACGGGACCCCCGTTGGGCCAGCCTGTCACCGTGGCCGGTCCTGTGGAGGCATTCCTCTGGGTCGCGACAGATGTGCCGGATACCGATTTCTGCGTAAAGCTGGTCGACGTCTTTCCCGACGGAAGGGCAATCAACCTCACCTCCGGGATCCTCCGGGCGAAATACAGGAAGTCCCTGGAGAGCCCCGAACTCCTCTCGCCCCGGGAGGTATACCCTCTCCGGATCTTCGGGGGGAGCACCGCGGCAGTCTTCCGGGCGGGCCACCGTATCCGGATCGAAGTGACCAGCAGCAATTTCCCCTGCTGGGACCGGAACACCAACACGGGGGAAAATCCGATGAAGGACGGATACACCGAGATCCGGATCGCAACACAGCAGGTGTTCCATGATAGGGCAAGGCCTTCTCACGTGGTGCTCACGGTCGTGGACGGATAACTACCCCTATGGAAATGCAGGGAGATCCTGCACCGGGCCCTGATCGTGGTGTCCGAACCCAACAGGCCCATTTCTTTGAACATTCGCCGGTTCTACTGCTGGATTAATGAACATTCCCGGGTAAGTCAGTGTATGGGCAGATTGTCACTGATTGGCAGTTGTTTCATGTGGATTGCCATTGCGGCCCTTTTTGCAGGATGCACAGCGACGGCACCGGCAGGGCCGGCAACCCCGGCAGCCACTCATCCGGTGCCTCTTTATACCGCCGGCGATGTCCTGTCGGGAAACATGCCCCTGGCCGGGTACGATACGCCGGATCCAAACGTCGCACGGTACGAGGCGGTTGTGCTCGGGTACCAGCCCGGGGCTGACACGTACGTATATACCCTTGTCGAACCTCTCGCGAACGGAAGTTACCGGTATGTGCTCCCGGAGGGATGGACGGCGAAGTTCGGGCGCTCCAGGCAGGAATTCGAGGCGTACGGGCTCGTGAAGAACGGGACCATGTCCCCGGACCTGCTCTGGGAGATATAGTCATATCCGGGCAACAGGATGGAAATGGGACGGATCAAAGCCTTTTCCGGGTGCAGGGCATGATGCGGAGCAGGGAAGTCCTGCTTCAACTTCTTCACGACCCCCGCTACAACATAGGGGATGCCCAGGTATGGTTCATCGACCGCGGTGCTCCGGGAGATACCAGCCGGATCTCTGGGGGAGAGATCGTCTCGGCCGAATCCTTCTACTTCCAGGTGGCAACACCTGCCGGTGTGAAAGAGATACCCTATCACCGAATTCTCAGGATCGCTTACTGCGGGGAGACTCTCTGGGACCGGACGAGCCGGAGGAAGAACAAAACAGGGGATAGGGGGTAATCACCTTTTTCTTTTTTGGATGCAATACTACTGAGTTGCGCCCCAGTGGCTTAGTCGGCAGAGCGGCTGACTTGTAATCAG
>DAEV01000062.1 GCA_002509495.1 Methanolinea sp. UBA473 | reverse complement strand
CCCACGATATGGTCCAGGGGCAGCGGCTCGCCACGAGGCTTGCGGTAATCCTGGAAGGCTCGATCGGGCAGGTGGGCGATTCCCACGAGATATTCTACAAACCGGTGAACCGTGCGGTGGCCCGGATGGTGGGGGTCGAGAACGTCCTGGAGGGCAGAATCTCGAAGAACGAAGATGGCCTTGCCTCCATCGATGTTTCGGGCATCCCTGTGATCGCCACCTGCCCCTATCAACCGGGATCAGAGGTAACTGTGTTCCTGCGACCCGAAGACGTCGTATTCCTGACGGAAAGGGATGGAAGGAGCAGCGCGCGGAACGAGCTCTCCGGCACGATCACGAAAGTAATTCCCATCGGTCCCATGGTGAAAGTCCGGGTGGATGCGGGTATACCGGTCAGCGCTGTCATCACCCGCCGTTCTTACGATGAACTGGGCCTTTCCCCGGGAAAAGGGATTTTCATCGCCTTCAAGGCTACCGCCCTCCACGTAGTCGCTAAACAGGCCTGATCGGATTCCGATAGAACCTGTCCGTTCCGGCACCTTTTCTTGGAATGGAGACACTTGTACTATGTAATGCGGTGCATCTCCCTGGCAAGCGGAAGCAAGGGGAACTGCCTCTACGTGGAGGGCGAGTCTTCCTCCCTCCTGATCGACGCAGGGCTCTCCAAGCGGGAGATCCTTGCCCGCCTGCAGGCGGCGGGAGGAAAAGGAGAGGGAATCTCGGGGATCCTGGTCACCCACGAACACTCCGACCACCTGTCCTCCGTGGAAGCCCTTGCAAGGCACTTCTCGGTCCCGGTCTATGCCACGGGCGGGACCCTTATCGAGCTCCTTCATTCCAGGCCTACCCCACGGATACCCGTCCGGGCGGTGCGGATCGATTACAGGGAGCGGTTCAGCCTCGGGGAATTCTCTGTGGAAGCATTCGCGACATCGCACGATGCTCGGGAACCATGCGGGTTCCTTGTACGCGAAGGAGACCTCTCCCTTGCATGCTGCACCGATACCGGGATCATAACCTCGGGGATGACCGAGGTCTTCCGGCGCTGCGACGGGGTCGTCCTCGAAAGCAACCACTGCCCGGAGATGCTGAAATCCGGACCCTACCCGGAAGTGCTGAAGCGCAGGATCCGTTCACGGCGCGGTCACCTCTCCAATCCATCGGCGGCCGCATGCATCCGGTCCATCATATCCGACGTGGGCCAGATCATGCTCGCCCACCTGAGCGAAGTGAACAACACCCCCGAGATCGCGATTTCGAGTGCGAGAGACGGGGCCGGCCTCTTTTACAGGGATTCGGGGATCACGGTGGCAACCAATCCCGGTTCACCGGCCGGATGGCCCCACCAGGTCCTGTTCTGAACACAGACTGCACAAAGCAGGTAGCGTCCTCGCATATGCCAAAAAGAGAGGGTCCGTCCACCCGGGTTTTTCGGTTTTAGTATTCTTTCATCTTGATGAGCCGAAGGCAGTACTGGTCGATGGAGTCCAGGAATACCTTTCTTGCATTCTTCGATCGCTTATCGTCCTCAGAAAAAATATCCGCGATCATGTAACCCAGCGTTTCCAGGTAATAGGCCAGGGCAGGAAGCTTCCTCTTTGAGTCCTCCAGCACAGCCTCCGCATCGCTTTTCCGCCCCGTGACGACCATGTAGGCAAAATCCATCAGAAGAACGATGTGCGGGGGCATCTTCTTTGAGAGGGCGGTATCGCGGAATTTCTGGTAGGCCGACTGCTGCGAGGTGATCAATGCCAGCTGCATTCCGTAATACAGGGGTTCGAGTTCCTCAGGGTGCTGCTGCATCATCTGGCGCACTACCGCGGTAGCCCCGCTCGCATCCCTCGACTCC
Organism: Methanolinea sp. UBA473; assembly: GCA_002509495.1. GTDB lineage: Archaea > Halobacteriota > Methanomicrobia > Methanomicrobiales > Methanospirillaceae > Methanolinea_A. The sequence continues at coordinate 12,281 of DAEV01000062.1, read as the reverse complement.
AGCTTGAAGTGGTAGAGATCCCGGAGGAAGAACATGTCGTTGTAATAGCGTTCGGCAGCAATCTTCAGGAGTTCTCCCCTCATCTCCCGGTTGCCGTCTTTTTTCGCCTTCTCGAGCCCTATCTTGATGAATTCGGGCTCCTGGGGGAACCATTCCGTCGCCGTCCTGATCATGAACCAGAAGACCTTGTTCACCCTGAGTTCCTGGACAACCATCGGGAACCGAAGGCGGTTCACAGGGGGGCGCAGCCTGGCAAGCTCGATCATCTGCTCCCGCGAATTGAGGGCCATCGTGCTGGGGGTATTCTTCTCCTGTTTCTCTCCAGGAAGGAGTTCACTGGACGAAAGGACATAGTAACCGTAGGCAATTGCAGTGCAGACGATGGCATCCACCGTGCGGTATTTCTTCAGGATCTCAATGGCATCATGGTACTTCCCGATATCGATCAACTTGAAACCGAGGACGATGTCAAAGATGGCTCGCCCGGTCTGTTTTCGTTTCACCCTGCTCGCATGCCGGAAGAGCCTCTCGATATAGTCCACATCGGTGGAACGTTTGCTCTCCTCCAGGACCTTGATGGTCAGGTCATCGATGAACCGGTCATACGCCTGGTCGGGAAGATGGGGGAAATTCTTCTCGAGGATTGAGATTACGTGGCCGTAAAAAATGGGGATGTTGGAATCGATATTCTCAGAGTTCTTCTCGATGTACTCCATCATCTCTTTCTTGGTCTGCCCGAGCTTCTGGTCGATCAGCGCGTCAGGAGTCCATTCCTCTGCCATACCACACATGAATTTCCTCTCAGTCTATATGAAACCTACAATGATGGACCGGTTTTTGCGCGATGGATACCACAGTGAAAGGAACCTCGCCCTTCCGCCACATTCGCTGCGGACGCGTTTTTTCCCGGGAGGAGAACGCGAAGAGAACTGTTATCCGGGGGCAGGTCGAATTTGTCATTCAAGGAGACAGGAATGCGTTTCTCTGAGTTTGCCCGGATCTGTGAGAACCTGGAGGGGATATCGGGAAGACTTGAGTCGATTGACCTGATCGCGGGAGTACTCCCCGGGCTTGGGGAGGAGGATCTCCCGGTGTTCACCCGGTTCGTCAGGGGGAGGATCTTTCCGGACTGGAGTCCTCTCAAACTGGGGATCGGTCCGAACCTCCTTTACGACGTGATTACGGGGATTGTCGACGGCACCAGGGACGACATCATCAACGATATCAACAGGACGGGGGATGTCGGGACCGCGTTCCAGCACATACTGGAGCATCGCCAGAGCAGGACGTTCTCGCAGCGTTCGGACAGGCCGGCCACGATTCAGCGATCGCTCGGGGAATTCATGCCTGCCGCCGGTGCCGGCCAGGATAAAGATGGCGAGGAAGGCCTCACTCTTGGAGAGGTGATGAATAAATTTGAACGGATTGCCAGGATCCGGGGGAAGTCATCCCAGCAGGAGAAACTCGATACCATCAGGTTCTTATTTTCCAGGGTATCTCCGCTCGAGGGGAAATACCTGTCACGCCTGCTGATGGAGGACTTAAGGATAGGAGTGGGGGAGGGGAATATGCGGGATGCGATCGCGAAAGGGTTTCAGATCGATTCCGGGCTGGTGGAGCACGCCTACCAGGCGATCAATGACCTTGGGGAGGTAGCTTTGCTGGCGCGGAGGGGAGAAGGGGCGTTAAAAGACGTTCACATCCGGGTATTCCACCCTGTGAAGATGATGCTCGCCCAGCAGGGCTCGATCCCGTCCGCCATCCGAGAGAATGGAGCGGTGGCCGCAGAATTCAAATACGACGGGAGCCGTTTCCAGTTCCACAAGGAGGGCGAAAAGTCCCGTTTATACTCGCGGAAACTCGAAGAGGTAACGGACGCCCTGCCGGATGTCATCTCCGCGCTCATGAATGCCACCTCACACGACGTCATCCTCGACGGTGAAGTGATTGCCATCAGCGAGGGCAGGCCGCTGCCGTTCCAGACGGTCCTCCGGAGGTTCCGAAGGAAATATGGCATCGATTCCCTACAAAAAGAGATCACGATGATCCCCAACATCTTCGACATCCTGTACCTGGACGGGAAAACCTTAATCGACCTGCCGCTCAGGGAACGGCGTTCCTTCCTGGAGAAGTCGGTCACGGCACACGTGGCCCCGCAGACGGTGAGCGAGGATCCGGATGTGATCGATGCCATGTACCGGGACGCACTCGATGCCGGGCATGAAGGGCTCATGCTCAAGGTACTCTCCTCCCCCTACACGCCCGGGATCAGGGGGAAGAACTGGATCAAGATCAAACCCTCGGTGGATACCCTTGACCTTGCCGTGATCGGGGCAGACTGGGGAGAAGGAAAAAGGGCCCACCTGTTCGGTTCGTTCCTCCTCGCCTGCCAGGACGGAAGGAATCTCGTCCCCCTCTCCCGTGTCGCAACCGGATTTTCGGATGAACAGCTCGCCGAGGTGTACGATCTTTTAAGTGACCGGATCGTCTCACAGGCTGGGAAAGAGGTGAGGTTCGAGCCGTCCATGGTCTTTGAGGTAGGGTATTCGGAGATCCAGAAGAGCCCCAATTACGACACCGGTTATGCCCTCCGGTTCCCCCGGTTCATCCGCATCCGGGACGACAAGGGGATCGATGAGATCGAAACCCTGGATGGGATAAGGGAACGCTATCGTCTGCAGTCAAAGTAAACGCATGAGTCATCCTTCCCCGGGCTATCCGGGGGCTTAAGCGACCAGTCAGTCCTGCCCGCAACTGCGGACCTTCGCCCTGTCCCCCAGCCGGTCAACCAGTTGCCCGACAAATTCCTCCCATTCGACGATCCCTGCAGGGATCAGGGGGGCAATCTCGAGTCCAAGCTCGTCATCGGTCCCGGGATCTGCGAGAGCCAGCCAGGACCCCGGGGCAAAGCCGGGAGAAACGACCTGATCGCGGTCCCCGTCCACGATCCCGAAGACGGGGATGCCCAGGTGGGCACCGATATGGCCGCAGACATAGGTCGTGTCGTCACCCACGCTGACAATCCCGCATACACCCTTATGATGGATCTCATCGTAGAGCCGGTGACCGCAATGGTCTACGAAGACCACCCTCCCGCTGGATCCTGTGCGTTTTGAGATAGCGGGGGATTTCGACCGCACGGAACCGCTTTTGCACCATGCCCGGGAAATATCCACCCGGCCCAGGCGCCTGAGTTTTTCAAGCCCGTGGGATTTTGCAATAAGACCTGATACCGGAATCACATCCTCTCCGTCGGACCGGAGTACTACCTCCTCTCCCGAAGCTTTGCCAATTACGATCCCGTTCACATACACGGGTTCTCCCCTGACGCACCCCCTGATGATCCTTGTCCCGGGATCCCGGACGGGATCCGGAATTTCCATGGATACAGCTTCGCATCCCGTCAGGGCTGCAATTCCAAGCGCCAGATCGTCCACGGGGCGACCCCAGCAGAAGACCCGCCTCCCGGACAGCTCAATCTGCAGAAGACCTTTCCGCTCCAGGCGGGATGCAACGATCTCGCCGAAGATCCTGCCCGAGTCAGGGGTTTTTCCCTGGTTGGCGAGGATCGCGGGTTCCCGGATCTCCTTCATCACGACACTCGGGGGCAGTCCCGGGTACTCGCAGGATAGTCCTGATTCTTCCGCCGCAGTCCTTGCCATCACTCCCGCTACGATTAGGCGCGACGGATCAAGCAGGCGGACGATCTCCATTACGGCGCCTGAATCAAAGATCTCGGGGCCGTGAATGACCAGGACAATTCCCGGGCCTTCTGTTTTCCATTTCTTATACGTCCCGTCAAGGTTTCCTCTTTCGTGCATCCGTTTCTGTGGGCCGGTACGAGGCGGGGGGTTCATATCCGGTTATAGTCGTCCTTAAACCGGGTAATATCGTCTTCCTCCAGGTACTCCCCGATCTGCACCTCGATCACTTCCAGGGGGATCTTTCCGGAATTGCCAAGGCGATGACGTGTTCCCGCGGGGACGAAGGTGCTCTCCCCCTGGCGGAGGTGGATGGTGCGATCCCCGAGGATCACGTCGGCCATGCCGGAGACCACGATCCAGTGTTCGCTCCGGTGGTGGTGCATCTGGAGGGACAACTGGCTCCCGGTCTTCACCGTCACCCTCTTGATCCGGAAGAACCGGGTCTTTTCGAGCTCCGTGTAGGACCCCCAGGGGCGGTGCACCTGGATATGGTAGTCCGCGATCGTGTCTCCCTGGGTCTTGAACCGTTTCACGAGTTCGCTGACCCTGTCCGTCTGGTCCATGTGGCAGGCGAGGAGCGCATCCCCGGTATCCACCAGCACAAGATCATTCACCCCGATGAGTGCAGTACGCTTGCCGGGGCTGTGGACGAAATTATGCGTCGAGTCGACGTACTCGGCCTCACCTACGTTCTCTCCCTTTCCACGGGTCCTGTACTCATACCAGGCGCGAAACGTACCGAGGTCTGTCCATTCTGCCAAAAGAGGAACCACCGCAACCGAATCCGTCTTCTCCAGCAGACCATAATCGATCGAGAGCGAGGGAAGGTCGTGGTAGTCCACCCCGCCGCCCTTGAACTTCGATGCGATCCCCGGCTGATGACGCTCGAGCTCTTCAAAGAATTTCCCGGTTGAGAAGAGGAACATTCCGCTGTTCCAGAGATATCCCGAATCCATATAGATCTTGGCGGTATTCCAGTCCGGTTTTTCCCGGAACTTCCGCACCTTGAATCCAACCGGAAGAGGGTCGCCGGGATCTATGTATCCATACCCCGTGTTCGGATGAGTGGGGGGGATCCCGAACGTGACCAGGTACTTTTTTGCCGTTACGCCTGCAGCACGGATCTCTGCCATGGCCCCTTCGCCAAGGTGGTGGTCGCTCGGAAAGATCGCCACAAGAGAATCTCCCGGACCGTCCTTTACTTCCTGCATTGCCCATGTGATAGCCGGAAGCGTATTGCGTCCCACCGGTTCCCGCAGCACCATCCGGTCCGCGATCGTGGCGTCCAGGTCTTCCAGCTGATTCTTCACGAGATACTGGTGCACCTCGTTGGTGACCACGTAGATCTCACCGGGATCCGACAGCTGGAGAGCCCGGAGATAGGTCTCCTGGAAAAGACTGTGCCCGTTCACCTTCAGGAACTGCTTAGGGTAGAATGTACGGGAGAGAGGCCAGAGCCGGGTCCCCACTCCTCCTGCAAGGATGACGGATTGAATAGATTCCATAGGCTGGTTTGTAGATAGACCCTTTTCCCACTTATCGTTTCCCCCTGGATCCCCCAAGTTCCGGAGGATATCCTTATTTCCCAGGCGGTCACTCTAGGGAATGAGGGCTGCCATGGGGATCGTGATGGAGGATTCCGCTCTTAGCGGCCGTACCGGAATATTTTCGTCCCGCACGGATGCCGGGAGGAGACTTGCTTCCTATATCCTGGAAAAAGTCCCGCTCTCCCGGCCCCTCGTCTGTGCGATACCTTCAGGGGGCGTGCCGATCGGGCTGGAAGTGGCCTCACGCCTGCAGATCCCACTCATGCTGGGTATTGTCCGGAAGCTGAAGATCCCCTGGAACCCCGAAGCAGGATTCGGAGCTGTCACGTGGGACGGCAGGGTCTTTTTAAACCAGGGGCTTGTGCAGGCTGCAGGTCTGTCCCGGGAAGAGATCGAAAGGGCAATCGCGGAAACCAGGAAAAATGTTCATGACCGGATGGAGCTCTTCATAGGTTCACGAGGGATGACCGATCCGGCCCAACGCCAGGTGATCCTCACGGACGACGGCCTGGCCTCCGGTTATACCATGATCGCCGCCATCTCCGCACTCAAACCGGCAAACCCGGAGGAGATCATCGCAGCGGTACCGACCGGGTCGCGGTCGGCAATCCAGCTGGTCTCACGCCACGCCGACCGGGTAATTTGCCTTAACATTCGTTCCGGACCCTCTTTCGCTGTTGCAGACGCCTATCTCCACTGGTATGACCTCAGCGACGAGGAGGTCGCCGGGTTGCTCGCCCGGGCCCGGGACATGGGGCTCGCTTAGCAACCAATCACCCTTCCACGAGGGATCTGACCAACCTGTGGAGGGCTGAAGAGAGGATTGACCTGGCCCCAGTTATCCCTTCCTGCGGACAATAACAGCAGCCAGGAATGAGAAGGCGCATGCAATCGATCCCATCGCCCCTGAATAGAGAAACGGCATCTGTGTCGAAGTCGGCACGGGTGTGGGAGCGCCCGTATCGGGAGTTGCCGTCACAATTGTCCGTGAGACTTCTTCCGCAGGCGGAGGGATTGTCAGGACCTGTGTAGGGGTGGGGGTAGCCTCTGCACGGGCGAGTTCCTGCCTTGCCAGTGTCCGGTTCTGCTCTGCTTCCGAAAATTTGGGATTAATTGCGAGCGCTTTCTCGTAGGAGGCGATCGCCCCCTGGAAGTCGCCTGACCTCAGCTGGCTGTTCCCCATCCAGAAATACGCCGCCTCCTCGGAAGGATCGAGCTTTATCACCTTCTGGAAGGCGGCCAGCGCTTCGGTATACCGCTCCATCCGGAAGAGCACCTCTCCCTTTCCCAGCCACGACACTTTGCTGGAGGGATCCATCCGGAGAGACCTGTTGTATGCGTCCAGAGATTCATTGTACATTCCTTCCGAGAAGAGAGCCCTGGCCTGTGTTGTCACTGTAATGGCATCGTAAATGGAGCCGTCACTTCCCCCGGATGCACCGCCCCCGCTGTCCGATGAATCCGAAGATCCGGAGTCGGAAGGGGAATCGGTCCCTGACGAATCGCCGTCGGAGGGTCCGCCGTTATCGTGAGGGGAAGGATCGGGAGGGTCCGGGCTGTCCGGAAGCCCGCACCCGCAGTCCTCTTCCGCACTGACAAGGGGAGTAAGGGTGAGGATGAGGACGAATAAGATTGCCGGTGCAACCAGAGCGCTCTTTCTCATGGGAGCAACTATGAGAGAGATGTAACTTAAAGGTGATGGGAAAGCCTGGTTCGAAACACCTGGAGTTACCTGCTTTCCCCGGTTGCCTTCCTGATGGCAAGTTCGATTGCTACCTTCAGATCCTCGTCATTGAAGGGCTTCCGCAGAAACCCGCGGGGTTCCGTATCGATCACCCTGGCGATGGTTTCCGAATCCGAGTACGCGGTCAGGTATACAAACGGGATCCGGTATCTCTGCTGTACCCTTTTTGCAAGATCTATCCCGTCCATCTCCCCCTTGAGCATGATATCGATCAGGATAAGATCCGGAGGCTTCTCCTCGATCAGATGGAGGGCGGCCTTGCCGGTCTGAACCCGCCCTGTGACTTCGTATCCCAACTTTTCCAGGCGCCAGCCGATGAGCTGGCTTATGACGGGATCGTCTTCCACTATGAGAATTTTATCCGGAATACACTATTCCCCCAGTTTGATTTTCCCTGAATAGTAGACTACTATGCCCTTTTCCGACCTGATAAATGATGTTGTTACGGCACTTCTCCTCGGGCGATGCCCTGGATATAAAAGCCACCAGGGACCAGGGGGTATAGAGTTAATCCCATGTAGTATTGCGGATAACCCTTCAGCGATCGGAAGAATTCCATGGACAGGGAATCAGGATTAGTACTTCTCGCAATCATTGGATTCATCGTTCTCATGGTCGCGCTCCTCGCATTCGTCCACAACATCCCCGGAACCGGAGAGGGGTCGGATGGAACAGATCTTCTCACTCCTGGACCTACAAGGACAGCCAGCCCGGGGGCGATACAAACACGCACACCGGATCAGCCCGCCACCACGGATTCACCCCCCCTGGTGTCCCCTGGAACCACTTCGACACCGGGAGGGCCCGCCTCATTCCAGATCTCCGTCTCCCCTGTCAGTACTCAGGCTCATGCCGGAGACAGGGTGCCCTACACGATGGTGATCGTTCCCGAATATGGATTCTCACAACCCGTCTCGCTCTCCATTGAGGTCAGTGCGCTCATGGTCTTCCGGCAGACCTACGATCTCGGGGTCGTTTCGCCACCCTTCCCCACTACTCTTACGTACGAATTCACGGTTCCCGGCAATGTGCCAGCAGGGGTCACGATCAATGGGTTGCTCAGGGCAACGGGCGGGGGCATCGAGCGTCAGCGGACACTCTCACTGCAGGTCACCTGAATCCGCGCCCGCTCTTCAATGCATCATGATCTGGACTGCGGTGGGATATTTCCGGAGGAGCGAGAAGACAATTGCCCGCCCAACCCATACCCTCCCGTCCACCATCTCCCTCTTCGGAGAGAGATCCCCCAGTACCTGGAATGCTGCCAGCGCGGAGCTGTCGTCCAGAAAACAGCTGTCGGAAACCTCCATGTCGAAATAGAAGAGGATAGGGAGACGAAGGGTCCGGTGGAGGTCCTGGGGCAGTGTATCCCCAAGATCCCCCGGAGAACCGCCCTGTCGAACAGGTACTCGCGGCCGGATCTGGTCATAGCGGATGGAGTCTCCTCTGTAAGAAGGAGGGAAAGCCGTTTCCGCTCCTTCACCACACCGTCGTTGATCCTCGATATTTCAAGCCCCATCCATTTACGAAGGACCGGTTCATCGAACATGGGATGGATCCTTCTCCTCTTTCCCGCAATTCATAGGATCGTGGAATGGAGCCCATCCGGATCGGGACGGGACCTTCCGAACATCATGGGGTAATCCGGTAATGACCTCTCGGTACAATGAGCTCAAATTGCGCACCTTCTCCTTCGATTCCTTTTTCGATAATCGATATATCGGTGATGTCAAGGATCTCCCGCGTGAGGAAGAGGCCGAATCCGGAATTATGCCCGAATCCGCGCTCAAAAATGTTCTTCTTATCACGTAAAGGCACTCCAATCCCGTTGTCGGAGATTGCGATGCACATCCCATTCTCCGTTTCAGCAACTTCGAATGAGATTTCCGTGACCCCGCCACCGTGTTTCAGGGCGTTGTCGATGATATTATTGAACACCCTCTCCAGAAGAGGATCGGCGTACACTTCGAGCCCTTCGATTTCGATGTGGAAGGATATACCAGGGATATTGAAATTCCGGAGAACCTTCCGAAGGGCATTCTCAAGATTCTGCCAGGTGGGGGAGGTAATCCCGATATCCTGGTATTCCCTTGTGAATTCTATCTGACGCCGGATGTGGTTCGCACTCTCTTCTATCCGAAGTACACATTCCGTTGGTTTTCCCAATTCCATATTCTCCTCTTTCAGGAGATCGAGGTATCCTAAAAGAACCGTCATCTGGTTCAGGATATCGTGTCGGGTGATATCAGACAGGAGATGGAGTTTCTCATTGGTCTGCTTGAGGGCCTTTTCCGTATCGATACGATCGGTGATGTCCTCAAGGGTCTCCGTCGCCCCAATCACCTCGCCTGCGGAGTCCCGAATCACCGAGGCGGTAAAGTGGAGCCATCTTCCATGCGTGCCTAGGTGCGGAAAAAAATCTACCGCTTCATACACATTCTCGATAAATTTTGATTTCGAATATATGCCGGGATAATAGAGTTCCAGATCCTCGATCCGGTTGTCCACGAGCAGATCAGCCAGGCAGGGGCGTTCGTGCATGTAGAAGGCCCTCCACTGGTGATCGGTGTGGAGCATTTCCCGGGATGAGATCCCGCTCATCTCCTCAAGCGCCTTGTTCCATAAAATAATACGATGGTCGTTGTCGATCACGAACTGCGGGATGGGAGAACTTTCCACGATCGTATAAATCCTCCCTTCACTCTCTCGCAATGCCTGTTCCATCTTCCTTCGATCCGTGATATCCGAGGCGATTGCCAGGATTACCTTCTGCTCCCCCCAGTCGGCCAATTTCGCCGTGATCTGGAGCGGGATCCTGGAACCGTCTTTCTGGATGTGGTTTTCTTCAAACAGGGATTCTCCCCTCTCCCGGATCCGATCAAGCCTCTCCCGGATTTTCTGACCATCCTCCCTGATCAGCTGATCCACACGCAGGTTGAGGAACTCGTCGCGGGAATACCCATAGAGTTCGAGGGCCCTCTGGTTGGCGTAGAGGTACCTGCCTTCCATATCGTTTACGGTGATCGCCTCCGGCGCACTGTCCAGGAGCTGCACTAAGATTTTCCCGTACTCCTCCGTGCGCTTCATCGGACTGATGTCCACGATGACTCCGCGAAACCCCGCATACTTGTTCTCCTGGAACAGCGGGTAAGAGTAGATCAGGGCAGGGAACCGGGTACCGTCCTTCCGGATCACCGTGTATTCCTCGTGCACGATAGGCTCTCCCCGGACAAGCCGGGCCATGTTCTCCTTCAGGCGCTTGTGCTGGGAAGGTTCGATCCCTTCGAGGACATTGTACCCCGCGGCCAGAACCTCGGGATCCGCCCTCATGATCGAGTAAGCGTGCCGGTTCACATATTTGAGCATGAAATGCTCGTCAAATTCAAACACGATCTGGGGAAGGAGCTCTGCAAGCTCACGAAATCTTGTCTCGCTTGCCCGGAGAGCCTGTTCCGCTCGTTTTCTTCCGATCGCCCGTATTATCTTATGCTGAAGCTCGGCAAACTGCGACCTGGGCTCCCATCCCTTCTGGATATAAAAATCCGCACCCTCGTTCAGGGCCTGAATCACGATCTCTTCCCTTCCCCTTCCCGTGAAGATGAGGAATGGAATGGAATTCCCCTCATTCCGCACTTTTCGCAAAAATTCGATGCCGTCCAGGCCCGGCATCTGGTAATCCGAGATGATGGCGTCATACTCGGTTTTCCGGAGCATCTTCATTGCCTCCGTCGCCGAACCGGCAGTGTCGACGGTAAATTCACCGGAACGTTCCAGATATAACTTGGCGATGTCGAGAAATGCATTCTCATCATCGACATAGAGGATGTGGTACAAAGGGTATCGACTATGGAATGACTCTACTGTTGAAATATATATAATTAAACCAGGTGCAGGCCTTCTTGGAACGGGGCCGGTTTATCGAACTAATTCAGAAAATCTCAGTCGAATCCGTTGATTGGTGGATCATATCGATGAATATCAGCGGACCGGGTTCGCGGGCAGGACCAGTTACAGATCATCCTCCCGGCCTGGGATCTCATATCACCAGGGGAAAATTGAGAATCTGCATTCAGCCGGTGCCCGTCTCTGTTTTCACAAGCAGCCATACCGCAATCAGGGCAGAAACGATCGCCAGTATGTTCAGTGCTGCGAGGAGATCGGAAGAGAGGCCCATCAATGATCCGACGTCGAACCCGGCAAACAGGAGAAATGCGATCGCAATGGGATAACCGTACATCTTCTTCCTCACTCCGCCGAGGAAGAAGCCGAGGGCTGCCACGACCAGCTCGATGAAAATTCCGAGGGGGGTAAGAATTCCATCAAGTGCCATAGTGCTTGGTCGGATGTTCTGCTGATAAGGCTTCCTGATGTTCCAATCACCGGGAACAGGTTTGGAGCAGGTCAGGCCGGTCCGGCCGGACTCCCCCCCTCGGCAGGCACGGCCACGAGAGTCTCTATATCCATCCGGTCCGCCCGCTTTAAGACCATGTTCATGGCTGCTTTTTCATTCGGGGCTTCAAAGAGGACTACGGTATCATACTTTCCGAGCGTCCAGTAGATTCCCAGGTATCGTATCTGTCCTTTCGTATCGTCCTCGATATCCTTCAGGTTCCGTGAAACGACCTCCTCTGTCAGCGTTGTTTTGAATTTTACAAGGGCAATGAAAAGCATCTCTCACCTCGTCCCTCATCAGGGCACAGGAGCATGGGAGAGGGAGAGATATAAAATTAGTTTTAGGAGGCCGAAATTTGTTACAACTCGAACAAAAAGTTCCCGGATTCGGAATTGTTGAAAAGAACAGAGATGGGCTCGAGGAGATTCGAACTCNNCATAACCAGCTAGACCACGAGCCCGCAAACCAAGTAAAATGCTCTTGAAATGTGGGTGAGCACAGTATAAAATTATTCTGCTTTCACGTCCCGATCCTCCGTCATATTGATGAGAAGGGAGATCCGATTGACTCTGGAAAGGAATACCGCCTATGACAGAACCTGAACCCCAACAACTCTTTCTCTACGAACACGATGCGACCAGGCTCGAACTCCTCGTCCGGATCGTGTACTGGATCGCGATCGGCATTGTCGCATGGGTCTACGGAATCCTTGCACTGATCGCCCTGATCGTCCAGTGGTTCCACATTCTCATCCTGGGAAGGAGGAACCGGTCGCTTTCCGATTTTGCGAAGGGATACCTGGAATACACCGTCCACCGGCTTTCCTACGTGTATATCATGACCGACAGGAGACCTGCAATCATGCCGGATCCGGTGAAGATCTTCGAGCAGAC